>NZ_JBIAZN010000007.1:0-105244 GCF_042899225.1 Streptomyces sp. NPDC000134
CTGGCGCCGGTTGAGCCGCGGCGGGCGTCGGTGGCGTTCTATTCGACGGTCGCGGGTCATGTCGGTGGGCCGATGGCCGATACGACGGTGATGGGCGCGGCGTACTGGTACGAGAACCTGCGCACCACCGTGCTGTTCGAGGAGACCGTCCGGGCTCTGCTGGACGACGGGCACACCCTGTTCGTCGAGACCAGCCCCCACCCGGTACTGACCCACCCCTTGCAGGAAACCGCCGCGGGCGGCAGCGAGGTCGCCGTCACCGGTACCCTGCGCCGCGACGACGGCGGTCCGGAGCGGCTCTGTGCCTCCGTGGGCGAGGCGTGGGTGCGA
The DNA here is from genome assembly GCF_042899225.1 of Streptomyces sp. NPDC000134. Classification (NCBI taxonomy): domain Bacteria; kingdom Bacillati; phylum Actinomycetota; class Actinomycetes; order Kitasatosporales; family Streptomycetaceae; genus Streptomyces; species Streptomyces sp. NPDC000134. The sequence goes on from NZ_JBIAZN010000007.1 coordinate 331, forward strand.
GGGGCACGGGTCGACTGGCCGGCGGTGTTCGCGGGCCGGGGAGCGCGGGTCGTCGACCTGCCGACGTACGCGTTCCAGCGTGAGCGGTACTGGCTGGAGACCTCCGGGAGCACGTGGAGCGTGGTCGCGGCCGGAGCCACGGAGGCCGGTGTCGCGGGTGGGGAGCGGTTCGCCGGGATGTCGCCGGACGAGGCGGAGCGCGAGCTGACGGAGCTGGTGCGCGCCCATACCGCGACCGTGCTGGGGCACACGGCACCGGAGGCGGTCCGGCCGGACAGTACCTTCAAGGACCTCGGCTTCCAGTCGCTGTCCGCGGTGGAGCTGAGCAACCGCCTGACCGCCGCCACCGGCCTGCGTCTGGCGCCGACCGTGGTGTTCGACCACCCGACACCGGCGGCGATCGTCCGGCATCTGCGCGGCCGGTTGCTGGGGGAGGGGGCGTCCGCCGTGGTACCCGTGGCCGAGGCCGCCGCGTCGGACGAGCCGATCGCCGTGGTGAGCATCGGGTGCCGGCTTCCGGGGGGTGTGGGATCGCCGGAGGAACTGTGGGACCTGGTGACATCCGGCGGTGAGGCGATCTCCGGGCTGCCGACGGACCGTGGCTGGGACGTCGAGGGGCTGTACGACCCGGACCCGGACCGGCCGGGCAAGAGCTATGTCCGCGAGGGCGGCTTCCTGTCCGGCGCGGCCGAGTTCGACGCCGCCTTCTTCGGCATCAGCCCCCGCGAAGCCCTCGCCATGGACCCCCAGCAGCGCCTTCTGCTGGAGACCGCCTGGGAGGCGTTCGAACGCGCGGGCATCCGCCCCGAGTCGGTGCACGGCACCCGGACCGGCGTCTTCGTCGGCGCGGTGGCGCTGGAGTACGGCCCGCTGCTCCACGAGGCCGCGGACGGCATGGACGGTCTGATGGTGACCGGCAAGATGACCAGCGTGATCTCCGGTCGGCTGGCCTACTTCCTGGGGCTGGAGGGCCCGGCGATCACCGTCGACACGGCGTGCTCGTCGTCGCTGGTGGCGCTGCACCAGGCGGCCCAGGCGCTGCGGCAGGGGGAGTGCACCCTCGCGGTGGCCGGCGGTGTGTCGGTGATCGCCACGCCGGGACTGTTCACCGAGTTCAGCAGGCAGCGGGGGCTGGCGGCGGACGGGCGGATCAAGGCGTTCGCGGCCGCCGCCGACGGCACCAACTGGGGAGAAGGGGCGGGCGTCCTGCTCCTGGAACGCCTCTCCGACGCCCGGCGCAACGGGCACCCCGTCCTCGCCGTCGTCCGTGGCTCGGCGGTCAACCAGGACGGCGCCAGCAACGGCCTCGCCGCCCCGAACGGACCCTCCCAGGAACGCGTCATCCGCCAGGCCCTGGCCAACGCCCGGGTCAGGCCGGACCAGGTCGATGTGGTCGAGGCCCACGGGACCGGCACCAGACTGGGCGACCCGATCGAGGCCCAGGCCCTGATCGCCACCTACGGCCAGGACCGCCCGGACGACCGGCCGCTGTGGCTGGGCTCGCTCAAGTCCAACATCGGCCACCTCGGGGCCGCGGCGGGCGTGAGCGGCGTCATCAAGATGGTGATGGCCCTGCGGCACGGCCTGCTGCCGAAGACGCTGCACGTGGACGAGCCGACCCCGCACGTCGACTGGACGGCGGGCGCGGTGGAACTCCTGACCGAGGAACGCCCCTGGCCGGACGCCGGCCGCCCGCGCCGCGCCGGCGTCTCCGCCTTCGGCGTCAGCGGCACCAACGTGCACATGGTGCTGGAGCAGGCCCCGGAGGCCGAACACGCCGTCGGCGAGAGGGCGGTGGTGACGGACGGTACGGTGCCGTGGCCGCTGTCGGCGAAGACGGAGGCGGCGCTGGGGGAGCAGGCGCGGCGACTGCTCGCCCACCTGGACCGTCATCCGCAGGTGACGTCCGTCGAGGTCGGGCACGCGTTGGCGGCGGGCCGCTCGGTGTTCGACCACCGGGCGGTGGTGATCGGCCGCGAACCGGCCGACTTCCGCGCGGCGTTGGCCTCGCTGGCCGCCGGTCAGCCCTCGCCGCAGGTGGTCACCGGCACGGCACCCGCTCAATCCGGGAAGACCGTCTTCGTGTTCCCGGGGCAGGGGTCCCAGTGGGTGGGCATGGGCGTGGAGCTGATGCGCTCGTCGCCGGTGTTCGCCGCACACCTGACGGCGTGCGCGGCGGCACTCGAACCCTTCACCGGCTGGAACCTCATCGACGTACTGGACCAGGCGTCCGGTCTGGAGCGGGTGGATGTGGTGCAGCCCGCGTTGTGGGCGGTGATGGTGTCGCTGGCCCGGTTGTGGGAGCACCTGGGCGTGACCCCGGACGCGGTGGTGGGTCACTCGCAGGGTGAGATCGCCGCCGCGCACATCGCGGGGGTGCTGTCGCTGGAGGACTCCGCCCGGATCGTGGCACTGCGGTCCCGGGCCATCACCGGGATCGCCGGCCGGGGCGGGATGGTCTCCGTGCCGCTCGCCGTGGCCGATGCCGCCACGCTGATCGCGCCGTGGGCGGGCCGGGTGTCGGTGGCCACGGTCAACGGTCCGTCGTCCACCGTGGTCGCCGGTGACGCCGACGCGCTGGTCGAACTGCTCGCCCACTGCGCGGCGGAGGGCGTCCGGGCCCGCCGTATCCCCGTCGACTACGCCTCCCACACCCCGCACGTGGAGGCCCTGCACGACCAGCTCCTGGAGCTGCTCGCACCGATCGAGCCCCGGCCGGCCACGGTCGCGTTCTACTCGACCGTCGCCGGTCACGTCGGTGGTCCGACGGCCGATACGACGGTGCTGGGTGCCCGGTACTGGTACGACAACCTGGCCACGACCGTCGACTTCCAGGCCGCCACCCTCAGCCTCCTCGACGACGGACACACCCTGTTCGTCGAGGCCAGCCCCCACCCCGTCCTCACCCACCCGCTGCAAGAGACCGCCGAGACCCGCACCGCCGAGGCCGCCGTCACCGGCACCCTGCGCCGCGACGACGGCACCTGGCAGCGCGTGCTGACCTCGCTGGCGGCCGTCCACACCCACGCCACCGTCGACTGGGCCGGCTTCTACCCCACCGGCCGGCCCACCCACCTCGGTCTGCCCACCTACCCCTTCCAGCACCAGCACTACTGGCTGACGGACACCACCACCGCCACCGATCCGCACGCCCTCGGACTGCACGCCGCCGACCACGGTCTGCTGGGCGCCGCCGTCGCCCTCGCGGACGGCGACGGCCACCTGTTCACCGGGAGCCTGTCGCTGCGCAGCCACCCCTGGCTGGCCGACCACGCCGTGCACGACACCCCCCTCGTCCCCGGTACCGCCTTCGTCGAACTCGCCCTGCACATCGGCCAAGTCACCGACACCCCGCACCTGGAGGACCTGACCCTCGAAGCACCCCTGACTCTTACCGGCACCGGCGGTTTCCACCTCCAGGCGCATGTGACGGCACCCGACGACGACGGCCGCCGGACCCTCACCGTCCACTCCCGGCCCGCCGACGCCACACCCGGCCGGCCCTGGACCCGCCACGCCACCGGCGCCCTCGGCCCCCAGCCGTCCGCCCCGCCGGACACGGCACCCTGGGCGGAGCCGACGGCCTGGCCGCCGACCGGCGCCGTCCCCCTGCCCGCCGACACCCTCTACGACCTCATCGCCGGCTTCGGCTACCAGTACGGCCCCGCCTTCCAGGGCGTGACCGCCGCCTGGCGCGAGGGTGACACCCTCTACGCCGAGGTGGCCCTGCCCGCCGACACCACCACCGACGCCGACCGCTACGGCATCCACCCCGCCCTCTTCGACGCCGCGCTGCACCCGTCCGTCTTCGCCCGTTCCGAACGGAGCCCGGACGAAGTACCCCTGCTGTTCGCCTGGTCGGACGTCCGGCTGCACGCCGTCGGCGCCCGGGTACTGCGCGTACGGACCACCGTGACCGACTCGGGGACACTGCGCGTCGGACTCGCCGACCCCGCCGGACGGCCGGTCGCCGAGGTGGAGTCGCTGGCCATGCGGCCGATCACCGCCGACCAACTGGCGAAGGCGGTCACGGCGGGCGGCGACGAGCACCTGTTCCGCCTGGACTGGGTCCCCGCGCCCGCCGCCGAGGGTCTCGCGGCCGACCGGGTGGCGTTCCTGGGCACCGGCATCCCCGAGGCCCTGGTCGGCGCGCTGCCCGACGGAGTCGCGGTGACCCGGCACACGGACCCCGCGACACTGCCGGTGGACGACACCGCCGGCCTCCCGGACCCGGTGATCGCCACCGGCCTGCTGCGGCGGTCCGGCCCGGCCGAGGACGTCCCCGGCCGCGCACGCGAGGCCGTGCGGTACGCGCTCGACCTGATCCAGTCATGGCTGGCCGGGGAACGGCCGGCCGGCAGTCGCCTGGTGTTCGTCACCAGAGGAGCCGTCGCCGTCCACCCCGGCACCGAGTCACCCGACCCCGCGCACGCCGCTGTCTGGGGCCTGATCCGCACCGCGCAGACCGAGCACCCGGGCCGCTTCGCGGTCATCGACGTCGCCGACGAGAACACCGTCCCCGCCGAGGCGTTCCGCGCGGCACTGGCCGGCGGCGAGCCGCAGACGGCCCTGCGCGACGGCGACCGGCAGGTGTACGTCCCCCGGCTCGTCCGCGAGACCCGGACCCGGCCCGACGACGACACCGCCGCCGGGCCCGGACCGGCCGTGGGCGGCACGGTCCTGATCACCGGCGGCACGGGCACCCTCGGCTCGCTGTTCGCCCGCCGCTACGCGAAGGCCGCGGACGCCGGTCACCTGCTGCTGGTCGGCCGGCGCGGCCCGGACGCCCCGGGCGCCGCCGAACTCGCCGCCGAACTGCGCGAACTGGGCGTGAAGGTCACCGTCGCCGCCTGCGACACCGCCGACCGCGCCGCGCTCGCCGCGCTCCTCGCGGACATCCCCGAGGAACACCCGCTCACCGCCGTCGTCCACAGCGCCGGCGTCCTGGACGACGGCGTCGTCACCTCCCTGACGACGGAGCGCGTCGACACCGTGTTCCGGCCCAAGGCCGACGCCGCCTGGCACCTGCACGAACTCACCCGCGGGACCGACCTCACCGAGTTCGTCCTGTTCTCCTCCATGGCGGGCGTCCTCGGCACACCGGGACAGGGCAACTACGCCGCCGCGAACGTCTTCCTGGACGCGCTGGCCCAGCGCCGCCGCGCCGAGGGCCTGCCCGCCGTCTCGCTGGCCTGGGGCTTCTGGGAACAGCGCAGCGCCATGACCGGACACCTCGACGACGCCGACCTGACCCGCGCGGCCCGCCTCGGCATCAAGCCCATCACGGCGGACGAGGGCCTGGCGCTGTTCGAGGCCGCCCGGACCGCCGACGGTGCCTGCCCGGTCCCCGCGAGGATCGTCCCCGCGCTGCTCCGGCCGCACCTGGAGACCGGCACCGTCCCCGCCGTCCTCCAGAACCTCGTACGCGTCCCCGTCCGCAGGGCCGGCGCCGCCACGGTGACCGACGCCACCGGCTTCCGCGACCGGCTGGCCCAGCTCACCCCCGAGGACGCCGAGGAGGCCCTCGCCGCCCTCGTCCGTACCGAGGCCGCCGTCGTCCTGGGCCACGCCACACCCGACACCGTCCAGCTCACCCAGGCGTTCAAGGACCTCGGCTTCGACTCACTGACCGCGGTCGAGTTCCGCAACCGCCTCAACGCCGCCACCGGACTCCGGCTCCCCGCCAGCCTCGTCTTCGACCACCCCACCCCGCGCCGCCTGGTCACCCACCTGCACACCACCCTCGCCCCGACCGCCCCCACCCCCGCCGCCGCCCCGGCCCCGACGCCCGCCGTCGCCGCCGACGAACCCGTCGCCATCGTGGCCATCGGCTGCCGCTACCCGGGCGGTGTGCGATCCGCGGAGGACCTGTGGTCCCTGGTCGCGGGCGAGTCGGACGCCGTCGCGGAGTTCCCGGCCACCCGTGGCTGGGACGTCGAGGCGCTGTACGACCCCGACCCCGACCGGCCGGGCAAGACCTACGTCCGCGAGGGCGGCTTCCTCTACGACGCCGATGCCTTCGACCCCGCGTTCTTCGGCATCAGCCCCCGGGAGGCCCTCGCCATGGACCCCCAGCAGCGCCTCCTGCTGGAGGTCGCCTGGGAGACCGTCGAACGCGCCGGCATCGACCCCACCACCCTCCAGGCCACCCCCACCGGCGTCTTCACCGGCGTCATGTACGGCGACTACGGCAGCCGCCTCGGCTCCGTACCCGAAGACCTGGAGGGCTACCTGCTCAACGGCAGCGCGGGCAGCGTCGCCTCCGGCCGGGTCGCCTACACCTTCGGGTTCGAGGGGTCGGCGATGACGGTCGACACCGCCTGCTCCTCCTCCCTGGTGGCCATCCACCTGGCCGCGCAGGCGCTGCGCAACGGCGAGTGCTCCCTCGCCCTGGCCGGCGGTGTCACCGTCATGGCGACACCCGACGTCTTCACCGAGTTCAGCAAGCAGCGCGGCCTCTCCGCCGACGGGCGGTGCAGGTCCTTCGCCGCCTCCGCCGACGGCGCGGGCTGGGCGGAGGGCGTCGGCCTGCTGCTGCTCGAACGCCTCTCCGACGCGCGACGCCACGGCCACCAGGTGCTGGCGGTCGTCCGCGGCTCGGCCGTCAACCAGGACGGCGCCTCCAACGGTCTGACGGCCCCGAACGGGCCCGCGCAGGAACGCGTCATCCGCCAGGCCCTGGCCAACGCCCGGGTCCGGGCCGAAGAGGTCGACGTGGTCGAGGCCCACGGCACGGGAACCACCCTCGGCGACCCGATCGAGGCCCACGCGCTGCTGGCCACCTACGGCCAGGACCGGCCCGAGGACCGGCCGCTCTGGCTGGGCTCGCTGAAGTCCAACATCGGCCATACCCAGGCCGCGGCGGGCGTAGGCGGCGTCATCAAGATGGTGATGGCCATGCGCCACGGCCTGCTGCCGAAGACGCTGCACGTGGACGAGCCGACCCCGCACGTCGACTGGGCGTCCGGGGCCGTCGAACTGCTGACGGAGACACGGTCCTGGCCGGAGACCGGCCGCCCGCGCCGAGCCGGCGTGTCGTCGTTCGGCGTCAGCGGCACCAACGCCCATCTCATCCTTGAGCAGGTCCAGGAGGGCGGGAGCCGAGACCTGCCGGAACCGTCGGTGGTGACGGACGGTACGTTGCCGTGGCCGCTGTCGGCGAAGACGGAGGCGGCACTGGGGGAGCAGGCGCGGCGGCTGCTCGCCCACCTGGACCGTCATCCGCAGGTGACGTCCGTCGAGGTCGGGCACGCGTTGGCGGCGGGCCGCTCGGTGTTCGACCACCGGGCGGTGGTGCTCGGCCGCGAACCGGCCGACTTCCGCGCGGCGTTGGCCTCGCTGGCCGCCGGTCAGCCCTCGTCCCGAGTGGTCACCGGCACGGCACCCGCCCAGCCGGGCAGGACCGTGTTCGTGTTCCCGGGGCAGGGGTCGCAATGGATCGGCATGGGCGTGGAGCTGATGCGCTCGTCACCGGTGTTCGCCGCACACCTGACGGCGTGCACGGCGGCACTCGAACCCTTCACCGGCTGGGACCTCATCGACGTACTGGAGCAGGCGTCCGGTCTGGAACAAGTGGATGTCATTCAGCCCGCGTTGTGGGCGGTGATGGTGTCGCTGGCCCGGTTGTGGGAGCACCTGGGCGTCAAGCCCGACGCGGTGGTAGGGCACTCGCAGGGTGAGATCGCCGCCGCGCACATCGCGGGGGTGCTGTCGCTGGAGGACTCCGCCCGGATCGTGGCACTGCGGTCCCGGGCCATCACCGGGATCGCCGGCCGGGGTGGGATGGTCTCCGTGCCGCTCGCCGTGGCCGATGCTTCGGCGCTGATCGCCCAGTGGGATAGACGCGTGGTCGTGGCCGCGGTGAACGGTCCGTCGTCCACGGTGGTGGCCGGTGACGCGGACGCGCTGGCGGAGTTGCTGGCGCGCTGTGAGGCGGAGGGCGTCCGGGCTCGTCGTATCCCGGTGGACTACGCCTCCCACACCCCGCACGTGGAGGCGCTGCACGACCAACTGCTGGAGCTGCTGGCGCCGGTTGAGCCGCAGCGGGCCACGGTGGCGTTCTATTCGACGGTCGCCGGTCATGTCGGTGGGCCGATGGCCGATACGACGGTGATGGGCGCGGCGTACTGGTACGAGAACCTGCGCACCACCGTGCTGTTCGAGGAGACCGTCCGGGCTCTGCTGGACGACGGGCACACCCTGTTCGTCGAGTCCAGCCCTCACCCCGTCCTCACCCACCCGCTGCAAGAGACCGCCGAGACCCGCACCGCCGGGGTCGCCGTCACCGGCACCCTGCGCCGCGACGACGACACCTGGCAGCGCGTGCTGACCTCGCTGGCGGCCGTCCACACTCACGCCACCGTCGACTGGGCCGGCTTCTACCCCGCCGCCCGGCCCACCCATCTCGACCTGCCCACCTACCCCTTCCAGCGTCAGCATTACTGGCTGCTGGACGCCGACCAGGCCGATGCCGGTCGTGGGACCGGCGGCTCCGGGGACCCGGCGGAGGCGGAGTTCTGGGACGCGGTCGAACGGGAGGACCTGGACGCGCTGGTCAGCACACTGGGGCTGGCCGGCGCGGAGGACCGGCCCGACGGCGTGAACGCCGCGCTTCCCGCCGTACTGTCCGCGATGGCGTCCTGGCGGCGGCGCCGACTGGACCGGTCGGAGCTGGAGAGCTGGCGTTACCGTGCCGTGTGGAAGCCGCTGCCCGGGGCCGGGGCGGCGCCGGGGCCGCGGGGGAGTGCCTGGCTGGTGGCCGTTCCCGAGGCCGCGGCTCAGGACCCCGGAGTGGAGACGCTGCTCGACGCGCTGCGGCAGAGCCGTGCCCAGGTGGTCCGGTGGGACATCGCGACCGGTGATCTGCCGGACCGCACCGCGCTCGGCCGGCGGCTCGCCGCCCTCCTCGCCGAGCGGGACGTCCCGGGTGGCATCACGGGCGTGCTGTCCCTCGCCGCGCTCGTCGACGACGGCCTGGCCGCCGCGCACGAGCCGGTCTCCGCCGGTCTCGCGGGTACGGTCGCCCTGGCGCAGGCACTGGAGGACACGGGAGTCGGGGCCCGGCTGTGGTGCCTGACGCGCGAGGCGGTCACCACGGGCAACGCCGACGCCGTCGCCAACCCCTCGCAGGCCCAGGTCTGGGGCCTGGGCCGGGTGCTGGCGCTGGAGCGGCCGGAGCGGTGGGGCGGGCTCGTGGACGTGCCCGCCCAACTGGACGCGCGTGCCGCGCTGTCGGTGTGCGCGGTCCTCGGCGGTGTCGACGCCGCAGACGGAATCCATGGCGAGGACGAGGTGGCGGTGCGGGCCTCGGGGGTGTTCGGGCGACGGCTGGCGCGGGCGCCGCTGGGTGCCGCGCCGGCGGGGGAGTGGCGGCCACGGGGCACCGTGCTGGTGACGGGCGGCGCGGGCGAGGTCGGCTCGCACGTCTGCCGCTGGCTGGCCCGGACCGGCGCCCCCCATCTGCTGCTGGTCGGCCGGCGCGGCGAGGACACCCCGGGCATCACGGAGCTGGTGGCGGAGCTGACCGAACTGGGATCACGGGTGACCGTGGCCGCCGTCGACGCCGCCGACCGGGACGGGCTGCGGGAGGTGCTGGCGGCGGTGCCGCCGGAGTACCCGCTGAGCGCGGTGATCCACGGTGCCGCCGTGCTGGCGGACGGGCTGGTGGCGTCCCTCACGGCGGAGCAGATGGAACGGGTGCTCAGGCCCAAGGTGGCCGCCGCCACCGTCCTGCACCAACTCACCGCCGGTCTGGAACTGGACGCGTTCGTGCTGTTCTCCTCGGCCGTCGGCGGCATCTGGGGCAGCGGCGGACAGGGCGGGTACGCCGCGGCGAACGCCTACCTCGACGCGCTGGCCCACACCCGGCGGGCGGCCGGACTGCCCGCGACCGCCGTGCACTGGGGGTCCTGGAGCGGCGGCATGGTGACCGGCGAGGTGGCGGAACGCCTGCGCCGGCAGGGGCTGCCGCCGATGGCCCCCGAGACGGCGACGGCGGCACTGGCCGCCTCGCTGGGCCGGCGGGAGACCCAGGTGATGCTGGCCCGGGTGGAATGGGCGGACTACGCGCCCGTGTTCACCGCGGTCCGGCCCAGCCGGCTCATCGCCGACCTCCCCGACCTCGCCGCGCCCGCCCCGGCGCACCCCGGCGGTCACGGGGACGAGGCGGCGGAGGACGACCTGCCGGCCCGGCTGAGGGAACTGCCGGACGACAAGCTGGACGAGGCCCTGCTGGAGACCGTCCGCGCGTACGCCGCGGCGGTCGTCGGACTGGGCGGGCCGGACGCGATCGGTCCCGACCGGGCCTTCAGCCTGGTCGGTTTCGACTCGCTGACCTCCGTGGAACTGCGCAACCGGCTGCGGCGCGCGACCGGGTTGCAGCTTCCCGCCACGCTGCTGTTCGACTGCCCGACCCCGGCCGTCGTCGCGCGGTACCTGCGCGACGAACTGTTCCCGGAGCGCGCGGCCGACGGCGGCGACGGCGAGCCGTACGCGCCGGACGGCGCGAGCCAGGGGCCGGAGTACGGCGACGGGCCGTCGCTGGACGAGATGGGCGTGGACGACCTGGTGCGCATGGCGATGAAGGACGACGTCCCTGACGAGATGCGGAGATCATGATGGCCCAGTCGACCGAAGCCGTCGTCGAGGCGTTGCGGGCATCTCTCAAGGAGACGGAACACCTGCGCCGCGTCAACGCCGAACTGTCCGAGGCGGCGCGCGAACCGATCGCGATCGTCGGCATGAGCTGCCGCTACCCGGGCGGGGTGCGCTCACCGGAGGACCTGTGGGAACTGGTCGCCGCCGGACGGGACGCCGTCTCCGCCTTCCCGGACAACCGTGGCTGGGACCTGGAGAACCTGTACGCCCCGCAGCCGGGCCCGCACGGCACGTCGTACGTCCGCGAAGGCGGATTCCTGTACGACGCGGACGAGTTCGACCCGGCCTTCTTCGAGATCAGCCCGCGCGAGGCGACGGCGATCGAACCGCAGCAGCGCCTCCTGCTCCAGTCCTCGTGGGAGGCGATCGAACGGGCCGGCATCGACCCGACGACACTGCGCGGCAGCCGCACCGGGGTGTTCGTGGGCATCGCGCGCCAGGAGTACGGCCCGCCGCTGCACGAGTCCCCGGAAGCGCTGGAGGGCTACCTGATGACGGGCACCTCGGTCGCGGTCGCCTCGGGGCGCGTCTCCTACGTGTGGGGCTTCGAGGGACCGGCCGTCACCGTCGACACGGCGTGCTCGTCGTCGCTGGTGACGCTGCACCTGGCGGCCCAGGCGCTGCGCAACGGCGAGTGCTCGCTGGCCCTGGCGGGCGGCGTGACGGTCATGACGATGCCCGGCGTGTTCACCGAGTTCAGCCGCCAGCGCGGACTGGCCCCCGACGGCCGGTGCAAGCCCTTCGCGTCCGCCGCCGACGGCACCGCCTGGGGCGAGGGGGTGGGCCTGCTGCTGCTGGAACGCCTTCGTGACGCGCGGCGCAACGGCCACCGGGTGCTGGCGGTCGTCCGGGGCTCGGCCGTCAACCAGGACGGCGCCTCCAACGGCCTCACCGCCCCCAACGGCCCCTCCCAGCAGCGGGTCATCCGCCAGGCCCTGGCGAACGCGCGGCTGACGGCGGACCAGGTGGACGCCGTCGAGGCACACGGCACGGGCACCACGCTGGGCGACCCGATCGAGGCCCAGGCGCTGCTGGCCACCTACGGCCAGGACCGGCCCGGGGACCGGCCGCTGTGGCTGGGCTCGGTGAAGTCCAACATCGGCCATCCGCAGTGCGCGGCGGGCGTGGCGGGCGTCATCAAGATGGTCATGGCCATGCGCCACGGCACCCTGCCGAAGACGCTGCACGTGGACGCGCCGACACCGCACGTGAACTGGTCGGCGGGCGCGGTGGAACTCCTCACCGAGGCCCGGCCGTGGCCCGGGACCGGCGACCGGCCGCGACGGGCCGCGGTGTCGGCGTTCGGCGTCAGCGGCACCAACGCGCACCTGATCCTCGAACAGGCCCCCGAGCAGGACACGGCCGCCGACGCTCAGGTGCCGGACGCGGCGCCCGCGGTGGTGCCGTGGATCGTGTCGGCGCGGTCGGAGCGGAGCCTGCGGGCACAGGCCGCAGGACTGCGCGCCGCGGCCGCCGCCGGCCCGGACCCCGCCGACATCGGCTGGTCGCTGGCGACGGGCCGGGCCCGGCTCGAACACCGGGCGGTGGTGCTGGGGCACGACCGGGACGAACTGCTGGACGGCCTCGCGGCGTTGAGCGACGGCACCGAATCCGCCCGGGTGATACGCGGTGTCGCCGTGCGGCCCGGCGGGTCGGTCCTGATGTTCCCGGGACAGGGCGCCCGGTGGGCCGGCCTGGCCCGCCACCTGTACGACGCCTTCCCCGCGTTCGCGCACGGCCTCGACGAGGTCTGCGAACGCCTCGACACCCACCTGCCCTACGCCCTGAAACCCCTCCTGCTCGCCGACGCGCTCGCCGACGACCGGGCCCAGCGGACCGACGTCGCCCAGCCGGCGCTGTTCGCCCTCCAGGTCGGCCTGTACCGGCTCATCACGCGGTACTGCCCGCCGCCGGACCACCTGATCGGGCACTCGGTCGGCGAGATCACCGCCGCCCATGTGTCCGGCGCCCTCGACCTGGACAGCGCGGCCCGGCTCGTGACCGCCCGGGGACGGGTCATGCGGACGGTCACCGAGCGCGGCGCTATGCTGGCGGTAAGCGTCCCCGAGGAGGCCGCGGACGCCCTGCTCGCCCCGTACCGCCGCGTCGGCGTCGCCGCCGTCAACGGCCCGCGGTCCGTGGTGGTCTCGGGCGCCCGGGACGAGATCCTCGCCCTCCGGGACAGGCTCGTCGCCGACGGCACCCGGGCGAAACTCCTGAAGGTGGACCACGCCTTCCACTCCCCGCTGATGGACCCGGTGCTGGCGGAGTTCGCGGCGGCGGTCGGCGAACTCCCCGAAGGCGCGGCGGCGATCCCGGTCGTCTCCACCAGGCTGGGCCGCGAGGCCACCTCCGAGGAACTGACCTCCGTGGCGCACTGGGTACGCCATGTCCGCGAACCCGTCCGCTTCTTCGACGCCGTCGAGCACGTCCGGGCGGCCGGTGCGCGCCTCTTCCTCGAAGCCGGCCCGGGATCGGCGCTCACCGGCATCCTCCAGGACGCCTTCACCGGCGAGGGCGTGGACGACGCGCTGGCGCTGTCCGCGTCGCGACGCGACCGCGAGCCCGTCGAGGCGCTGACCGGCGCACTGGCGCGGATACACGTCCGGGGCGGGACCGTGGACTGGGACGCCCTGTTCGGGGCGCGCCGACGGGTGGACCTGCCGACGTACGCGTTCGAACGGCAGCGCTACTGGCTGGACCCCTCGGCCGGGAGGAGGGCGGCGGACGTGGCCTCCGCCGGCCTCACGGCTCCCGGACACCCGTTGCTGGGCGCCCTGGTGGACCACCCCGGTACCGGCGAGGCGGTGTTCACCGGCCGGTGGTCCCCGCGTACCCACGACTGGCTGGCCGACCACACCGTGTTCGGCGCGGTCGTCGTCCCGGGGACGGCCTACCTCGACCTGGCGCTGTGGGCGGGCGACGCCGTCGGCTGCGCGTGCGTCGAGGAACTCTCCCTGGAGGTCCCCCTCGTCCTTCCCGACGCGGACGACGTGAGCGTACGCGTCGTCGTCGGGGCACCGGGCCAGGCGGGGCGCCGCTCCCTCGACGTGTACTCGCGCCCCGGCGACGACGGTCCGGCGGCGGGCGACTTCACCCGCCACGCGACGGGCCACCTGGCACCGGCCGTGCCACCGGAGGCCGTACGCACCGAGGACCCGCGCCCCCTCGCCGTGTGGCCGCCGGCCGGCGCGCGGCGGCTTCCCCTCGACGGTTTCTACGACTCCCTCGCCACGGCGGGCTTCGACTACGGTCCGGTCTTCCGCGGGCTGCGGGAGGTGTGGCGGCACGGAGACGACCTGTACGTGCGGGCCGCCCTGCCGGAGACCGGCGACGGCCCGGCCGGCGGCGGATTCGCGCTGCATCCGGCGCTGATCGACGCGGTGCTGCACGCGGTCGCGGCCGGAGGACTCCTCGACGTGGACGGCGGGCGGGGCTGGATGCCGTTCTCCTGGTCCGGGGCGGACCTCACCGGCCAGTGCGGCCCGAGCGTGCGCGCCCGGCTGACCCCGGCGGGCGAAGGCGCCGTGTCCCTGACCATCGCCGACGAGCACGGCCGTGCCGTCGCACACGTCGCGACACTGACGTTCCGGCCCGCCGGTCCCGAGCACCTGCGCTCGACGCGGGGCGGGCCCGAGCGCTCCCTGTACGAGCTGCGATGGCGCCCGCTCGCACCGGGCGGCCCGGCGGCCCGCCCCGAAACGTGGGGGGTGCTCGGGGCGGAGCACGGACCGGCCGCACGGCTGGCCGGTCCGGGCGGCGGGGACGTCGTGTCCTACGCGTCCCTGGACGACGCCCTGGCGCGACCGCCCCGGCACCTCGTCCTCTGCCCGGACGACGCCGTCCCCGCCGGGCCCGGCCTGCTCGCCGAGGTCACCGCCGCCGGCACCCGCGTCCTCGACTGCGTACAGCGGTTCCTCGCCGAGGAACGGCTCGCCGGAACCACCCTGGTGGTGCTCACCCGCCTGGCCCAGGACACCGGCGCCGGGGAGAGCGTCGAGAGCCTGCCCGGCGCGTCCGTGTGGGGCCTGGTCCGCTCCGCCCAGACGGAGCACCCCGGCAGGTTCCGGCTGGTGGACATCGACGACGCCGACACCTCCTGGGCCCGCTTCCCCGGCGTGCTCGCCCTCGGCGAGGAGCAACTCGCGCTGCGCGACGGCGCGTACCTCACGCCCCGCCTGCTGCCGGCCTCCCCGGCGCGGCACCGCGTCGAGCCCCCGCCGGCGGGCGCCCACCGGCTGGACATCCCGGCCAGGGGAACGCTGGAGAACCTCACCTGGGTGCCGTGCCCCGAGGTCGAGGCACCCCTGACCAGCGGGCAGGTCCGTATCGCCGTCCAGGCCGCGGGGCTCAACTTCCGCGATGTCACGATCGCCCTGGGCCTGGTGGAACGGACCGCCTTCGGCGCCGGGCTCGGCAGCGAGGGCGCCGGGACGGTGCTGGAGGTGGCGGCCGACGTCACCGCACTCGCGCCGGGCGACCGGGTGCTGGGCGCGTTCTCCGGCGCCTTCGGGCGGGTGGCCGTGACGGACCAGCGCCTGCTCACCCGTACCCCCGACGGCTGGAGCCACGCCGAGGCGGCGTCCGTGCCGAGCGCCTTCCTCACCGCCTATCACGCGCTGTTCCGCCTGATGAAGCTGGAGAAGGGACAGCGCGTCCTCATCCACGCCGCGGCGGGCGGCGTCGGCATGGCCGCCGTGCGACTGGCGCGGCACGTCGGCGCCGAGGTCTACGCGACCGCCGGCCCGGCCAAGTGGCCCGCCCTGCGCCGACTGGGCCTGGACGACGCGCACCTGGCGTCGTCGCGGGACCTGGAGTTCGCGGACAAGTTCCTGGACACCTCCGGCGGCCGGGGTGTGGACGTCGTACTGAACTCCCTCGCGCACCGGTTCGTCGACGCCTCGCTGCGGCTGCTGCCCGGGGGCGGCACCTTCATCGAGATGGGCAAGACCGACATCCGCGACCCCCACCGGGTGGCGGCCGATCACCCCGGCGTCGACTACCGGGCCTTCGACCTCTCCGAGGAAGGACCGGACGCGACCCAGGAGATGCTCCGGGCCGTCATGGAACTCTTCGCCGACGGGCGGATACACCTCAACCCCGTCTCCGTGCGCGGTATCCGCGACGCCCGCGGGGCCTTTCGCGAGATGAGCCGGGGCCGCCACGTCGGCAAGCTGGTCCTCGACGTGGGCGACGCCTTCGGCGGCGGCACCGTGCTGGTCACCGGCGGGACCGGGACGGTGGGCTCGCTGCTGGCCCGGCACCTCGTGACCGGGCACGGTGTACGGAGCCTGCTGCTGGCCGGCCGGCGGGGGGAGGCCGCCGACGGGGTCCCCGCACTGGTCGCGGACCTGGAGGCGGCGGGCGCCACCGTCACGGTCGCGGCCTGCGATGTCGCGGACCGGGCCGCCGTCGCGGACCTGCT
Organism: Streptomyces sp. NPDC000134; assembly: GCF_042899225.1. Taxonomy (NCBI): domain Bacteria; kingdom Bacillati; phylum Actinomycetota; class Actinomycetes; order Kitasatosporales; family Streptomycetaceae; genus Streptomyces; species Streptomyces sp. NPDC000134. The sequence goes on from NZ_JBIAZN010000007.1 coordinate 16,412, forward strand.
CGCGGACCTGCCGCCGCGGTATCCGCTGACGGCGGTCGTGCACGCGGCGGGGGTACTGGCGGACGCCACCGTGGAGTCGCTCACCGCCGAGCGCCTGGAACACGTGCTGCGGGCCAAGGTAGGCGGCGCGGTCACCCTGCACGAGCTGACCCGGGACCGCCCCCTGTCGGCGTTCGTCCAGTTCTCCGCCCTCGCGGGCACGCTCGGCGGCGCGGGACAGGCCAACTACGCCGCGGCGAACACCTTCCTCGACGCACTGGCGGCGTGGCGCAGGGCGGCCGGCCTGGCCGGTACGTCGCTGTGCTGGGGCTGGTGGGAGCAGCCCAGCGGCATGACCGCGGGCCTGGACCGGGCCGACCTCTCCCGCACCCGGCGCCTCGGCGTCGCCGCGATGCCGACACCCGAGGCACTGGCCCTGTTCGACGCGGCGTGCGCCCTCGACCGGCCCGTGCTCGTCCCGGCCCGCCTGGACCTGACCGCGCTGCGGAACAAGGCCGGCGAGGACCTGCCGTTGCTGCTGCGCGACCTCGCCGCCGGCGGCCGGCCGCGACGGAACCGGACGAGCGCGGCGAGGGACGGCGGCCCGCTCGGGCTGCCCGCACTGCCGGCCGAGGAGGCGGAGGCGGCCGTACTCGCCCGGGTCCGGGAGCAGGCCGCCGTCGTGCTCGGACACCCCACCGGCGCGGCCGTCGACGCCGACCAGGCGTTCACCCACCTCGGGTTCGACTCGCTGACCGCGGTCGAACTCTGCAACCGCCTGGCCGCCTCGACCGGACTGCGGCTGCCGTCCACCCTCGTCTTCAGCTACCCGACACCACGCGAGCTGAGCCGCCACCTGTGCACTCTGCTGCGCCCCGCACCGGACCCGGGCGGGGCCCCGGACGCGGAGATCCGGGAGATGCTGCGGACCGTCTCTATCGACCGCCTGCGCGGCGCGGGCCTGCTGGAACAGATCCTGGCCTGCGCCGGCCCGCCCCGGACGGACGCCACCGCACCGGACCCGGACACCGAGCCGGGCGCGGGCGCGGCGGGTGCGGACGGGCTGGCGGCCCTGGACCTGGAAGCACTGGTCGACCTGGCTCTGGACGAGAGGGACAACTGACATGACCAACCCGCCGGATCGCACGACGGAGGACGCGGACCGGGTCCAGCGGGCTCTCCGCACCCTGCTGGCGGAACGCGACCGCCTCCGCCAGGAGAACGACGCCCTGAGAGCCGGCCGCGGCGCGCCGATCGCCGTGGTGGCCATGGCCTGCCGCTACCCGGGAGGCGTGACCTCGCCCGAACACCTGTGGGAGGTCGTCCGCGACGGCCGGGACGTCGTCGACGAGTTCCCGCGGGACCGCGGCTGGCCGGACCTGTACGACCCGGACCCCGACGCGGCCGGCCGGTCGTACGTACGCCACGGCGGCTTCCTGACCGACGTGGCCGGCTTCGACGCCGAATTCTTCGGCATCAGTCCGCGCGAGGCCCTGGCCACCGACCCGCAGCAGCGCCTGCTGCTGGAGACCTCGTGGGAGGTCCTCGAACGGGCGGGCATCGTCCCCGCCGAGGTGCGCGGCACCGACGTCGGCGTCTTCACCGGGGTCAGCTCACCCGAGTACGGGGCGCGTTTCCTGGAGACGGGCGCGCACGAACTGGAGGGCTACCTGCTGCACGGCAGCACCCTGAGCGTGGCCTCCGGCCGGGTGGCGTACGGGATGGGGTTCACCGGCCCGGCCCTGTCGGTGGACACGGCGTGCTCGTCGTCGCTGGTGGCGCTGCACCTGGCGGCGCAGTCGCTGCGAGCGGGGGAGTGCTCGCTCGCGCTGGCCGGCGGGGTCTCGGTGATGTCGACGCCCTCGGTCCTCGTGGAGTTCTCCCGGCAGCGCGCGCTGTCGGCCGACGGCCGCTGCAAGGCGTTCGCCGACGGAGCCGACGGGACCGGCTGGGCCGAGGGAGTGGGCGTGCTGCTGCTGGAGAAGCTGTCCGACGCCCGCCGCAACGGCCACCCGGTGCTGGCCGTGCTGCGCGGTTCCGCCGTGAACCAGGACGGCGCCAGCAACGGGCTGACCGCCCCCAACGGCCGCGCCCAGGAGGAGGTGATCCGCAAGGCCCTCGCCAACGCGGGAGTCACCGCCGCCGAGGTGGACGTGGTCGAGGCCCACGGCACCGGGACCGCGCTGGGCGACCCCATCGAGGCGGGCGCGCTGCTGGCGGCCTACGGGCAGGACCGGGCCGGGGGCCGGCCGCTGCGGCTGGGGTCGGTGAAGTCGAACATGGGTCACGCCCAGGCCGCCGCCGGGGTCGCCGGGGTGATCAAGATGGTCATGGCCATGCGCCACGGTCACCTGCCCAGGACCCTGCACGTGGACGCGCCCTCACCGCACGTGGACTGGTCGTCCGGCGCGGTGGAACTGCTGGTCGAGGGGCGCGAGTGGACCCGGGCGGACGGCCCCCGGCGGGCCGGGGTGTCGTCCTTCGGGGTCAGCGGCACCAACGCGCACGTCATCCTGGAGGAGGCACCACCGCAGCCGCAGCCGCAGCCGCAGAACCGGACGGAGCCCGGTCCCGCCCCGGTGCTCGCCGACGGGCCGCTGCCCTGGGTGCTGTCGGGCCGGAGCGCCGCCGCGCTGGCGGGGCAGGCGCGGCGCCTGGCGGACTTCGTGACCGCGCACACCGGGGTGCCGGTGGCCGACGTGGGGCTGTCACTGGCGGTGTCCCGGTCGGCGTTCGAGCACCGGGCGGTGGTGATCGGCGCGGACCGGGAACAACTGCTGGCGCAGCTCGCCGAGCCGGTGGTGCGCGGTACGGCCGACATCGACGGCAAGACGGTGTTCGTGTTCCCGGGACAGGGGTCGCAGTGGACCGGCATGGCCGTGGAACTGCTGGACTCCTCACCGGTGTTCGCGGCGAGACTGGCGGAGTGCGCGCGGGCGGTCGAGGCCCACGTCGAATGGCGGGTGCTGGATGTGCTGCGGGAGGTGGAGGGGGCGCCCTCGATGCGGCGGATCGAGGTCGTGCAGCCGGTCCTGTTCGCGGTGATGGTGTCGCTGGCGGAGCTGTGGCGGGCCTGCGGGGTGGTGCCGGCGGCGGTGGTGGGGCACTCCCAGGGGGAGATCGCCGCCGCCTGCGTGTCCGGGGCGCTGTCCCTGGCGGACGCGGCGCGCCTGGTGGTGGCGCGGTCGCAGTTGTTCGCCGACGAACTGGTGGGGCGGGGCGCGGTGGCCTCGGTGGCGCTGGGCCGGGCGGAGATCGAGGAGCGGCTGGCCCCGTTCGGGGAGCGACTGTCCGTCGCCGGGGTGAACGGGCCCCGCGCGGTGACGGTGGCCGGTGAGGAGGCGGCCCTGGACCGGCTGGTGGCCGGCCTGGAGGCGGACGGCGTACGGGCCCGGGTGGTGCCGGCGACGGTGGCCTCGCACTGCGCGCAGGTGGACCGGCTGCGGGACCGCATCGCCGATCTGCTGGGCTTCGTGCGGCCCCGGGCGGGCTCGGTGCCGCTGTACTCCACGGTGACCGGGGACGTACTGGACGGCTCGGAGCTGGACGCCGGGTACTGGTTCGACAACTGCCGCCGTCCGGTGGCCTTCGAGCCGGTGGTGCGGTCGCTGCTGGCCGACGGTTTCCGTGTCTTCGTGGAGTCCAGCGCCCATCCGGTGCTGACCTGGGGGGTGCTGGACACCGCCGAGGAGGCGGGCGAGGAGGTCGCGGCGGTGGGTTCGCTGCGCCGGGGCGAGGGCGGTCCGCAGCGGTTCTGCGCCTCCCTGGGCGAGGCGTGGGCGCGGGGCGTGGACGTCGACTGGCCGGCGGTGTTCGCGGGCCGGGACGCCCGGGTCGTCGACCTGCCGACCTACGCCTTCCAGCACCGGCGCTACTGGCTGGACGCCTCCCCGCAGGTGGCGGCGCCCGCACCGCCCCCGGCCGGACCGCCCGTGGACGACGAGCCGCTCGTGTCCCTGATCGACAAGCTCGCCGCCCTCCCGGCCGCCGACGCCGAGGCGCTCGTCCTGGAACACGTCCTGGAAAAGGCCGCCGTCGTGCTCGGACACCCCTCCGCCGCCGTCCTCGGCCCCGACCAGAAATTCGGCGAGATGGGATTCGACTCGATGCTCTCCGTGGAACTGAGCAAACGCCTCGCCGCGACGACCGGCATCAGACTGCGGGCGAACGTGGTGCTGCGCCACCCGACACCGAAACTGCTCACCGGACACATCATGTCCTCGGTGACCAGCGGCGATTCACGCTGACTCGCGGATTCCCGGGGCCTTCGGCGCCCCGTCGTACGTCCCGCCGGCGGGACACGCACAAGGCCCTTCGCGGCCCGTCCCGCCCCGGCACCGAAGTGTCTTGACCGGCTGATCCACCTCCGTGAAGGTGGAGGTGATCTGCGAATTCCTCCGCTTCCCGGGCCTATGTGTTGAGGGGTTGATCCGTTTGCGTTCATTCGATGCGCCGGCCGCGCATAAAGGGATGTGGCTGGCGCAGAAAATGACTCCCGACTCACCGAACCACGCGATGATCGCGTGGGACGTGGACGGTGAACTGGACCCGGCGGCCATGGAATCCGCGTTCCGGCACGTACTGGACGAGGCGGAGGTCCTGCGCGTCACCTTCACCGAGGAGGACGGCGAACTGCGGCTGGTGCCCCGCGAGGTGGGTGACTGGGAGCCGTTCTTCCTGGACCTCAGCGCGGAGGCCGATCCCGAGCAGGCCGCCCGCGACGCCCTCGCCGACGTGCTGCGCCGGCCGTTCGACCTGGAACGGGACCTGCTGCTGCGGCTCGGCGTGGTGAGGCTCGCCGCGGCCCGCTCCCTCGTGGTGATCGCCTACCACCACCTCGTGTCGGACGGGTACGGCGCGGCCGGCCTGCTCTCCCGGCGCCTCGCCGAGGTCTACACGGCACGGGTGCGCGGCGAGCGGGCACCGCAGCCGCCGCACCCGTGGGACGCCGAGTCGTTCACCACCGCGGCGGCGGACTACCGGGCCTCGCAGAGATCCGCCGACGACACCGAGTTCTGGCACGACTACCTCAAGGACGCGCCCGCGCCCGCCCAGGTCCCGCGCGTCGCCCTGCCCGAGCCGACGCGGGCCGCGCTCGACGCACCGATGAGCCGCGCCGACCGCTGGTCCGAACTGGCCGGCGCCATCGGCATGGTCAGCCGCACCCTGACCGTGCCGCGCGCCGAGGCGGACACCTGGACCGAGGCCGCGAAGTCCATGGGCGTGTGGATGTCGTCGCTGCTGACCGCCGCCGCGGCGGTCTTCCTGCGGCACCGCTGCGACCGCCCGGAGTTCCTCTTCTCGCTGGCCGTGGGCAACCGGATCGGCGCGGCGAGCAGGACACCCGGCCTGGCGGTCAACGTGGTGCCCGTACGGGTGCGGGTGCCGCTCGGCGCGACCCTCACCGACGTCGCCGACGCGCTGGGCGACGAGACGTACGAGATCTTCGACCACGCCGCCTGCCACTACTCCGAGATCCAGCGCGCCGGCGGGACCGTGCTCAGCGGCCGCGGCAGCTTCGGTGCCGTCATGAACGTCACCGAGTTCGCCGAGCAGCTCCACTTCGACGGCCACCCGGCGCGCTACCTCTGCGCGACGACCGGCACCTTCGACGAACTGTCGATCGCCGTCGGCACCGACGGCAGCCCGGAGAGCGACCTGTGCTTCCGGCTCGACGCCCCCGCGGGCCTGTACTCCCGCGCGGAACTGCGCCTCATCGGCGCCGACCTGATCGACCACATCCGGGCCGTGACGGCGGCCGGCCCGCAGTCGCCGGTCGGCGCGCTGGACGTGGTGAGCGGCGCCGCCCGCGACCTGGTGCTGACCGCGCCGAACAGCACCGGCGCAGCGGTGCCGGGGCTGACCGTCCCGGAGCTGTTCGCCCGCCAGGTGGAGCGCGCTCCGGAGGCCGTCGCGGTGGTGTCCGGGGACTCGGCGCTCTCCTACCGGGAACTGGACCGGCGGTCGGACCGCGTCGCCGAGGCGCTGCGCCGCCGGCCCGTCGGCCCCGAGACGGTGGTGGCGGTGGCGATGCCCCGGTCGGTGGACCTGGCCGTCGCCCTGCTGGCGGTGGTGAAGGCGGGCGGCGCCTACCTGCCGGTCGACCCGGCGCTCCCGACGGAGCGGATCACGTCGGTGACCGGTGACGCCTCGGCCCGCGTACTGCTCACCGACACGCCGGCCGCCGAGGCGCTCGTCGCCGGCCTGGGGATACCGACGCTCCTGTTCGGCGACCTCGCGCAGGACACCGCCGCCGGTGACGACGGTGACGGTGATGGTGACGGTGTGCGGAAGGTCCCGGTCCGGGTGCGCCGGGACAACCTGGCGGCCGTGCTGTACGGCTCCGCACCCGACGGCGCGGCCACCGCCGTCGCGGTGACGCACCGGAACCTGGAGCGGTTCGTCCTGGATCGCCAGTGGCGCGACGGCGCCCGCGGCACCGTGCTGTGGCACACCCCCCACCCCGGTGACGCGCTCGCCCTCGAACTGTGGGCGCCCCTGCTGAACGGCGGCCGGGTGGTCGTGGCCCCGCCGGGCGAACTGGACGCCGACGCAATGGCCGAGGCGCACGCGGCGCACGGCGTCTCCACGGTGTGGCTGCCCGCGGCCCGGTTCTCGGTGATCGCGGCGGACAGCCCCGAGAGCCTCGCGGGGCTGTCCGAGGTGTGGACCGGCGGCGACCGGGTGCCCGCGGCCGCGCTGCGCCGGGTCCGGGAGGCATGCCCCGAGGTGACGGTCGTCCACGGCCACGGCCCGGCGGAGACCACCGTGTCCGCCGCGTGCCACCGCCCGGCCGCGGACGGACCGCGCCACCCCGCGGGCACCGTCGGCCGCCCGATGGACAACACGGCCCTGTACGTCCTGGGCCCGGGGCTGGCCCCGGTCCCGGTGGGTGTGACCGGAGAGCTGTACGTGGCCGGGGCCGGGGTGGCCCGCGGCTGTGCCGGACGGCCCGGACGGACCGCCGAGCGGTTCGTGCCCTGCCCGTTCGGCCCGGCCGGCGGGCGGATGTACCGCACCGGGGACCGGGCGCGCTGGGCGGATGACGGCCTGCTGGAGTACGTGGGCCGGGCCGGCGCCCGCACGGAGATACGCGGTGTCCCGGTCGAGGCCGCCGAGGTCGAGGAGGCGCTGTCCGAGCACCCGGCGCTGGCGCAGGCGGTGGTGACCGTCGGCGCGGACGACACCGGGCAGCACCGGCTGGTGGCCCACGTGGTCCCGGCGGGGGGTGCCGGGGCCGGGCCCGCCGTCGAGGAACTGCGCCGGTTCGCCGCGGGACGACTGCCGGAGTTGATGGTGCCGTCGGTGTTCGTGGTCCTGGAGCGCCTGCCGGTGACGGCCGGCGGACGGGTGGACCGGGCGGCGCTGCCCGAGCCGGCCTTCGACGACGGGCGGTACCGGGCACCGCGCAACAGCACCGAGCGGGTCCTCGCCGAAGCGTTCGCCGACGTACTGGAGGTGGACCGGGTCGGCATCGACGACGACTTCTTCGACCTGGGCGGCAACTCGCTGCGGGCCATCCGGCTGGTCGGCCTGATCCGCGCGGAGCTGAACCAGGAGGTGTCCATCCGCACGCTGTTCGCGGTGCGCACGGTCGCCGGCCTGTCCGACACCTGGCAGGACCTCGCCCAGTCCAGCAGGCCGGCCCTGCGCAGACGTACCAAGGACGGCGAGGTCCTCTGAACGGGGACCTCCCGGCAGCACGGCCACCGGAGGCGGGCTCATGACGGCACAGCCGCACGGCGACGAGGGGGAGGACGAGGTGGCGCACACCGGCATGGACACGGACGTGGTGATCGCGGGCGCCGGGCCGACGGGACTGATGCTCGCCTGCGAGCTGCGACTGGCGGGCGTCGAGGTGACGCTGGTCGAACGGCTCGCGGAACGGACCGGCGAGTCACGGGCCGGCGGGATGCACTCCCGCACCCTGGAGGTGCTGGACCAGCGCGGCGTCCTGGACCGCTTCCTGGCGGCCGGCGAACTCCAGGGCGTGGGCCACTTCTCCGGCCTGCGGCTGGAGTTCGACGAGTCCGAGTCCCGGCATCCGTACCCGCTGATGATCCTCCAGTACACCATCGAACGGCTGCTGGAGGAGTGGGCCGCCGAACTCGGCGTACGGGTGCGCTGGTCGTCCGAGGTGCACGGCATCGACCAGGACGGTTCCGGCGTGACGGTCGCGCTGCGCACGGCGGGCGGGGAACCGGCGACGCTGCGCGCCCGCTACCTGGTGGGCTGCGACGGCGGCCGCAGCACGGTCCGGAAACTGGCGGGCATCGGCTTCCCCGGCACCCCGGCGACGATGACCTCGCTGATCGGCGACGTCGAACTCCCCGAACTGCCCGAGGACTACATCTGGGCACGGCGCTGTCCGGGCGGCGACTACTCCGTGATCGCCTTCGAGCCGGGCTGGTACCGGGTCATCACGACCGAGCACGGCCGGGTCGCGGACCGCGACGAACCCACCACCTTCGAACAGCTAAGGGACTCGCTGATCAGGATCGCGGGCACCGACTACGGCATGAACAGCCCGCGGTGGGTCTCCCGGTTCAGCGACGCCGCACGGCAGGCCGACCGGTACCGGGAGGGCCGCGTGCTGCTCGCGGGCGACGCGGCGCACATCCACTTCCCGGCCGGCGGACAGGGCCTGAACATGGGGGTGCAGGACGCGGTCAACCTCGGCTGGAAACTCGCCTCGGTGGTCCGCGGACAGGCCCCCGAGAGCCTGCTGGACAGCTACCACGCCGAGCGTCACCCCGTCGGGGAGCGCGTGCTGCACAACACCCGGGCGCAGGCCGCCCTGGCCCGCCCCGGCGCCCACACGGACGCGCTGCGCGACGTCTTCTCCGCGCTCATCGTGTTCGACGACGTCAACCAGTATCTGCGCGGCATGCTCACGGCCCTGGACATCCGCTACCCGTCCGACGGCGGCCATCCGCTGGCCGGCCGCCGGGTCCCCGACGCCGACCTCAAGACCGCCGACGGCGCCACCCGCGTCCACGCACTGCTGCACGCCGCCCGCCCCGTACTGCTCGACCTGCGCGGCAACGCCCGGCTGGCGGCGGTCGCCGCGGGCTGGGCCGACCGGGTCGACCTCGTCGAGGCGCGCAGCGAGGACGACCACTGGACCGTCCCGGCCGTCGGCGCGATCCCCGCTCCGGCCGCGCTGCTCGTCCGCCCGGACGGCCATGTCGCCTGGGCCGCCGCCGCCGGCGGCGCGCCCGGCACCCCGGCGCTCCGGACCGCCCTCACCACCTGGTTCGGCCCGGCCACCCGGAGCTGAGCGACACCGGCCCGGAACCGGGTGTCCCGCTGACAGGACACGCGGGTCCGGGAGCGGAAGACCACCGATCGCAGATGCGCACCGTGCATCACACCTTCATGCCCGCGGGAGAAATCAATGAGTGATCGTGAACACGAGATCTACGACGTGGTCGGCATCGGGTTCGGTCCGTCCAACCTGTCGCTCGCCATCGCCCTGGAGGAAGCCCGGGTCAAGGACCCTGAACACGAGGTCAGCGCCCTCTTCCTGGAGCGCCAGCCGTCGTTCGGCTGGCACCGCAACATGCTGCTGCCGTCGGCGACCATGCAGATCTCCTTCCTGAAGGACCTGGTCACCTTCCGCAATCCGACGTCGACCTTCAGCTTCATCGCCTACCTGCACGCGTCGGGCCGGCTCCCGCAGTTCGTCAACAACCAGGACTTCTTCCCCACCCGCGCGGAGTTCCACCAGTACCTGGAGTGGGCGCAGGCCCGGGTGGCCGACCGCATCGCGTACGGCTCGGAGGTGACGTCGATCGCACTGCCGCCGGGCACCGACGCGCAAGGGGCGGACCGGCTGCGCCTGGAGGTGGCGGACGGCACCGGCCGGACCGGCCGCGTCGTCGAGGCACGCAACGTGGTGATCTCCACGGGCCTGGTGCCCAGCATGCCCGCGGGCGCCGAGCGCGACGAACGGGTCTGGCACAGCTCGGAGTTCCTGGAGAAGTACCGCGGCACCGACCCCGCCGCACTGCGCCGGGTGGCGGTGGTCGGGGCGGGCCAGAGCGCCGCCGAGATCACCCGGTTCCTGTACGACGAACTGCCGCACGCCGAGGTGTGGGCGGTCATCCCGTCCTACGGCTACTCCGTCGCGGACGACACCCCCTTCGCCAACCAGATCTTCGACCCCGGGGCCGTCGACGACTACTACTTCGGCACCGACCGGACGCGGGAGGCGTTCTGGCGCTACCACCGCAACACCAACTACTCCGTCGTCGACGACGAGGTGATCCGGGCGCTGTACCGCAGGTCGTACGACGACGAGGTACGGGGCGTACGGCGGCTCCGGTTCCTCAACCTGTCGCGGGTCACCGGGGTGAAGCGCCTGGGCGCCGAGACCCGCGTCTCCCTCCAGGTCGGCCCCGACGCCGAAGTGCGCGAACTGGACTTCGACGCCCTGGTCTGCGCGACCGGCTACGACACGATGGAGCCCACCCGCCTGCTCGGCGACCTCGACCGGCACTGCCTGCGCGACGAGGCGCACCGCTACCGGGTCGAGCGGGACTACCGGGTCGCGACCGCGCCGGAGCTGCGCTGCGGCATCTACCTCCAGGGCGGCACCGAGCACACCCACGGGCTGACCTCGTCACTGCTGTCGAACATCGCCGTGCGCAGCGGTGAGATCGCCGGCTCGATCATCGGCCGGCTCGGTGACCGCGACGCCGGACGGGCGGTCCTGGCCGAGGTCGGCGGCGACGTACGCTGACGGGCGCGGTGCCCGGCACGCACGCGGAAGGGGAACCCTGATGAACGGTCCGACGGCGGAGCGGTGGCTGCGCCGCTTCCGCGACGACGACGCGTGCGGGACGAAGCTCGTCTGCTTCCCCCACGCCGGGGGCTGGGCGAGCGCCTACCGCACCTGGCCCGCCGGACTCCCGGCGGACACCGGCGTGCTCGCCGTGCGCTACCCGGGCCGGGAGGACCGGTACGGCGATCCGTTCCCGACCGGGCTGGAGTCCCTCGCGGACGACATCGCCGACGCGCTGGGCGAGCTGACGCCGTACCGGCTGGTGCTGTTCGGCCACAGCATGGGCGCGTCGGTGGCGCACGAGGTGGCGCTGCGCCTGCAGAAGCGGGGGAGTCCGCCGGCCGCCCTGTGCGTGTCCGGCAGACGGCCGCCGCACACCCTGGACACCACGCGGCGGTTCTCCGGCCCGGACGAGAAGATCATCGCCGAGATCCTGCGCTTCGACGCGAGCCGCGCCCCGGTCTTCGCCGACCCCGATCTGAGGGAGCTGGTGCTCCCGGCGGTCCGCGCGGACTACCGGCTGGTGGACGGCTACCGCGGTGGCGACCGCCCCCCGCTGGACTGCCCCGTGTACGGCTACACCGGCGACGCCGATCCCGAGGTGACCCCGGAGCAGATGCGCGACTGGGCCGACATGACACAGGACGCCTTCCGGCTACGGGTCCTGCCCGGCGGGCACTTCTACCTCATCGGCGAGGAAGCCGCGCTGCTGGCGGACCTCGGTCGCGTACTGGACCGCGGCCCGGCCCGCTCGGACACCGCCGTGTGAGGTGTGCGGGCGGCGCCGCGGCTCGGGTTCACTCCAGGCCGGAGCGCTCCACCACGACGTCCCCGATCACGGTCCGGGCCTGGACGGACACGGTGTGGTCCGCCTGCTCGCGGGCCGCCAGGAGCGACAGGGCCGTGGAGACGGTGCCCACCGCGGAGTCCAGGGACAGCCGGGCCTCGCTGGTGCCGGCCACCCCGACCCGGACGCCGCCGAACGTGGTGGCGGCGAGCACGCTTCCCCGCCGCACCTCCCCGACGTCGATGTCACCGTGGATCGTCCGGGCCTCCACGTCGGTGTGCGCCCGGCCCAGCCGGATGGTGCCGCGCTCGGCGTACAGGCGGGCGGCACCGCGCACCTCGTCCACGGTCACGTCTCCCTCGCCCCTCGTCGTGACCGTGGTGCTGCCCTCGATCAGCCCCAGCCGGACGTCGCCGCGGTCCGCGGTGGCCTCGACGGTGCCGGCCGCGCGGTCGACCGTGATGTCACCGAGGGCGGCGTCCAGGCGCAGACTGCCGGTACGGTGCAGACTGATGTGCCCCAGGCCGGTGCTGAGCCGGCACTCGCCCAGTTCCCCGGTGCCGAGGAAGTCCGCGGCCATGCCCCGGCCGCTCAGGCTGGAACCGGTGGGCACGGCCAGCACCACGACGACCGCGCCGCCGCTGCCGTCCGGTTCCGGGGCGTTCACCAGCAGCCGGCCGCCGGTGTAGTCGATGCGCAGCCGGCCGGCGGTCCGCACGTCGTCCTGGTCGCCGCTGTCGCGGGGATACGCCTCGACCGAGGTCACCGGGCGGTCGCCGGCGGTGATCCGGACCTGGCCGCACACCAGATTGAGCACCACCTGGACGGGTGAGGGTGTCTCGTACGCCGGCATGGCGGGCCGCCTTCGGGGTGTCTGCGGCCGCGGGTCCGACGGCGGCCGCCCGGACGACGCGAGGTCACGTTCGGTCGCGGGGACACGGTCCGGGTCGCCGGACATGCGTCACCGGGAGACCTGTCACCGGAAGTCCGGTCACCGTAAGTCCTGTCACCGGGCAACCTGTCACCGGGGAACCGGCCGTCGGGGAACCGGTCGTCGGGGAACCTGGCGGATCGCGGTCCGTCCTCGCCACGTGGAACACCTCACCCTTCACCGTGCGCGCGTCCCCTGGGGAGCGCGCGTCGCGTGCCGACCGTTCTTCGGCGCTCACCGTGGGGGGCTACTCCGGGGAACTGGCCGGAGAACCGGTGGAGACGGCCGCGCCGCGGACCGGGGTGCGGGACGCACGTTCTCCACTGACGCCGTGTGATGTCACGCTAGCGCCATAACGGGAGGCCCGTGTTCACGACAGCTCGCGAGGAGTACGGCAGCGAGCGGAATCGGTCAGCCGGGGCGACCGGGCGGGCCGCGGAAGGCGTACGCCGCCCGGCCCCGGTGCCGCACGGCGTTGAGATGCCGCCAAAATCAACTCGTGCCGGAAGCGGCCGGCCTCGCGACGCCGAAGTGGCGCGGATCGGCGGCGGATGTGATGCCGGATGTGTCAGTGGGACGGGAGGGGCGTGCGGCGCCGCTACGGCACCCGTCGCGCCGCGTCGCGGGACGGCGCGGCGGCGGGACCGTGCAGCTTCCGGTAGGTGTAGGCGGCCGAGACGAGGGCCATGTGGTGATACCAGCCGGGGAACGAACGCCCCTCGAAGTCCAGCAGCCCGAAGTCCCGCTCCATGGCACCGATCGCGTCCGTCGTCCCGGTGTGCAGCGCGGTGATCGAGCCGACCTCGGTGAGGGCGAGGTGGGCGAGGCTGGTGAGCCACAGGGGGCCCGGGGAGCCGGCCGGGTCCGCCTCGGTGAACAGCCGGTAGGGAGGGCCGGGCGTACGCCCCGGGATACCGCCCGCCAGATGGACCAGGGAGGTCTGGACCCGGGCGGCCCGCCGGTTCCTGCCGGGCAGCGGGACGACGGCCGCCTCCGGGCTCTGCGCGCACACCAGGGTCCGCGCGCTCACCGGCGCCGAGGCGCCCTCGCCGGCGGGCAGCACCGCCAGATGCGGCGGGACCGCGACCACGAAGTCCCGTTGCCGCTTGGCGAGTCCGTGCAGCAGGTACACCACGTCGGGTTCGTCGCTCATGTCGACCAGCACCACGGAGGACGGGGAGTCCGAACGGGCCGAGAGCCGGTCGACCAGCCGGAGCGCCGCCGCCCACAGCGGCCGGTAGAGCTCGCAGTCCGGTATGCGGGTGTCCCTGCGCCGAGCGGGGTCCTGCGTCCAGGCCGTCGACAGGTGCAGACACCAGTCGACGGGGAACTGGGTGTCGCCCACGCACAGGAACGAGCCCAGCCCCAGTTGACAGTTGAGGGTGCGGCCCGAGGAGAGGTCGAAGTAGCGGTGCACGCCCACCGACCGGTCACCGCGCTTGGGCAGGACGGCCCGGCCGATGGGCCAGACAGGCTCCGGCCGGCGGATGGCCACCCAGTCGGTGAGTTCCTCCATGACCTCGTCGAAGTCCCACGGGCTGAGGCTGACGAACTGGCGCAGCGACTGCACGACGGACGGATCGCGGGAGATCGCGGCGGCGAGCCGGCGCACCGATTTCTTGCCCGGGGTGAGAAGCAGCCCCTTCAAGTATGCGTGGGCCCATTTGCGCTGATCGGTCCGGCGCAGACTCTTGAAGATCGTGCCGCTGAAGCGATCCAGGGACATATCCGGATGAGGGGCATAGGTCGCGTGTCTTGAAGCCGACGAGGTGCCTGCTTGGGGCGTCTCCATGCCGCAATAACTCCCCCGAGGTTACTGAGCGTTGTGGGGAGAGAGTCTAGGTGGGAGGCCAGTGTGGTGCCAGGGTCCGAGGTTGGCTGACTTGTTGTGGTGCCTGGAATGGCGCATAGCCTCGCGGCACTCGGCACCGGGGTGCGGTACGGACCCATGGGGCGCCTGGAGTGCGGGTTCCGGTCGCGGTGGGGCGCCTGGAGCGCGGCGCGCACGGTAGAGCGGCGCGGGTTCCGGGCGGGTGGCCGGATCGCGCCAATCAGTGGACTGGACCACTTGGCGGGTGTGGCACCGGAACTCTGCAAAGTAGTGTTCGAAGGCGCCAAGATCCTTGAACTGACATGGATGTCGGGCTCTACTCGAAGCGCGGTAGTTGGCCATCCCGGCCCCGACCGGGGACCTACCAATGCCCGGTTCATCTCCGCATTCACGGGGGAGCCACCGCGTAACCGCTCGGTCGATACGCGCGTTGAAACGGAGGCGTTATGACACAGCAGGTCGACGACCGCAGAAACTCCGAGGCGACCATGTTCGGCAGAACGGCGGAAGCCGAGCAAAGGGCCCGCAGAACCGCCGGAATGGAGTCGCGGCGCGACCAGGTACTCACCACGAAGGTGGGGCTGTGCATACCCGCGGGACTGGCTTTCGAGGAGTGGGAGCAGGCCGGGCGCCAGCTTTCCGGGCTGCTCAACTCGTCGTCCTGGTGGCTCGGGGACTGGCTCGTATACGGCAAGGACCACTATGCCGACCGCTACGAACTCGGCATCCGCGCGGCCGGGCTCCAGTACCAGACGCTGCGCAACTACGCCTGGGTCTCCCGGCGCTTCGACGTGAACCGGCGGCGGCACGCGCTCAGCTTCCAGCACCACGCCGAGCTGGCGTCGCTGCATGCCGACGAGCAGGAGACCTGGCTCGACCGTGCCGAGCGGAGGAAGTGGAGCACCAAGCAACTGCGGCAGGCCCTCAGGGCGGAGCGTGAAGGCGCCGCGCCGCAGCCGGAGTCCGGGGCGGCGACGCGCCGGCTGGCCGTGCCCGACAACCGCCTTCAGTGGTGGCACAAGGCGGCGGCCCAGGCCGGCACCGACCTGGGGGAATGGGTCATGGCCACCCTCGACGCCGCGGCCGAGCAGGTGCTGAAGGAGACGGACCGGCCGCTCGCCCTCGAATGACCGGTCCGCGGGGCCGCTACGGCAGGCGGGTCATGAGGTCCGCGGTCTGCGCGTGCCGGGTGCAGCTTCGTCCGGCGAACGACCGCTTCACCCGCTCGCGGACCTCGGGACGCTGCTCCTGGCTGAGCTTGAACATGCCCTCGGCCCTGGTCACCCGGACCCGGAAGGCGCCGACTCCCGGCACTATCCTGCGGAAGTAGTCGACGGACTCGGTCATGTCCCAATCGGCCCCGAAATCCTTCTCGAACGCCCGCACCGTCGCCTGTACGACACCCAGTGTCTCCTCCGTCGACTCGATCCGCTCCGCCACTCCATGCACGTGGACCGAGGTGAAGTTCCAGGTCGGGGCGGCCGGGGTGATGTCGTAGACGGTGGGTGACACATAGGCGTGCGGACCGGTGAACGTCAGCAGGACCGGCGTCCCGGTGTCCAGTGCCGTCCAGTGCGGATTGGCCCGGTTCATGTGCCCCAGCAGGGACATGCCCGCCAGGTCCGCGTCGGGGTGTCCGTCCCATTCGGGGTCGGTGATGACCGGCAGGTGCGTGGCGAACGGTCCGTCAGCGGGAGCCCCATTGCTGGCCATAAGGGCCAGCGGGTTGTCACGTATCAGATCGAGCAGCCACGAGACATCCGGTTCTCGGTAATGACTGGGGACGTACATGCAGCACTCACCCTTCGGGGTATGACGGGGAACAGTGACGACTGTCCTGTCGGCAGGACAACGGGGTCTTCATCGTGACGCGCTGTTGTCCCCGGCGCAATCGAGAGCGGAACCGGAAGCTGGTGCGCTTGGACCGGGGCCGGAAAGAGCAATGCCGGTCGCATTGATTCCCGGTGAATTCCCGTGCGGTCCCAGAAGGATTAGGGGAAAGCGGGCGGGCGGTCAACTCCGCGGCGGAAAGATCCGCTTCACTTCGGGTCGCGGCGGAACAGTTTCCTGGACCAGAGGCAGCCGAGCACGGCCAGTCCCAGGCACCAGGCGACGGCGAGCCATCCGTTGTGGCCGATGCCGGTGCCCAGGAGCAGGCCGCGCAGGGTCTCGTTGGCCGGAGTGAACGGCTGGTACTCGGCGACCGGCCGGAACCACCCCGGCATCGAGTCCACCGGCACGAAGGCGCTGGAGACCAGCGGCAGGAAGATCAGCGGCATCGCGTTGTTGCTGGCCGCCTCGGCGTTCGGGCTGGACAGGCCCATGCCGACCGCCAGCCAGGTCAGCGCCAGGGCGAACAGGGCGAGCAGTCCGAACGCCGCGACCCACTCCAGCGGCGTGGCGTCGGTGGAGCGGAAGCCGATGGCCACGGCGACGGCCCCGACCAGCAGCACGCTCACCAGGCACTGGAGGACGCTGCCGATGACGTGCCCGACGAGCACCGAGCCGCGGTGGATCGCCATGGTGCGGAAGCGGGCCATGATGCCCTCGGCCATGTCCGTGGCGACGGAGACCGCGGTGCCGATCGTGGTGCTGCCGACGGTCATCAGCAGCAGACCGGGCACCAGGTAGGCGATGTAGGCGGAGCGGTCGGCGCGGCCGTCCCCGATGCCGGCGCTCATCGCGTCGCCGAAGACATAGACGAAGAGCAGCAGCAGCATCACCGGGGTGAGCAGCAGTTGCAGCGTCAGGGACGGGTAACGGCGGGCGTGCAGCAGGTTGCGCCGCAGCATGGTGGAGGTGTCGCGCAGGGCGAGGGAGGGGACGCTCATCGGGCGGACTCCTTGGGCTGTACCGGCTGCCGGGAGCCGGTGAGGGCGAAGAACACGTCGTCCAGGTCGGGGGTGTGCACGGTCAGCTCGTCGGCCTCGACGCCGGCCGCGTCCAGCCAGTCGAGGAGGGCGCCCAGTTCGCGCTGGCCGCCGTCGCTCGGGATCTGCAGCGACATCGCCGCGTCGTCGCGGGTGACCTCGCGCAGGGCGGACGCGGCCCGCCCGTAGGCCACCGGGTCGGAGAACCGCAGTCGTACGTGGCCGCCGGGGACGAGCCGCTTGAGTTCGGCGGGGCTGCCCTGGGCGGCGATCCGGCCGCCGTCGAGGACGGCGACGCGGTCGGCGAGCTGGTCGGCCTCCTCCAGGTACTGGGTGGTGAGGAAGACGGTCACGCCGCCGGCGACCAGGTCGCGGACGATCTGCCACATGGTGTGCCGGGAGCGCGGGTCCAGGCCGGTGGTGGGTTCGTCGAGGAAGATGATCCGGGGGTCGCCGACCAGGGTCATGGCGATGTCCAGGCGGCGCTTCATGCCGCCGGAGTAGGTGGCGGCGGGCTTGCGCGCGGCCTCGGTGAGGTCGAAGCGGGCCAGCAGTTCGGCGGCGGTCCGGCGGCCCTCCTTCTTGGGGAGGTGGTTGAGGTCGGCCATCAGGAGCATGTTCTCCTCGCCGGTGATCAGCCCGTCCACGGCGGAGAACTGGCCGGTGACGCCGATCGCGGCGCGGACCGCCCCGGGGTCGGTGGCCGGGTCGTGGCCCGCGACGCGTATCTGCCCGGCGTCGGGGCCGATCAGGGTGGACAGGATGCTGACCACCGTGGTCTTGCCCGCGCCGTTCGGGCCCAGCAGGGCGAACACCGTGCCGGCCGGGACGTGCAGGTCGATGCCGTCGAGGACGGTCCGGCCGCCGTACGCCTTGCGCAGTCCGGTGGCGACGACGGCGGCGGGCGACTGCCCACCGCCGCTCTCATCTGTTGTGGGCATGACAGAAGAAGGCATGGGTGCCCTCCTTTTCGAAGGCCGGGGTGACGGGGGAGGCGGTACGAGGCGGCGGGGCCGGTGCTCCGGCTCAGGCGCGGCGCACGTCGATGTTGCCCCAGCGGGTCCGGGCGCGGACCTCGACGGTCTGCTCGGTCTGCTCCGGGGTCTCGGAGGCGGCGAGCGTGTTGCGCACCTGGCCCCGGTCGGAGCTGACGTCCAGCCAGGCGGCGACGCCCTCGCGGACGCCGACCTCGATGGCGCCGTAACTCGTCTCCAACTGGACCTTTCCGCAGGAGACTTCGGCGACGCGCAGGGTGCCGTGGGCGGTGGTGGCGACGACCGAGCCCTCGGCCCGCGCGATGTCGATGTCACCGTTGGCGCCGCTGACCCGCAGGTCTCCGGTCGCGGTGCCGACGGTCGTGGTGCCGTGCGAGTTCTTCAGTACGGCGGACCCGGCGACGGTGCCGACGCGCACACTGCCGGAGCTGGTGGTGATCTCGGCCGCGCCGTCGACCCGGTCCACGGTGATCGAGCCGTGGGAGGCGGCGAGCTGGAGCGGACCGGTCGTGTCGAGGCGGACGTCGCCGGAGGAGGTCTTCACCACCACCTCGCCGAGCCGCCCCTCGCCGAACACCTGGGTCCAGGACCCGGACAGCTCGACACGTGAACCCGCGGGCAGCTCGACCGTCACGTCGACGGTGCCGGAACGCCCGACGAGGTTCGCCCCGGGCGTCCTGACGGTCAGCACACCGCCGGCGCAGGTCACCTCGGTCTGGTCGGCTGCCTTGGCGTCCTGGCCCCGCTTCGGGTCGCGGGGCCGCACCTCGACGACCGTGTCGAGGCGGTCGGCCGCGGTGAACCGGATGGAACCGGCGTACACGTGGGTGGTGGCCGTGATGGGTCCGGGGGTGTCGAAAGCAGGCATGGCTGTGCCGTCCTCATGGGTCGTCGGATCGTCCCCGCTGGTGGGACGCGAAAGGGGTGAAGCGGTGCGGGCGCGGGCGCGGCTAGCGCACCCAGCCCGTGATGCTCTGTCCGATGGTGCGGGTCCGCTCCGCCGGGCGCGGCCGGGCACCGCCCTCCACGGCGGCCGCCACGGCCCGCACCAGCCACGCGTTGACCGACAGGCCCTCGCGGCCGGCGGCCTCCTCGGCGCGCGCCTTCAGGTGGGCCGGCAGCCGCAGGTTGACGCGGGCGGTGCCGCCCTCGTCGCCGTCGGCCGGAACCGGCGCCTTGAGCGGTTCCACGGGCGCGGCCGGCTCCACCGGGCCGCCGTCGGCCGGCGGCGGGGTGACCACGAAGTCGGGGTCCAGCCCGCGCAGCCGTACGTCGACCGAGCCGGGGGCGAGCTCGCGGGTGATCTCGTCCATGGCGGCGGAGAGCACATTGAGCATGATCAGCCGGGTCGCGGACTCCAGGGGCGCGGTGAGTCTCTCGGCCAGCTCGCGGGCTTCGTCACCGCCGGCTTCGGCGGCCACCGCCAGTTCGCGGCGGAGGGTGTCGACGTAGGGGGTGAGGTCCATGACGCCATAGTGGCACCCATGTGGCGCCACTTGCAAGCCTCTGTGGCACTTCATCTCGCGGATGATTGGCAGAACCCGTCCTGAACTGCGGAAACGCGACAGCGACGCCCCGGCCCGCTGTAGTGCCATGGGTGACGACGCACCCGCGCGGGCCATGCGATGGCATCACCTGGTGCCACCTGGCGCCACGTGATGTCCATCGTGCTCAGACCTTGGCGCATTCACACCGCCCGTGCGGCAGTAGGGTAAGACGGTGACCCCCTTACCGGACGACTCGCCGACCCTGATCGGCGACGAGGACCGCGAGACGGCCGTGCGGCGCCTGCAGGAGGCGTACACCGAAGGGCACCTCTCGCACGAGGAGTTGGACGACCGCCTCCACCAGGTGCTCACCGCCGAGGTCCGCGGCCAGCTCGTGTCGGCCCTGGAGGCGCTGCCGCGCCGGCCGCCGGCCACCACGTCGACGATCGTCGCCGCCGCCGGACGGATACGGCGCGGCGGTGCCTGGCGGGTGCCCCGCAAGCTCAAGGTCGGCTCCGAGTACGGAAGGGTGCGCCTGGACCTGTCCCGGGCGGTCATCGAGTACCCGGTCGTCGACATCGAACTGCGGCTCGGCACCGGCGGGGCCAGCATCACGGTGCCGCGCGACGCCGTCGTGGACGTGGAGGGCGTGCGCACCGGCTGGAAGGACCTGCGCTACCGCGCCCCCCGGCGCTCCCGCCCCGGCGGGCCGACGATCCGGATCTCCGGGACCATGGGGTTCGGACGGCTGCGGGTCCGCCACGCCCGGCGCTGACGGACCCGGCTGAGTACACGTACTCGTGTTCCCGTGGCCGTACGACTCCACCATGTAGCCCTGGACGTCCGGGGCTTGGGGGGTCGGCGTGGGAAACGCCGTGGCCGGGGCGGTGGCGGTCGCCGTGACCGTCGGGGCGCTGGTGCTCGCGTACGCCGTGGGCGCGCCGCCGGGGACCGTGCTGGGCGTGGCGGGAACACCGGGCGGGGGCCGGGCGTTGGGACTCACGACGAGATGTGTGAGGCGCGCCCCGCGCCCTGACGAGGGAGGTGACCGACGTGGACCGGATAGCCCACGCCGTGCACCTGTACTCCCGGCCCCACATCGACCTCCAGCGCGTGGCCGGCGCGCTCTGTCGCTCCTGACACCCCCGCCCGGGTCCTCACCCGGGCGCTCCGTCGGCTCCGCACGCGCCCCTCCCGGCCGCCCGCGCGAGGGCCGGCGGTCTTCTCATGGATCTCCAGCAGGCTTCTCCCGGACCTCCAGGAAGGCATCCCCGTGCCCTCGACTCCCCCTGCCCCGCTGCACCTCGCCGTCGCGCTGGACGGCACCGGCTGGCACCCCGCCTCATGGCGGGAGCCCGTCGCC
Organism: Streptomyces sp. NPDC000134; assembly: GCF_042899225.1. NCBI lineage: Bacteria > Bacillati > Actinomycetota > Actinomycetes > Kitasatosporales > Streptomycetaceae > Streptomyces > Streptomyces sp. NPDC000134. The sequence goes on from NZ_JBIAZN010000007.1 coordinate 37,441, forward strand.
CGACCCCGTGAGCTGTTCACCGCCGCCTACTGGGCCGACCTGATCACCGAGGCCGAGCGCGGTCTGCTCGACTTCGTGACCATCGAGGACGGCCTCGGCCCCCAGTCCTCGCACTTCCTGGACCCGGACGACCGCCGCGACCAGGTCCGCGGCCGGCTCGACGCGGTCCTGATCGCCTCCCGGGTCGCACCCCTGACCCGGCACATAGGACTGGTCCCGACCGTGGTGGCCACCCACACGGAGCCGTTCCATATCTCCAAGGCCATCGCCACCCTCGACTATGTGAGCACCGGCCGTGCGGGACTGCGCGTCCAGATCACCGCCCGGCCCAACGAGGCCGCCCACTTCGGCCGCCGCACCATCCCCAGGATCGCCGCCTACGACGACCCGGCCACCCGGGACCTGGTGGCCGACCTGTTCGACGAGGCCGCCGACCACGTCGAGGTCGTGCGGCGGCTCTGGGACAGTTGGGAGGACGACGCCGAGATCCGGGACGTGGCCACCGGCCGGTTCATCGACCGCGACAGGCTGCACTACATCGACTTCGAGGGCCGGCACTTCAGCGTCAAGGGCCCTTCGATCACCCCGCGCCCCCCGCAGGGCCAGCCGCCGGTCACCGCCCTCGCCCACGACACCGTGCCCTACCGCCTGGTGGCCCGCGCCGCCGACGTCGGCTACGTCACCCCGCACGACACCGGCCAGGCCCGCGCGATCGTCGCCGAGATCCGCGCCGAGCAGTCGGCCGCCGGACGCGGCGGCGAACCGCTGCACGTCTTCGCCGACCTGGTCGTCCACCTCGACGACGACCCGGCCGCGGCGGCCGCCCGCCGCGACCGGCTCGACACCCTGTCGGGCGAGGAGTACACCAGCGACGCCCGCGTCTTCACCGGCAGCCCCGCCCAACTCGCCGATCTGCTCCAGGAATTCCAGTCCGCCGGACTGACCGGTTTCCGGCTGCGGCCCGCCGTCGCCGGCCACGACCTGCCCGCCATCACCCGGGGACTCGTCCCCGAACTCCAGCGCCGCGGCGCCTTCCGCCGCGCCTACGAGGCCGGCACCCTGCGCGGCCTGCTCGGACTGCCCCGCCCCGCCAACCGCTACGCCGCGGCCTGAGCCAAGGAGCCCCACCATGACCAAGCCGCAGAAGCAGATCCACCTGGCCGCCCACTTCCCCGGCGTCAACAACACCACCGTGTGGAGCGACCCGGAGGCCGGCAGCCACATCGAGTTCGCCTCCTTCGCCCACTTCGCCCGCACCGCCGAGCGCGCCAAGTTCGACTTCCTCTTCCTCGCCGAGGGCCTCCGGCTGCGCGAACAGGGCGGGAAGATCTACGACCTGGACGTCGTCGGCCGCCCCGACACCTTCACCGTCCTGGCCGCGCTCGCCGCCGTCACCGACCACCTCGGCCTGACCGGCACCATCAACTCCACCTTCAACGAGCCCTACGAGGTGGCCCGCCAGTTCGCCAGCCTGGACCACCTCTCCGGGGGCCGCGCCGCGTGGAACGTCGTCACCTCCTGGGACGCCTTCACCGGGGAGAACTTCCGCCGGGGCGGCTTCCTGCCGCAGGAGGAGCGCTACTCCCGGGCCAAGGAGTTCCTCGCCACGGCGAACGAACTCTTCGACTCCTGGCGGGGCGACGAGATCCTCGCCGACCAGGCCGCCGGCGTCTTCCTGCGCGACGCCGGGGCCGGTGCCTTCGTCCACCGGGGACAGCACTTCGACATCCACGGCCGGTTCAACGTGCCGCGCAGCCCCCAGGGCCGCCCGGTGATCTTCCAGGCCGGGGACTCCGACGAGGGCCGGGAGTTCGCCGCCGCCGGCGCCGACGCCATCTTCAGCCGGTACGCCGCCCTCGACACCGGCCAGACCTTCTACACGGACGTGAAGTCCCGCCTCGCCCGGTACGGCCGGAGCCCCGACGACCTGCTGATCCTGCCCGCCGCCAGCTTCGTCCTCGGCGACACCGACGCCGAGGCCGAGGAACTGGCCAAGGAGGTGCGCCGCCAGCAGGTCAGCGGGGCGACCGCCATCAAGCACCTGGAGTTCGTCTGGAACCGCGACCTGTCCGGGTACGACCCGGACGGGCCGCTGCCCGACGTCGACCCGCTGCCCGGGGAGCACACCCTCGCCCGCGGCCGGGCCCAGGTCCGCATGTACCGCGATCCGCTGGCCACCGCCCGGGAGTGGCGGGAGCTGGCGGCGGCCCACAAGTGGTCCATCCGCGACCTGGTCATCGAGACCGGCAACCGGCAGACCTTCGTCGGCTCCCCGGCCACCGTCGCCGAGACCATCGACCGGTACGTCCAGGCCGACGCGGCCGACGGCTTCATCCTCGTCCCGCACATCACCCCGGGCGGCCTCGACGGATTCGCCGACCGGGTCGTCCCGCTGCTCCAGGAACGGGGCGTCTTCCGCACCGAGTACGAGGGCTCCACCCTGCGCGACCACCTCGGCCTCGCCCACCCCGACCACGCGCGTGGCGCGCGGGCGGCGTCATGACGTCCCGCCCGGGGCGGCCCCGGGGGTGAGACCGGCCGCGCGGTGAGCGGGCGGGCGGACGAGCCGGCCCTGGAGGTGGAGCGGACCGGCGGTGACACCGGTCCGCTCCATCGCCCGCCAGTACGCCAGCGCCGTCGGCCCGTCCACCAGGCCCCGGACCAGCGGCACGCCCGCACCACAGGCGTGCAGCAGGGACTCCGCGCGGCAGGACGCCAGGGTGTCCGGCGGCCAGTGCCGGTCCACCGCCTCGGCCGCGGCGGCCACCGACGGCAGGCCGTCGGCCAGGACGCGCCGGGTTTCCCCGACGGTGAGCAGCCCGCCGCCCACGATCAGGACGTCCCCGCGGGCCCGCATCCGGGCCAGCGCCCGTGCGGTGTCGAAGCAGTGCGGGAAGCTGTCGTCCACGACGACCGCGCCGGGCCGCAGCCGGTCGACGTCGATCAGGGCGCCGCCGCCGCTGACCGCCGCGATCACCAGCCCGGCCTCATATACCGCCGCCGGCAGCTCCGGGTCCGAGGCGCGGACGTCGACCTGCCGGGCCAGCCCGCGGTCCACCAGCGTCCGGGCCAGCTCCCGCAGACGCGGAACACTGCCCGGTACGTCGCACAGCACCAGCCGGGCGGGCGGTTCGCCGGCCAGGGTGAGCAGCAGCTCCAGCGAGGACGCGCCGATCGACCCGAGCCCGACCACGGCCACCTCGGTGCCGGCCAGGTCCCGGCCGGTGGCCGCCAGGGCGGCGTGTGCCGTGCGCACCACGGACACGACGGTGGCCGCGTGCCCGGTGGTGAGGGCCGCCCCGGCACCGGAGGCGCGCAGCACGTCGAAGCCGTAGCCGGTGAGCGAGGGGATCAGACCGGCCAGCGACACACAGCGGGCCCCGAGCGCGGACGCCGCCGCCACGGCCCGGACGGTCTGCCCGAGCAGGGCGCCGCCGGCGGCGAGTTCGTCCGCGAACAGCGGTACGGCGAGGAAACCGGACCGGCCCAGCGGCGTCGCCGTCGTCTCCAGCAGCCGGGGTCCGCCGTCCGGGAACAGCAGTCGCCGCAACTCCTCGCGGTCCGGCCCCGCGTCCGGCACCCCCGCGAGCCGGGCCAGCTCGGCCGGCGCCGGCAGATAGCCGACGAGCGCGGCGTCCAGGTCCCCGCCGCCGGTCCGCCGTACCGGACGGGGCACGGCGGAGACCAGCAGGTCACGCAGCCCGTTGGCGAACGCGGCCAGCGCCGGTCCGGTGAAGGCCGCCGCCGCGCCGCGTACGGTGCAGCGCAGCCGGTCCCCGTCGGGCCGCACCGCGAGGAAGACGTCCGTACCGGCCGGGGGAGGCGCGAACCCGCTGTCCTCCTCCTCGTCCTCCTCGTCCCACCGCACGTCCAGCGAGCCGCCGCCCCGTGGTCCCAGGGTTCCGAAGTCGAGGAGCGTGAAGAAGAACTGCGAGGTCAGCGGCAGCCCGCCCGCGTCGCGCGGCACGACCTGCTCATGGGTGCGGGCGGCGATCGTCTCGGCCACCACCCGGCGCACATGCCGCCCGAAACCGCCCCCGCACCACGTCCCCGCCCCCGGACCGGCGGGGCGCACCGCGACGGCCTCCGCGAACGGTCCGAACACCCGGTGGATGTCGGGCACGGGGTGATCGCGGCCGGACACGGCCAGCCCGAGGATCAGGTCCTCCTGCCCGGTGAGGGCCGCGAGCGCCCGGTGGTAGGCGGTGAGCAGCGGCGCGTACAGGGTGCCGCCCGCCTCGGCGGCGATCTCGCGCAGCGCCCCCGCGACGGTGGCGTCCAGGACGAAGTGGCGCGCGTGGAACCCGCCGGGCCGCGCCTGCCCGTTCCCGGTACGGGGCCGCAGGACCGGCCCGGTGTAGGGCGCGGCCTGTTCCGCCCGGCGCCGTGCCGCCTCCGGTGCGGGCGGGGCCGCCTCGGTGAGGCGCAGCGCGTGCTCCCGGAAGGTGCCGCGCAGCGCGGGCAGGCCGGGTGCCTCGGCGCGGGCCGACGCGTCGAGGACGGTGGTCAGTTCCTCCAGCAGCAGGGCGGCGCTGTAGCCGTCGCCGATCAGGTGATGGGCGTGCGCGACCAGCACGTGCTCGCGCGGCCCGAGGGTGAGCACGCGCAGCCGCAGCAGGGGCCAGGCCCACGGCTCGAAGCGCCGGCCGCGCTCGGCGGCGACCCGCTCCGCCACCTCCCCTGGCCCGGACACGGTCTCGAACGCCACCGGCAGCCTCAGCGACGCGGGCAACTCCTGCTGCACCGGCGGCCGGGCCCCGGCCGGGAACACCGTGCGGAGCATGGGATGCCGGGCCACCAGCACGTCCACGGCCGCCTGGAAACGCCGTTCGTCCAGCGGCCCGGCCAGCCGCAGTCGGGCCAGCCAGGTGCCGCCGGCGCCGGGGGAGAGCGCCTCGGCCAGCAGGAAACCACGCTGACCGGGGGTCACGGGGAAGGGGGCCGGGGGGCCTGCGGGGTCGGGCCGCGCGAGGCTCCCGGGGCCAGGCGCCGCAGCGGTCGCGGCGACGGCTCCGGCCGCAGCGGGACCGGGTGTCTCCGGGGCCTCGGCCGCCCCGGCCGCGGTCTCGTCGATGGCGTGGGCCAGTGCGGCCAGTGTGCGGTGCCGGTAGACCGCGGTGGGCCGGGGCAGCGGGCCGTCGCCGTGCCGGGCGAGCCGGTCGAACACCTGGAGGGCCAGCAGCGAGTCACCGCCCAGCTCGAAGAAGTCGTCCTGCGGCCGGACCCGGTCGACCCCGAGGACCTCGCACCAGATCCGGCCGAGCCGCTCCCGGGTGGGGCTCGCCCCGGACGGGACGGCCGCCGCCACCGGCGTCCCGGCGTGCTCCAGCAGGGCCCGCCGGTCCACCTTTCCGGTGCCGGTCAGGGGCAGTGCGTCCAGGACGGTGACACGGGCGGGCAGCATGTACGGGGGCAGGGTGGCCGCCAGATGCCGCCGCAGCTCCACCGCATCCGCCACGGCGTCCGGTGCCGTGCGCGTGACGAAGGCGAGCAGCCGCCCTTCGTCGGCCAGTACGGCCGCCCGCGCGACGTCCGGGTGGGTACGCAGCGCCGCCTCCACCTCGCCGGGTTCGACGCGGTGCCCGCGTACCTTCACCTGGTCGTCGACCCGGCCCAGGAACCGCAGGGCGCCGTCGGGCAGCACCTCCACCCGGTCGCCGCTGCGGTACCAGCGACGGCCGTCCCGCTCCACGAATGCCGCCCGGGTCAGGGCGGGTTCGCCGAGGTAACCGGCGGACAGGCCGACGCCCGTGATCAGCAGCTCGCCGGAGTCGGTGACCAGGACTCCGGTACCGGCGACGGGCCGGCCGATGGGCAGGGTCGTGACCTCGTCGCCGGGGCGTTCGGCGACGACGTGGTAGGTGGCGTTGACGGTGGCCTCGGTGGGCCCGTAGAGGTTGACGATCCGCTGCCCGTGGCCGAACAGGTCGAACCAGCGCCGCACCCGGTCCGCCCACAGCGCCTCCCCGCCGACATGGACCCAGCGCAGCGCGCTCAGGTCGGGCAGTGGCTCGCCGCGCCGGACGCGGTCCTCCGCCGCCGTCAGCAGCCGCTCCCACAGCGACGGCACCGAACTCCACACGGTGATCCGGGCCCGTTCCACGTGCCGCAGCAGCAGTTCGGGGTCGCGCAGCAGGTCCCGGTCGGCGGTGACGACCGTCGCCCCGGTCAGCAAGGGCGCGAGCAACTGCCGTACGGAGGCGTCGAAGCACGGCGAGGACGTGTTCGCCAGCCGGTCGCCGGGACCGTAACCGAAGGTGGTGACGGCCCAGTCGAGATAGTTCTCCATCGCCCGGAACGTGATGGGCACCGCCTTGGGGCGGCCCGTCGAGCCGGAGGTGAAGATGACGTACGCCGTCGCCGCGGCGTCGGCCACGTCGGCGTCGTCGGACGGGACGGGGGCGCGGGGAGCGTCGACGGGGACGGGGGTGAGCGAGGCGAGGGCGTGCGCGGCCGGCCGGGTGCGGTCGTCGTGCACGACCACCCGCACCCCGCACCGGTCGGTCTGCTCCGCCAGCCGGGCCGTCGGGTGCTCGGCGTCGAGCGGCACCCAGCCGGCACCGGTCCGCAGGATGCCGGCCAGGGCGGTCACGGTGCCGGGCCCCGGCGCGGTCAGCATGCCCACCAGTCCGCCCGGTCCCACGCCCAGTTCGCGCAGGCGGTCGGCGAGACCGCGGGAGGCGAGGTCGAGGTCCCGGTAGGTGAGGGTCGCGGTGCCGTCGTCGACGGCCACGGCGTCCGGGGCGGCGCGGAAGCGGTCCAGCAGCCGGGGGACGAGGGAGGCGCGGGCCGTGTCGGCGGCGCGCAGTTCGCGCTCGTAGTCGGCGGCGCGCAGTTCCCGCTCGTAGTCGGCGGCGAGCCGGGCGGTCGTCGCGGGGGCGAAGAGACGCTCGGGCACGTTCCAGGACAGGCGCAGCAGCGGCCCGTCCTCCCAGCAGAGCAGACTCAGCCTGGTGGCGGCCGAACCGGTGCCCGCGGCGGCCGGCCGTACGCGCACCGGGCAGTCCGGGTCCAGCGGGGCCGGGAAACGGGCCGAACTGAAGCTCGCCGGGCTGACCGTGCGCGGCCCCGACGCGTCGCCGGGCAGCAGCCGGGCCAGGTCGAGACTGCTCACCGAGGAGTGCCGCTCGCTCTCCAGCCAGGCCGACCGCACCCGGTCGGCGAGCGCGGACAGCGGTTCGTCCGGGCCGGCCGCCAGCATCAGCGGCAGGGTGTCGGCGAGGGGGCCCACCAGCCGGTCCAGCCCCGGCAGCCGGGCATCGCGGCCCGCCCGCGCGACATTGACCGCGATGTCCGCGCGCCCGCTCCACCGGGCCAGGCAGCGGACGTAGGCGGCCAGCAGGAGGTGGAACAGGGAGACGTTCCAGCGGGCGGCCCGCTCGCGCAGGGCGGTGACGAGATCCTCGTCGAGTACGCGGTGCAGGGTGGTGAGGGGGCCGGGGGAGTCCTCGGACCCGGGGTCACGGTCGTAGGGGAGGGGCAGCGGTGTGTGGTCCGCCAGGCGGTCCGCCCAGTACGCGTGGTCCTCGGCGCGGGCGGCCGGCCGCCGCGCGCAGGAGGCGAAGTCGGCGGCGGGCGGCAGCGGGGCGGGTGCGCGGCCGAGGGCCAAGTCGGTGTAGAGCGACCAGAGTTCGGTGCCGAGGACGTTCAGGCTGTAACCGTCGGCGGCCACATGGTGGACGACGAGGATCAGATGCGCGAGGTCGGCGTGCTCGGTGACCAGCAGCGCGCGGAAGGGGGGCGTGGTGGCGAGGTCGAGGGGCCGGTTGGCGAGTTCCGCCTCCAGCGCTTCGAGCGCCCCCTCGCCCGCCGGGCAGGGCCGCGCCTCGAACCAGGCGTCGGGTCCCGCCCCCGGGGCGATCACCTGAGCGCCGTCCTCGACGCGCACCCGCAGCATCCCGTGCCGCTCGGCGAGGGCGGCGAGGGCGCGGCGCAGCGCACCGGGGTCGAGCGGCCCCCGGACGGTGTGCCGCACCCAGCCGCGGGCCGGGGTCTGCGGGTACAGCAGGCTGCTGGTGTGCAGGGCCCGTTGGACGGGTGTGAGGGGGAAGGGGACGCCTTCCGTGACCGCCGCCGTCCCGCCGTCGGCCACGGGCAGGGCGTCGATGGGCGCGGCGTCGAGGTGGGCGGCGAGTTCCCGCACCGTCCGGTACTCGAAGAAGAGCGTGGCCGGCAACTCCCGGCCCAGCGCCCGCTCCAGCTTCCTGGCCAGGTCTACGGCGGCGAGCGAGTCCAGGCCGAGCGCCAGGAACGGCCGCTCCTCGTCCACCGCCTCCGGCGCGAGCCGCAACGCCTCGGCGAGCAGGGTCCGCAACAGGACGCGGGTGCCGCCACTGTCCCCGGGCCCCGGGACAGTGCCCGGCGGTTCAACCGGCTGCGACGCCTCCTCGGCCGGGACCGGCGGTGACGTCTCCTCGGCCGGGACCGGCGGTGACGCCTTCGCCGCCGCCAGGTCGGCCACGACCAGGTGCGCGGCCTCGACGCCGCAGGCCAGCCGCAGGGCCCGCACCGCCTCACCCGGGGCCAGCGGTGCGCCACCGGCCCGTACGGACGCCCCGTCACCCGAGGCGGCGGCGAGACCGGTGCCCGCGACGGCGTCGAGAGCGAGGGCGAGCCAGGGCCGGCCGGCGGCGCGTTCGGCGGCGGCGAAGGCGTCGAGGTAGGCGTTGGCCGCCGCGTAGTCGCCCAGCGCACCGGCGGTGCCGGGGAGCACCGAGGCGACCGAGGAGAGGGCCAGGCACAGCCGCGGCCGGTGACCGTGGCGGCGCAGGGCCTCGGCCAGCAGCTCGGTGCCGTGCGTCTTGGCGGCGAGCGAACGGTCCGTGTCCCGGCCGTCGGTGCCGCGCAGCGACCCCGGTACGGCCACCCCGGCCGCGTGCACCACGACGTCCGGCGAGGGCATCGCGGCGAACAGCGCGTCGAGGTGCCGGACGTCCGTGACGTCGGCCCGCCGGTAGCGGGCGTCGGCGCCGAGCCCGGCCAGCTCCGCGAGCAACCCGGCGGGCGGCTCCGGAGAACGGCCCGTGAGCACGAGGGTGGGACGGCCCCGCCCGGCGAGGTCCCGGGCGAGCGCGGCCCCGACCCCACCACCGCCACCGGTGATCAGGTACACCCCGTCGGCGGGCAGCGCTTCCGCCCCCTCCGGTACGGCGGGCAGCGGCCGCACCCCTCGGAGCAGCCGCGCACCGTCGCGCCAGGCGACCACGGACGGCGTATCACCGCGTGAAGCGGTCAGCTCGGCGGTAAGTGCGTCCACTTGCCGCTCGGCGGAGTCCTCCGAGGACAGGTCCACGCACACCAGTGCCGCCCCCTTCGTCTCCTCCGGGAACGCCAGGGCGAGCCCGGTGAGCAGGGCCTGCTCGGGGCGCGGGCGGGCCGCGTCACCGCCCGCGCCGGTGCGGTGGGCGTCCTCGGTGAGCACCAGCAGGCGCCGCGCACCGGCCCGGTCGAACCGGCGCAGCGTCCGCCGGAAGGCGCCCGCGGCGGCCGACACCCCGGCACCGTCCCCCGCCCGTGCCGCGAGATGGACGACGGTGTCGGCGGGGCCGGTTGCCCGCACCGGCACGCCCCGCGCGGCCAGACGCGCGGACAGCTCCCGCACCGCCGCCGCGTCCGGCCCGGTGACCGACGTGACCGGGACCGGCCCGGCGGGCGCGGGGAGGACGGCGGGGGTCCAGGCGACGCGGTGCAGCAGCCGGGCCGGGTCGGGGCCCGGCCAGTAGGAACGCCGCTGGAAGGGGTACGTGGGCAGCGGCACCCGGCGGCCCGTGGGCGCCAGCGCGGCGTGCTCGACGGCGACACCGCGGGCCCACAACCGGCCGACGGTACGCAGCAGCGCGCCCCGCCCGCAACCGCCCTCCCGCGCGCCGGCCGGCAGGGCGGAGAACGCGACCGGGGCCGTGGCACCGGCCCGGTCGGCGGCGACCGCGCGCACGGCACCCGGCAGGTCGGTGCCGGGCCCGACCTCGACGAAGGTGTCGTAACCGTCCTCCACCAGCTTCCGCACCCCGGCGCCGAACCGCACCGGCCGCAGCGCGTGTTCCCGCCAGTGCGCCGCGTCCGGGGCGGGCTGCCAGTCGGCCGTCAGGGTGCTCAGCAGCGGTGTCCGGGAGGGGGCGGGGACGAGGGCGCGGGCGGCGTCGTACACCGCTCGCGCGGCCGGTTCCATCAGCGGTGAGTGGAAGGCGCGGCTGACCCGGAGCGCGCGTACCGCGACCCCCCGCGCGGTCAGCTCGGCCACGGCGCGCTCGACCGCCCGTACGGTCCCGGACAGCACCAGCCGGCCGGGACCGTTGCGGGCCGCGACCGCGAGAGCCCCGTCCGACGCGGTGACCAGGGCGTCGACCAGGTCGTCGGCGCCGCGCACGGCGGCCATGGCGCCCGGCCCGGTCGACTCGGCGATCAGCCGCCCGCGTTCGGCCGCGAAACGCACCGTGTCCGGCAGCGTCAGCAGCCCCGCCGCGCAGGCAGCGGCCAGCTCCCCGACACTGTGCCCGGCCACGGCGTCCGGTACCACCCCCCAGGCACCCAACTGGCGGGCCAGCGCCACGCCGTGGGCGACCAGCACGGGCTGGGCGATCTCCGTACGGGCCAGCTCGGCGGGGTCGGCGCCCGGGTCGGTGCACCAGTCCACCAGGCTCCGGCCGTACAGCGGGCCCAGAGCGTCGGACGCCTCGTCGAGGGTGTCCCGGAACGTCTGGGCGGTGGAGTACGACTGCGCCGCCATGCCCGGCCGTTGGGCGCCCTGGCCGGGGAACAGGAAGGCGAGGCGGGGGCGGGTGCGGGCGGCCCGCTCCCCGGGGCCGGACGGCGACGCGGCGAGCGCCGCCAGCCTCGCCCGTACGTCACCGTCGCAGACGAGGGCGAGCCGGTACCGGTCGTCGTCGCGGGCCGTGGCGGCGGTCAGGCACAGGTCCGGCTCGGCGAGGTGCGGGTGCGCCTCCAGGTGGGCCGACAGGTCGCGGACCAGGGCGTGCAGCGCGGGCCGGGTGGTGGCGGACAGGGCGAGGAGATGGGGTCCGCCGGTCTCCGGCCGGGGCGGTACGGGGGGCCGTTCGGGGGCCTGTTCCAGGACCGCGTGGGCGTTGGTGCCGCCGAAGCCGAAGGCGTTGACGCCCGCGATCCGGACACCTCCCGAGGGCCAGGCGACGAGCCGGTCGGGCACCGCGAACCCGGACCGGGCGACCAGCGCGGAGGGCGGTGCCGCGTGCGGCGAGGGCGGCACCTGGCCGTGGCGCAACGCCAGCACCACCTTGACCAGACCGGGCAGCGCGGCGGCGTTCAGCAGATGCCCGATGCCGGTCTTGGCCGAGCCCAGCAGCCGGGGCCGCCCGTCGGGCCGGGCCGGGAAGGCGTGGGCGAGCGACTTCAGCTCGACGGGATCGCCGAGCGCGGTGCCGGTGCCGTGCGCCTCGACGTACGCCACTTCGGCCGGGTCGACGTCCGCGGCGGTGTGGGCGGCGGTGATGACCTCGCGCTGCCGCCGGGGGTTGGGTGCCAGCAGGCTCAGCGAGGTGCCGTCGTTGTTGACGGCGGTGCCCCGCACCAGGGCGTGCACCTCGTCGCCGGACCGCCGGGCGTCGCCGGCCCGGCGCAGCACCAGCACCGCGCCGCCCTCACCCGGCACGAAACCGTCGGCGTCCTCGGCGAACGCCCGGCCGCGACCGGTCGGCGACAGGGCCTGGGCGGCGTGCAGCATCCGGTGCGCGGTCGGCGTGAGATGCAGGTTGACGCCGCCGACCAGGGCGATGTCGCACTCGCCGGCCAGCAGGCTCCGGCGGGCCAGGTGCAGGGCGACCAGCCCGGAGGAACAGGCGGTGTCCACGACCAGGGCCGGGCCGTCCAGATCGAAGGTCTGCGCGATACGGGCGGCGAGGAGACCGGGCAGGTTCCCGGTCAGCGCGGAGGGCGGCAGGGCGGTGCCCTCGCGTTCCAGGATCTCCCGGTAGCCGCTCTCCCCGGCGGTGGTGAACACGCCCACGCGGTGGGCGCGGCGGCGGGGCCCGGCGTATCCGGCGCGCTCCAGGGCCTCGTGGGCCAGCTCCAGCAGCAGCCGGGCCGCCGGGTCGAGGATGCGGGCCTCTTCGGCGCCGATGCCGAAACGGGCGGCGTCGAACCCGGCCGGGTCCGTCAGGAAGGCGCCCCACCGGGACGCGCGGTCGCCGTCCCACCGGTGCGGGGGTACGGGCGTGACGGCGTCGCGGCCCTCGGCCAGCAGCTTCCAGTACGCCTCGGGCGTATCGGCGCCGGGGAAGCGGCAGGAGAGCCCGATGACGGCGAGCGCGCCCTCCGCCCGCCTACCGGCGTCCGCCGCCCGCGCACCGGCGTCGGTGCCGACCGTCCGCGTGTTCTCTTCGTCGTCCTCCGGCCGCGGATCTCCGCCGGCCGGTCCCCTCGGTGCGGGAAGCTCTCCTCCGGTCTCCGCCAGAAGCCGATCGACGACCCCCGCCACCGTGTCCGCACCCGTGTCCGCGCTCGCGCCCGCCCGCAGCGCCGCCGGCTCCAGCGGGACCCCGAACCGGTCCTCGAGTACGGCGAGCACCTCCATGGCCTTCAGCGAAGTGCCGCCCAGCGCGCGGAAGGAGGCGTGCGCGTCGATGTCGGAGGCGGCGAGCCCGAGCACCTCGCCCCACACCTCGCGCACCACTCGCTCGGTCTCCGACCGCGACCGGGGCGCACCCGCCGTTCCCCCGGGGAGGGCGGCCCGCCGACGCGCGACGGCACGCGGGTAGCGGCCGGTCTCGAACCGTTCCCGCAGCACATGGCGCCGCAGCTTGCCGCTGGTCGTGCGGGGAAACCCGCCGGGCGGCAGGGCGATCACTCGTACGTCGTCGTGGAAGAGGGCCTCGCCCACCCGGGCCGCGACCCGTTCGAGCACCTCCTCGGCGGTACGCGGCGGGCGGGCCCAGGACACGAAGACGAGCACCCGCTCGGCGCCGGTGACCGGATCGGTGGACCCGACGACCGCCGTCGGGCCGGGCGGCAGACCGGGCGTGGCGGCGGCGACGTCCTCCAGGTCGGCGGCGTGGTACTTCAGCCCGTTCAGGAACAGCACGTCCTTGTGCCGGCCGCTGACACACAGCCGGCCGTCCCGCAGGAAGCCCAGGTCGCCGGTGCGCAGCCACCCGTCGGCGCCGAAGGAAGCCGCGGTGGCCTCGGGCAGGTCACGGTAGCCCCGGGCGAGCTGGGGGCCGCGTACCTCTATGTGACCGACGCGCCGGTCACCGAGGACGCGCCCGGAGTCGCCGACGATCCGGACGGCACAGCCGGGCACGGGATGGCCCACGTCCATGAGTTCGACGGCCGAGTCGTCCGCCCGTACGGCGTCCACCGCCCGTCCCCGGCCCAGCGCGGCCCGGTCCAGCACCAGGGGGACGGCGACCTCGCCCGGCGGGGGGAAGGCCACCGCGAGCGTCGCCTCGGCCAGGCCGTAGACCGGCGTCAGCGCCTGGGGTGCCAGGCCGGCGGGGCGGGTGAGGCGGGCGAAGTCGCGCCAGACGGACGCGGAGATCGGCTCGGCCCCGACCAGGACCCGCCGCACGCGGGAGAGGTCGTAGCGGGCCATGTCCGCGGCGGGGACGCGCCGGGCGGTCAGCGCGAGGGCGAAGTTGGCGGCCGACAGATGGGTGGCGCGGTGCGCGGTGGCCGCCTCGAACCACACAGCGGGCCGTCTCGCGAACGTCAGCGGCTCGATCCTGACCTGTCCGGCGCGGGCGGCGAGCGGCGCGAGATGGGTGCCGACCAGGCCCATGTCGTGGAAGTACGGCATCCAGCCGACCACCACGTCCTCGCCGGTCAGCCCGGCGGCGGTGACGATCTGGCGGAGGTTGGCGGCGACCGCGGCGTGGGTGAGTTCCACGCCCTTTGGGGCGCCGGTGCTGCCCGAGGAGAACTGCACGAACGCCAGGTCGCCGGGCCGTCGGGCCGGAGGCTCGGTGAGTTCGGGTCCGTCGCGCAGGTCGTCCAGGTGCCAGAGCACCGCGCCGTCCGGGAGGTGCCGGGCCCACCCGGCACCGGGGGCGTCGGCGAACACGGGCGGCCGGCCCAGGTGTTCCCACACGGGCAGCACCCGGCCGGCTTCCGCGGCCAGCGGCACCGGCACCAGACCGGCCCCGACCAGCCCCCAGAACATGACCTGGAAGTCCTCGCCGCGGTCGGCGACCAGCGGCACGCAGGTGCCGGGCGGGGCCCCGGCCGCCCGCAGCCCGCCGGCCACCCTGCGGGCGGCGAGCAGCAGGTGCCGCAGGGTCACCGACCGCTCGCCGTCGCCGCGCACGTGCACGAGGACCTGCTCGGGTGCCTCGCGGGCCGCGTCCAGCAGGAGGTTCCACAGGGTGTCGTCGCTCATCGTCCGTTCTCACCAGGTCAAGGGCGCGTGCACGGACGGTGGTCCGCCCGTTCTCCGGTGAGACGGACAGAGGCGGGACAACGTTCACCGCGTGACCGATCTCTCGGCGCTCCCCGACCGGTTCAGCGGTCCCGTCCTCGTGCCCGTCGGGGAGCACGCCCGGCCCCGGGCGGCTCCCGCGCCCGCTGTCGGGCCGTGTCGAGCGGGGACCGGGGCCGGTGCCGAGCGGGGGACCGGGGTCCCGGTCCTGGCGCGAACTCCCCCGGGAGAACCGGCCACTGGGCAGACGCGGAGTGCGCGGACGATCCGGCGACGGCCCTGGCACGCCACCGCCCCCCTCGGGCCACCGGGGCGTGCCAGGGCCGGCCCTCCCGGCCGTTGGGCGGGGAGGGCCGGCCGCCGAGCGCGAGGACATCGCTCAGGCCCTGTCCTGGGGCGGCGTTCTCACACTGGTCGTCCTCGCCGGGCGACCGGGGGACGCGGGAATGACCCGGCGCGCGCAGGCAGGGACGAGGCCGGAGTTGGTGCGTCGGCGTATGGACTCCGGCCGCTCTTGGTCGGTCACGGCACGACCCGGGGGCCAGGGGTCATGGGCGCGCGACGGATGTCCGAAACACCCGTCCCTGCGGGCGCCGCCCACTCAGAGTAGGGCACCTCTCCACCGCCGGAACCGGTATTTCCGGCCGTTCGGCCGGGCACGGACGGGCCGGTGCGCGGTCCCGCCGAGCCCCGCTGGTCCCACCGGTGGGCCGTTCATCGCGATCACCGGCGGGGAGGCGGTCCGGCGCCGCCTCGCGGAGGGGCCCGGGACCTCACCGGCACCATCGGGTCACGCCGTCACCGCGCGGTGCGGGCCGGCCGCCCCGCCGCCCCGATTGTCCGAAGTCTGCCCGCCCGGCACGGCCCGCGTGTCCGGCCCGACCGCCCGCCGGCCCGTCCACCTGCCCGTCGGGGCTTCCCGCGCCGCGCACGGGCCGCGCGGAGCGACCCGCACCCGTCCCCTGCGCCCGGCCCGCGCGCCGGGCCACCCAACACCGCGCCGGGGCCACCCACACCGCGCCGGGGCCACCCGCGCCGGGCGCCCCGCGCCGGGCCACCCGCGCCACGCCGCGCCACCCACGCCGCGCCGGGCGCCCCGCGCCGGTCCACCCACGTCACGCCCCGCCACCCACGCCGCTCCGGGCGCCCCGCGCCGGTCCACCCACGTCACGCCCCGCCACCCACGCCGCTCCGGGCGCCCCGCGCCGGGCCACCCGCGCCACGCCGCGTCACCCGCGCCACGCCGCGTCACCCACGCCGCTCCGGGCGCCCCGCGCCGCGCGACCCCCGCGCCGTACGACCCGCGCCGCGTTCGGCGGCCCGCGAGTCAGGCCGGGCGGCGGCCCGCCGCCGTGCGCAGCGCCAGTTCGGCCTGAGCCAGGGCGTCGACCGGTGCCGGGTCGTCGAGGCCGGGCACGCAGACCACCCGCCCGGCGTCCAGCGCGGCCAGCGAGGCGTCGACCACCTGGTCGACGGGCATACCGCCCTCGTCGTGCACGCTCGGCTCGCGTCCCGCCACCGGCGCCTCGCCCCGCGACCGGTGGAACTCTGTCGCCGTCAGCCCGGGGCACAGCACCTGCACGCGCAGCGGCGACCCGGCCAGCTCGGCGGCGAGCGTGCGGGTGAAGGTGACCACGTACCCCTTCGTGCCGCCGTACACCGCCCGCCGGGGCAGCGGACCGGGCGGCAGGGACCCGGCGAAGGCCAACTGGGAGGCCACGTTGACCACCGTGCCCCGCCCCCGGTCCAGCATGGCCGGGACCACCGCCCGGGTCAGCGCGGTGACCGCGACGACGTTGACGGTGAGGACCTTGGCCAGGAGGCCGGGTTCCAGTTCGGCGAACGGGCCGTAGCCGTTGATGCCCGCGTTGTTGAGCAGGAACCCGATGTCGTCACCGGCCGCCCGCTCGGCCACCCGGGTCAGGTCGTCGGGGTCGGACAGGTCGGCCACGAGGGTCTCCACCGTCGTGCCCGTCTCCTCGCGCAGATGCCCGGCGAGGTCGTCGAGCCGCTGTGCGCGCCGGGCGACGAGGACGGTGTCCCAGCCCAGCGCGGCCAGTCGCCCGGCGTAGGCCGCGCCGATGCCGGAGGAGGCGCCCGTCACCAGGGCCGTGCCATGTCGTGTACTCACTCTTGCCTTGCCTTTCGCCCTGCCGTGCCGCGTCCGCCGTGACCGCTGACAGCTACCCGGTCCGGCCCGGACACCAACCGGCGTGTCCGCCACCCGTGGGCCCCGGCCCCGGTCAGGGCGCCGGGACGGGGTCCGTGTCCTCCAGCTCGGCGACCAGCCGGTCCAGGGCGGGCAGGGCGCGGGCGAGCACCGCCCGGTCGGCGGGGGCCAGCGCGTCGACGACCCGGGTGAGGGCCGCGGTGCTGGCCCGGTCGTAGCGGCGCAGCAGGTCCTGCGCCTCCCGGGAGGCGGTGAGGACCACGGTGCGCTGGTCGTGGGCGGGCCGGACGCGTTCCACCAGGCGGGCGGCGGACATCGTCCGCACCAGGTTGCTGACCGTGGACGGCGCCACCCGCAGCCGCGCGGCCACCGCGCCGGGGGAGAGGCCCTCGGGGGAGGTGGACAGCGCGCGCAGCAACTCGATCTGGGCCTCCGGCAGGTCGGGGAGGCCCTCCGCGTTCCGGGTGGCCCGCAGCACGGCCCGGCGCAGCGGTCCGAGCAGCCCGCCGAGCCCGGCCGCCACGCGGGCGGCGTCCGCGTCCTCGGCCGGTTCCCCGCCGCCGTACCCGTCCGCCGCCCGGTCCGTGCTGTGGTGCGTCCCTGTCATCCCACCATTGTGGCCGACCGGCGGTGCGGCCCCGGGCGGGCCCGGCAGCGGCCGGGGCGCGGCCGGCCCGCCGAGGAAGCCGGCGGCGAGTTCCGCCGCCCGCCCGGCGCCGTACACGGGGAAGCCGGACCGCGCCGGCCGCGGTCAGGGCCGGGGCCGGAACGCCGCGCCCTCCGCGGGCGGGCCGCCGCCGATGCCGGTGAGCATCTCCCGGCAGAGATCGCGGAGCTTGAGGTTGCGGTGCTGGGACGCCCTGCGCAGCAGCGTGAACGCCTCGTCGGCACCGCAGCGCTGCTGGCCCATGATCACGCCGATCGCCTGGTCGATGACGCTGCGGGACTCCATCGCGGTCCGCAGGTCGGCGGCGTACTCCTGGGCGTCGGAGATCCGCTGGGCGAGCGCGATCGCCCCGGTGGCCTGCGCGGCCAGCGCGCGCAGGTCGTCCAGACCGGTATCGGTGAAGCCCGCGGCCTTCGGCGAGTACAGATTGAGCGCGCCCGCGGTGTCGGTGTGGGCGGCGATCGGCAGCGAGGCCGACGACCGGGTTCCGCAGGCGGCCGCGTAGGCGGGGTAGGGGCCCCAGCGGGTCTCGTCGAGCATGTCGGTCACGATGACCTCCCGGCCGGTCCGCAGCGACTGCAGGCAGGGCCCGTCGTCCTGCCCGTACTGGGCCTCGTCCAGCTCGAAGGCGATGCCGCCGGTGCTGGCCACGGTCAGCGGGCGGTGCTGCCGCTCCACGGTGATCCCGGCCCCGGCCGCCGTGGGCGCCATGGACAGGGCGCGCTCCGCGAGCGTCTGGAGGAACTCTTCGAGAGAGCCGGTGCTCAGCAGGAGAGAGGTCACGTCCGGGAGCCCGTACGCCTGGTCGGTCATGATTCTTCGCTTCCTTCGGGGCATGCGGCCCGCGGGCCGGCATCCTGTGTGTCACCGGGGACGACGGGGAATCGGCCCGAAGAGAGACCTCCGGCGGAACCGGCCGGCCCGGCCCGGACGGAAGCCGGACGTGACGGCCGCTGCTCCTGCCACTATGCCTCGCCTCCCCGGGGGAACGCGCACTGTCGCCGCGGCCCGCTCAGGCCACGGTGAGCACGGTCTTGCCGCGGGCGTGGCCCCCTTCCACGTGGCGTACCGCCCGCGCCGCCTCGGCCAGCGGGTGCACCCGGTCGACCACGGGGGTCAGCCGGCCGGAGTCGATGAGCGCGGTGACGGTGAGCAGGTCCCGGTGGGTGGGCCCGGCCGGGGTGGCCGGGATCAGCACGCGGAGGCGCTGCTGGGCGACGGCACGGCTCGCGACCAGGACGAGGGTGGAGCCGACCGCCCCGAAGACCCGGCCGGGCGACCCCCCGGCGTTGCCCACCAGGGTCCCGGCCGGGGTGAGCGCCCGGCACAGCCGGCGCGGCGGGCGGTTGCCGACGTTGTCCAGGATCAGGTCGTACCACACCCGCCCGTCGGTGAAGTCCTCCCGGGTGTAGTCGATCACGCGGGAGGCGCCCAGGGAGCGCACCAGCTCGACGTTGTCCGGGCCGCAGACCCCGGTGACCTCGGCGCCCAGCTCCGCGGCGATCTGCACGGCGAACGTCCCCACCCCGCCGCCCGCCCCGTTGACCAGCACCCGCTGCCCCGGCTCGGCCCGCCCCACGGTGCGGATGCCGCGCAGGGCGGTCACCGCGGCCATCGGCACGGCGGCGGCCTGCTCGAAGCTGAGGCCGGCCGGCTTGGCCACCAGCAGTTCCGCGTCGGTACGGGCGTACTCGGCGAACGCCCCGGGGCAGAAGCCCAGCACCTCGTCGCCGGGCCGGACCCCCCGCACACCGGCGCCGACCGCCGCCACCTCACCGGCCGCGTCGATCCCCGCCACCTTGGCCTTCGGCCGGGTCAGCCCCACGCCGCCGAGCAGCCGCGCCACATACGGATCACCGCGCAGCATGTGCCAGTCGTACGGATTGACCGCCGCGGCCCGCACCCGCACCAGTACCTGACCGGCCCCCGGCTCGGGCCGGTCCACCTCGGCCAGCCGCAGTACGTCCGGCGGACCGAACCGCTCCTGAACGATCGCCTTCATCCGCTCCCGCCCCCTCGTCCGCCCTGCCGGCGCCCTCGACGCCGCCCCCGCAGCATGTCGCACCCCCACGCCCCCGCCGCAAGCCTCGTGCGGCCGCCGGTCGCCGGAGGCCGGGAATGCGGCAGGGGGCCGGACGGTTGAACGGTGCGTCTGACGTGTTCGAGTCAATCGGCTCGGGCGGTGGACGGAAGGAGCACCTCATGGCACGCGCCACCACGCGACCGGTCGTCAAGCTGAAGTCGACGGCCGGCACCGGGGTCACCTATGTGACCCGCAAGAACCGACTGAACGACCCCGACCGGCTGGTCCTGCGCAAGTACGACCCGGTGGCCGGCGGGCACGTCCTGTTCCGCGAGGAACGCTGACCCCCGCCCCGTCCGGGCGCCCGGGGCTCGGGCGGGGCGCACGAAGGCGCGGTCAGGGCGCGGACATCGCGCGCAGGCCCCGGTCGGCGAAGGCGATCAGCCACTCGAAGCTCTCGTCGATGTCCGCGCTCCACCGGAAGCCCCCCGCCGACTGGAGGGTGGCGAAGCCGTGGCAGAGGCTGCGCAGGGTGCGCAGGGCGTGGTCCATGTCGGACTCCGCGACCGCGTAGCCGCGCAGGACCGCCAAGAACGCGTCGAGCAGCTTCCGGCCCGCGGCGGCCACCGGATCGTCGGGGCCGGACGGCTCCACGCCGATCGTCGCGGCGTACCGCCCGGGGTGCGCCAGGACGTAGGCGCGGAAGGCACGGGCCGCGGCGGCCAGGGCGTCGCGGCCGGCGTACCCCTGGACCGCGCCGCCGACCGCGTCGGCCGCCTCGCTCAGCGCCAGCGCGGCGATCCGCCGGTTGAGGTCGTCCTGGCCGGCCACGTGCTTGTAGAGGGACGGCGTCCGCACGCCCAGCCGCCCGGCCAGCAGCCCCATCGTCAGCCTGGCGGCGCCGATCTCGTCGGCGAGGGCGGCCCCGGCCGCGACCACGGCCGCCGGGTCGAGGCCCGCCCTAGGCACGGGCCGCGTCCGAGTGCAGGAAGGACAGCACCAGCGACGCCACCCGGTCGGGGAACTGGTCGTGCGGATAGTGCCCGGCGCCCTCGATCAGCTCCAGGCGGCCGAGGCCGGGCGGCAGCGCCGCGACGACCGCCGCGCCCTCGGCCCGCGGGTCGGCCCAGTCGGGATCGAGCGTGCCCATCACGACCAGGACCGGGCAGCGGACGTCCGCGAGCCGCGCCCCGGCGTCGGCCGGCGCGCTGCCGCCCATGCCGCGCAGGGCCTTCATCCGGCCGGGCTCGCGCAGCAGCGCGTCGATGCGGGCGAGCCGCTGCGCCCAGTGGGCCGGCTTCGCGCCGGGGTAGGCCACGTCGAGGTACGAGCGCCACAGCTTCGCGCTGCCGAACAGGACCGCGCCCAGCAGCCGGGACATGCCCCGGCGGAAGCGCCGTACCCGCAGGTCGCCGAGGCGCACCGACTGCTTGCGGGTGAACGGCGCCAGCTCGACGACGGCGGTGATCAGCGCGGGCTCCCGGGCCGCGGCGATGGTGGCGGCGCCGCCGGAGACCGAGTGGCCGACGAGCACGGCCGGGCCGCCGAGGTGGCGGACGACGGCGAGCAGGTCGCCGGCGATGGCGGTGCGGCTCCACTCGGGCCATTCGGCGCTGGACTCGCCGCAGCCGCGCAGGTCGACGGCGGCGACCCGGTAGCCCGCGGCGACCAGCGGGGGGATCACCGCCCGGTACGCGGCGCGACTGTCGCCCATGCCGTGCGCGAGCACGATCAGCGGGCCGGAGCCCGCCACCTCGTAGGCGATGGTGCCGCCGTCCACGGTCAGGTACTCGGTCATGGCTTCCCCCACTGTGGCTAATTGTGTTAGCTAAAAGCTAATGTCGTTAGCCGCGTTCGTCAAGGGGCGCGTCCGGGGAGCGGACGTCGGCCAGGGTGGTGGCCAGGGACTGCCAGATGTGCGCCGCCAGGTCGAGGTTCTTCGACTCCGCGGCCTCCCGGCCGAGCCGTTGCAGGACCGCGATGCCCTCGTCGGCCCGGCCCGCCAGGATCGTCAGCCGTCCGTCCAGGACGTGCAGCCGCACCCGGTCGCGGTAGGACAGCCGCAGGTCCTCGTCGTCGAGCAGGGCCCGGCCGAGCGCGCGGGCCCGGTCGAACTCGCCCTTGTGGAAGGCGAGATGGGCCTGGAGGGCGCGCAGTTCCTGGATCTGGAGCGGGGTGCCGATCAGGTCGAGGACGGAGGCGGCCTCGCTCAGCCAGCGGTCGGCCGCCGCCACCCGGGGCGGTGACATCTGCAGCGCGGCGGCCGTGGCGGCGGCCCGCAGCCGGGTCCACAGGGTCAGGTCGTCCTTGCCCTGGAGGAGTTCCAGGGCCGTCTCCAGCCGGGCCTGGGCGGTCGCGTGGTCGCCCTGGCGGTTGCTGACCATGGCGGCCGTCCACAGCGCCTCGGCCGCCTGGGCCGGCGCCGCCTTCGGCAGCAGCTCCCGCTCCAGTTCCGCCACGTGCCGGCCGGCCGCCTCCAGCCGGCCCAGCTCCGTCTCGATGCTGATCAGCACGATCAGGGCGGCCGTCGTGTCGGAGGCGGAGAGCTGCTCGGCGCGGGCGACGGACAGCGCCTCCACGGCCGCCGGCTCCGCCGCGCGCATGTCGCCGAGCGCGCGGGCGCAGCGGGCGTACCGCACCCGCGCCCTGGCCCGCAGCTCGGCCGCCCCCAGCCGGTCGCTCAGCTCGATCAGTTCCCGCAGGCGCCCGCGTTCGCGCTCGTGGTCACCCTCGCGGCCGGCGGCGCGGCTCAGCAGCCACAGCGCCTGCCAGCGGGCGGCGGGATCGTCCCCCGGGTCCTCCTCGACCGCGCGGCTGATGGCCGCGGTGCCGTCCACGCCGGGCGGCGCCGACGCCACGGCGGCCAGTACGCCGGTCAGGGACCGGTCCCGCGCGGGCCCGGTCAGCGCGGACGCGTCGACGCCGAGGCGCTCCGCGAGATAGGCCACCGCGCGTTCGGTGGGCCGCCGTTCGCCCGACTCCAGGCGGGACAGGTATCCCGTCGACATGCCTTCGCCGACGAGGCCCGCCTGGCTCAGGCCCCGCTCCAGCCGGAGCCTCTTCAGCCGGCGGCCGAAATGCGGCTGCTCGAGCATCTCCCCCCTCTGGTCCGATGGTCGTGCGTGCGTCGAGACCTCCGTCCCCGGCCCGTACGGTCGGGCGTGTGGAGTTGTCAACACTTTATGGAGCACTTGACAGGGCGGCAAGTCATTATGAGCCAGGGTAAGTTCCCAGTTCAGAGGCATTGTGCGGCCCCTCCGGACGGGCACCGGACGCCGGGTGCGCGGACCGTGAAACCCGCCGCTCCGAAAGGAAGTTGACAGGTTGCCCAGTTCACCTGGCAAAGCCTTGCCAGGGCAGTTGCCGACCTTTAGTCTCAAGGTGCCGCCCCTGATGCGATCCCCTACTCGTCTCGTGGAGGTTCTCGTGCCGCCTCACGCCCTTCCGGGCTCATCGCGTAGGACGAACGGCGAGATCGAATGGCCCTGACAACGTTATCCGGGGGCTGGCCGCACCGGCGCCCGTCCCTCGGCACCCCCTGATCCAGCACCCCCCCCGAATTCCCCGCACGACGCGGAGCACCCGGCAGTTGGCACCGAACGCGGTGCCGCGCGCCGGTTCCGGACACCCGCCGGCACCCCGGCAGTCGCGCACCGGTCCGCTCCGCCGGCGCGGCCCTTCCCCGGCCCCCCACGCTCAGGAAGAAGGACGGTACGTCCGTGGCGACCACGAGTTTCCCCGACGCCTCGCCCCGCAAGGAGAACCAGACCCACCACACCGCCCGAGGCGGCGCACCGCTCGGTGCCGCGCCCGGGGGTTCCTGCACCGCCCAGGTGTCCCCCGGGGACCTCCTCGTCATCACCGCGGACCCCGCGTTCGCCCGCCAATTCGGCCTGGGCGCGGACGAGATACGCGGCCACGGCCTGTTCGACCTCCTGCGTTCCGCCGGTCCCGCACCGCTGCGGGAACGGTTCGCCGCCCTCCGCTCGGGGCGGTCCCGGCACTTCACCGAGAGCGTCACCGGCCGGGACCGCGACGGCCGGACCTTCACCGCGGAACTGACCGGGACCGCCACCCGGAGACCCTCCGGCGAGATCACCCGCGTCGTCGTCCTGCTGCGCCGGACCGGGGAAGCGCGGCGGCCGGAGAAGGCCACCGCGCCGGGCGGCGCGCCGGTGCTCAGCGCGCTCGACGCCCAGGTGCTGGAAGGCGTGGCGAGCGGCGAGTCCACGGTGCAGTTGGCCTCCCGTCTCTATCTGAGCCGTCAGGGGATCGAGTACCGCGTCGGGCAGATGCTGCGCCGGTTCGACGCGCCCAACCGGCCCGCCCTGGTGGCGCGGGCGCACGCGCTGGGGATGTTCGCCACCGGCCAGTGGCCGCCGCGCGTCCTCCCCGAACGCGTGAAGTGACCCCGACCGGCATACGGCGGCCGCGGCGGTGCCCACCGCCGCGGCCGCCGTCGTCCGCCGCGCGGTCCCTCACGCCGCCGAGGGCTGCCACGCCTCCTGGAAGCGGCGGCGGGCGCGGAACAGACGGGAGCGGACGGTGCCCACGGGCAGGGCGAGCACCTCGGCCATCTCCTCCTCGTTCAGCCCGTACACGCGCAGGGTGAGGACCTGCCGGTGCGCCTGGGAGAGCCGCTCCAGCACATCGCTGATGTGGACCGCGTCCAGGGGATTCGTCTCCTGCCTCGACTCCATCTGCGAGCAGGTCCGTTCCTCGCCGTAGCGCTTGACGGTGCGGACGGCCTCGCGGACCGTCACCGAGCGCACCCAGCCGTAGAACGCCGCCGGTTCGCGCAGCGAGCCCAGGCCGCGGTAGATGGCGAGCAGCGCTTCCTGCGTGGCGTCGGCGCCGTCGTCGTGGGTGATCGACCGGCAGATGCGCGCGACATAGGGCGTGATGCCGGTCAGCAGGTGGTTCATCGCGTGCTCGTCGCCCGACTGGGCTCGGGGGAGCAGCGTCAGGGGGGAGGGGAGTTCGCTGACGGTGGTCATGTCGGGGGAGGGCTCCTTACGGCGGCCGGGCCGGCGGGTGCGTGAGCGGGGCGGGTGCGGGCTCAGCCCGTGGCCGCGCGGGCGGGCTCGGGTTCCGCCGCGTGCGCGAAGCCGAGGAGTCCCTCGCGCACGTCGTCGCGGAACGCCCGCATGAAGGACGGGCTGAAGCAGGCGGTGAAGTGGGGGAACTCGATGGAGAGCCGCCCGTCGAAGGAGACCACGCACGCCATGACGGGGCTGCGGCCGGCGCCCGGGAAGTACTGTTCGCGGGCCGGCACCAGACGGACGTCGACCGCCCGCAGTCCGCCCGGCAGCCTCGGGCCGGGGACCACGCCCATGTTGGTGGCGATCACCGTGGCCAGTTGCAGCGCGGGGTTCCCGGGGATCTCGGGCGTGATCCGCGTCTCGTGGAAGTGATCGCCCCGGGAGAGGAAGCCGGTCAGCCGGGCGTGCACGGTCCGCGCCAGTTCCAGCGGCTGCGCGGTCCCGGACACCTCCAGCGTCTGCAGATGGGTGGTGACGGCCGGGACCAGGTCGGAGACGGGCAGCGGCGGGGACAGCCGGGAGCGCAGGTCGACGGGGGAGAGGCAGCCCAGGGTGCGGGGGCCGTCGCCGTCCAGTCGCCGCCGGGCCGCGGCCAGCAGGGAGGCGGCGATCAGCGCGTGCACGGAGACACCGGCCCGGCGCGCGGCGCCGCGCAACCGCGTGGTGAGGCCGGTGTCCAGGGTGAGCCGGCGCACCTCGATGTGCCCGGCGGCGTCCGGACGCCGTACGTCGTACGGCACCAGCTCGACCGGGTGGCGCCGCGCCTGCTCGGTACGGGCGGCGAGGTACGCGGCGGTGGCGGCGGCGTCGGCCGGGGGCAGCGACTCGGCGGCGGGCCGCGGCCAGCGCGGCGCGCCGGCCGCCGGGGCGTCGGTGAAGGGCTCACCCTCGACCAGGGCCCGGTAGCGGTCCCACAGCGCGTTGTGCAGGGCGACGCTGCTGTGGCCGTCCGTGACGGTGTGGTCGATCACCAGGACGAACAGGTGGCTCCCGCCGTCCGGCGCGCTGACCAGGACGGCACGGCTGAGCGGGCCGCCGACGGGCAGCGGGCGGTTCAGCTCCGCCGCGTAGGCGGTCTCCTCGTCGCCGGTGCGGGTGGTCAGGCGGGGCCGCTCGTCCTCGTCCAGGAGGCGCAGCGCGTGACCCGCGCCGTCCTCGGTGATGCGGGAGCGCAGCGTCGGGTTGGCCTCGGTCATGGCGTCGAACGCGGCCGACAGCGCCGCGACGTCGACGCGTCCGCGCAGGAGGCAGGAGAGGACGGCCCTGCTTCTCTGCCCCACGTAGAGCGTCTCGACCGGACACAGCGCACGGAACATGCCGTCAGCTCTCTTTCACTCGTTCATTTCGGACGCCCGCGGCCCGGAGACCGGTCTGCCGGCACCGGCGGACCGCAGGGGGGAATCGGAACGCTTCCGAGACTGCACCGCGCGGCGCGGCCGAATCCAGCGGGGAGCCCGGACGGCGGCGAACTCGCGTGAATTCCCTAAAAGTCGAGGTCGGCGGCGCACTCCCTCGGCCGCGATTCTCCAGGGAATTCCCTGAATCGGCGTCCGGGCGGCGGTCCGGCCTTGACCCGGCCGGTTCCGGTACCGCACCGTCGTGTGCCGTGAACCCGGGCTGGGTGACGTGTTTCCCCCGCCCCCGGCGTGCGGCCCCCCGCCTGTCGCCCCGGTGCCCCGCGCACCCGCGCGGGCGGCGGTGGCCGCACCCGTTCCGATCCGGCCGGGCCTTCGCCGTCCGGGACATTACGGCTTGCCACGTGAGGGTTGTGCTATGTCACTCCAGGAGGACGGACGTCGACCGCTGTCGGGGGCCCAGGAGGGCCTCTGGTACGCTGGCCGGCTGGCACCGGACAGCGCCGCGTACAACACGGCGGAGGCGGTGGAGGTCCACGGGCCGCTCGACCCCGGCCTGTTCGAGACCGCGCTGCGCCGCACCGTCGCCGAGGCCGACACCTTCGCCCTGCGCTTCACCGACACCGACGACGGCCCGAGGTGCCACCGCGCCCCGGACGCTGACGACTGGCCCCTGCACCGGGTCGACGTCAGCGGCGCCGAAGACCCCGAGGCCGCCGCCTGGGCGCACGTGCGCACGGAACTCGCGGCGCCCGCCGACCTGGACAAGGGCCCGCTGTTCTCGCACACCCTGCTGACGCTGGCCCCCGACCGGTTCCTCTGGCTGCTCCGGGCCCACCACATCCTCCTCGACGGCTACAGCTACAAGCTCCTCGGCCGCCGCCTGGCCGAGACGTACAACGCGCTGGCCGAGGGCCGCGATCCGGGGCCCGCCGGATTCGCGCCGGTGGCCGGGCTGCAGCGGGAGGAGGCCGCCTACCGGGAGTCCGAGTACCACGCCCGCGATCGCGACCACTGGGCCGGGCGCCTGGCCGGGCTGCCGGAACCCGCCCGGCTCACCTCCCGCACGGCCGCCCCCGCCGCCCCCTTCCTGCGCCGCACCGCCGACCTGGCACCCGAACGGGCCGAGGCGCTGAACGCCGCCGCCGCCCGGCTCGGCGTCTCGCGCACCGACCTGCTGGCCGCCGCCACCGCCGCCTATCTGCACCGGATGACCGGCGCCGGGGACCTGGTGCTCGGCCTGGCCACCATGAGCCGCCTCGGCAGCGCCGCCCTGCGCACCCCCGGCACCGCCTCCGACGTCCTCCCGCTCCGGGTGGCCGCCGCCCCGGACACCACCGTCGCGGAGCTGACGCGAGCCGTCGCCGAGGAACTGAAGGCACTGCGCCGGCACCAGCGCTACCGGGGCGAGTTCCTCCGCCGCGACCTCGGCCTGCTCGGCACCGGACGGCGCCTGTACGGGCCGGTACTGAACATCGTCCCGTTCGACGAGTCCCCCGTCTTCGGCGGCCACCCCACCACCTGGCACCACCTGTCCGGCGGGGCGGTCGACGACCTGCAGATCTCGGTACGGCCCGGCGCCCGCCCCGGCGGACTCTGGCTGGCCTTCGACGCCAACCCCGCCCTGTACGAGGAGGACGAACTCGCCCTGCACCGCGACCGGTTCCTCACCCTGCTGGACCGACTGGGCGAGGCCGCGCCGGGCACACCGCTGCGGGACCTGGACCTCCTGCTGCCGGGCGAACACCCCCGCGACGCCCCCGTCCGCACGTATCCCG
This sequence comes from Streptomyces sp. NPDC000134, assembly GCF_042899225.1. Lineage (NCBI taxonomy): Bacteria > Bacillati > Actinomycetota > Actinomycetes > Kitasatosporales > Streptomycetaceae > Streptomyces > Streptomyces sp. NPDC000134. The sequence goes on from NZ_JBIAZN010000007.1 coordinate 64,862, forward strand.
CCGAGCGGACCCTCACCGAGCTGTTCGAGGAGCGGGCGGCGGCCGGGCCCGAGCGGACCGCCGTCACCTGCGGGGACCAGCGGCTGACGTACGCGGAACTCAACGCCGCGGCCAACCGGCTGGCCCGCCTGCTGACCGAACGCGGCGCCGGGCCCGGCCGGGTGGTGGCCCTGGCCCTGGAGCGCGGTCCGCACCTGCTGCCCGCCCTGCTCGCCGTCCTCAAGACCGGCGCCGCCTACCTGCCCCTGGACCCCGGCCACCCGGCCGAGCGGCTGCGGCTGGTCGTCGAGGACGCGGCACCCGTCGTCCTGGTCACCGAGGGCGCGCACACCGCCGGGGACACGCTCCCCGTCGTCCGCCTGGACGACCCGGAGGTCACCGCCGACCTCGCCCGCCGCCGCGCCGCCGACCTCACCGACGCCGACCGGCACGGGCCGACCGGCCCGTCCGACACCGCGTACATCATCCACACCTCCGGCTCCACCGGCCGCCCCAAGGGCGTGCCCGTCCCGCACGCCAACGTGGTGCGGCTGTTCGCCGCCGCGGCCGAGCACTTCGACTTCGGCGCCGACGACGTATGGACGCTGTTCCACTCGTACGCCTTCGACTTCTCCGTGTGGGAGATCTGGGGCGCCCTGCTGCACGGCGGCCGGGTCGTCGTGGTCCCGTACACGGTCAGCCGCTCCCCGGGGGAGTTCCTGGAGCTGCTGCACCGGGAGGGCGTCACCGTCCTGAACCAGACCCCGTCGGCGTTCGAGCAGTTGATCGACGCCGATGCCGAACGGGGCGGCGACAGCGGGGCGTTGCGCCATGTCGTCCTCGGCGGCGAGGCGCTGCGTCCGGCGCGGCTGCGGCCCTGGGCCGACCGGCACGGCCTGGACCGCCCGGCGCTGGTGAACATGTACGGCATCACCGAGACCACCGTCCACGTCACCCACCACCGCCTCACCCCGGCCGACCTGGCGGACCCGCGCCGGGGCAGCGTCATCGGCACCCCGCTCGCCGACCTGCGGGTCCACCTGCTCGACGCCGGGGGCCGGCCGGTGCCGCCCGGCGCGACCGGCGAGATGTACGTCTCCGGCGCCGGCGTCGCGGGCGGCTACCTGGACCGGCCCGGACTGACCGCCGAGCGCTTCCTCGACGACCCCTTCGGCCCGCCCGGCACCCGCATGTACCGCTCGGGCGACCTGGCGCGGCGCCGCCCCGACGGCACCCTGGACTACCTCGGCCGGGCCGACGCGCAGGTGCAGCTCCGCGGCTTCCGCGTCGAACCCGGCGAGATCGAGGCGGTCCTCGCCGCCCACCCGGGCGTCGCCCGCGCCGCCGTCGTGGTCCGCCGCGCCGGCCACGGCGTCCAGCAGCTCGTCGCCTACACGGTGCCGTCCGGCACCGGCCCGCTGGACCCCGCCGCACTGCGCGCCCACGCCGCGGCCCGCCTGCCCGAACACATGGTCCCGGCCGCCTGCGTCCCCGTGGACACCCTGCCGCTGACCGCCAACGGCAAGCTCGACACCGGCGCCCTGCCCGCCCCCGACTTCACCGCCGCCGCCACCGGCACCCGCCCGGCCGACCCCCAACAGGCCCTGCTCTGCGCCCTGTTCGAGGAGGTGCTCAAGCTGCCCCGGGACACCGTGGGCATCGACGCCGACTTCTTCGACCTGGGCGGCGACTCCCTGCTCGCCACCCGTCTGCTGGCCGGACTGCGGCACGCGACCGGCGCCGAGGTCCCCATCACCGCCCTGTTCGACACCCCCACCCCGGCCGCCCTCGCCCAGCGCCTCGGCGCGCACGGCGGCAGCGGCCTGCCGCGCCCGGCGCTCGGCGCCGCCGTACGCCCCGAGCGGCTGCCGCTGTCCTACGCGCAGGAACGCATGTGGTTCCTCCACCGCCTCGACGACGGCGCGGCCACCTACAACATCCCGCTCCTCGTCCCCCTGGACCCCGGCCTCGACGCCGAGGCGCTCCAGGCGGCCCTCGGCGACCTGACCGACCGGCACGAGAGCCTGCGGACGGTGTTCGCCGAACACGACGGCGTGCCCTGCCAGCGGATCATCCCGCCGGGGGAGGCCCGCCCGCGCCTGCGCCGCGTCGACTGCCCGGCCACGGAGACCGCCGCCCACGTCACCGCCGCGCTGCGGCACCGCTTCGACCTCACCGCCGACCTCCCGCTCGCCGCCTGGCTGCTGGGCACCGGCACCGACCGGACCCTGCTGCTGGTGCTGCACCACAGCGCGGCCGACGGCTGGTCGCTGCGCCCCTTCGCCGACGACCTGAGCACCGCCTACGCCGCCCGCCGCGCGGGCCGGGCCCCCGACTGGGCGCCGCTGCCCGTCCAGTACGCCGACTACGCGCTGTGGCAGCGGGCCCTGCTCGCCCCCGGACCGGACGGCCCGGGACGACTGGAGCGGCTGGCCGCCCACTGGCGCACCGCGCTGGCCGGTCTGCCCGAGGAGTGCACCCTGCCCGGCGACCGGCCCCGCCCCACCGCGCCGCGCGGCACCGGCGCACACGTCGAGACCCTCGTCGACGCCGCCTTGCACCGGGCACTGCTGGGCCTGGCCGACCGGGAGGGCGCCAGCCTGTTCATGGTGCTGCACGCCGCCGTCAGCGCCCTGCTCACCCGCGGCGGCGCCGGCGAGGACATCGTCCTGGGCACCCCCGTCGCGGGCCGCACCGAACCCGCCCTCGACCCGCTGATCGGCCTGATCACCAACACCCTGGTGCTGCGCGCCGACACCTCCGGCGACCCCGCCTTCCGTGACCTGCTGGCCCGGACGCGCACGGCCGACCTGGCCGCCCTGGACCACCAGGACCTGCCCTTCGACCGGCTCGTCGACGAACTCAACCCGCCCCGCAGGCCCGGCCGGCACCCCCTGTTCCAGGTCATGCTGGCCCTGCAGAACAACGAACCCGCCGTGCTCCGCCTCGACGGCGCCCCGGCCCGACTGCGGCCCACCGCCACCGGGACCGCCAAGTTCGACCTCTTCGTCGACGTCCTGGAACGGCACACCCCCGAGGGCGCCCCCGACGGCCTCACCCTGCACATCGAGTACGCCACCGACCTGTACGACACCGAGACGGCCGAGGCGTTCGCCCACGCCCTGCGCGAGGTCCTGCGCACGGTGAGCGCCGACCCCGGCGTCCGGGTCGGGCGGCTCCCGGCGCTCCCCGCCCGCACCGCCACTCCGGGCCCCGGCCTCGCGGAACTGGAGGACACCGCCCGGTCGGTGCCCGGCATCCGCGACGCCCGCGCCCTCCCCGGCGCCGACGGCGGCATGCCGCGCCTGTACGTGGTGCCCGGCCGGGCGGACGCCGCCGAACGCGTCGAGGAGGTCCTGCACCGCGCCGGCCACGGCACCGTCCGGGTCACCGCGGTCAACGCCCTGCCCCACCACGACGACGGCACCCTCGACACCGGGGCGCTGCGGTCCCTGCCCGCCGTCGACCGCGCCGCCGCCGAAGCCTGGCGCGAGGAACTGGCCCGCGTCCCCGGGGTCACCGCCGCCGAGGTGACGGCCGAGGACGCCCCCGAGGAACTGGGACGCCGCCACACCGGCCGGCCCGGCCGCCCGGCCGCGTCCGCCGCCCCCGCCGCCGGCCGCACCGGCCGCGCCTCCACCGTCCCCGCGCTCAGCGAGGGCCCCGCACTGGCCGAACCGTCCGTGCCGGACTGGGCGGCGGCGCTGCGCCGCGCCGCCGAACGGGACCGGGGCGACATCGTCCACGTGCACGCCGACGGCAGCGAACACCGGCGCACCTACGCCTCGCTGATCCCGGAGGCGTCCCGGGTGCTGGCCGGACTGCGCCGGGCCGGACTGCGCCCCGGCGACCAGGTGATCCTCCAGTGCGACGCCACCGAGGACTTCCTCGCCGTGCTGTGGGGCTGCGTCCTCGGCGGCTTCGTCGCCGTCCCGCTGACCGTCCCCGCCTCCTACGACACCCCCTCGGCGGCGCTGACCAAGCTGGAGGGCATCTGGCGGATGCTCGGCCGCCCGTGGATCGTGTGCTCCGCGCCCCTGGCGGCCGGGCTGCGCGGCCTGGCCGCCCGCCAGGACTGGCCCGGACTGCGGCTGACCACCGCCGACGACCTGCGCGAGGCACCCGAGGACCACGACTGGCACCCCGCCCGGCCCGACGACCTCATCCTGATGCTGATGACGTCCGGCAGCACCGGCCTGCCCAAGGCGGTGCGGCTCACCCACCGCAACGTGCTGACCCGCTCCGCCGCCACCGAGCAGATGAACGGGCTCGGCCCGGCCGACGTCTCCCTCAACTGGATACCGCTCGACCACGTCACCGGCGTGGTGATGTTCCACCTGCGGGACGTGTACCTCGGCTGCCGCCAGATCCACGCCCCCACCTCCTACGTCCTCCAGGACCCGCTGCGCTGGATGGACCTCGCCGACCGCCACCGCGTCACCGTCACCTGGGCGCCCAACTTCGCCTTCGGGCTGCTCGCCGAGGAGTCCGGCCGCTTCACCGGCCGTACGTGGGACCTGACGCCGATGCGCCTGGTGATGAACGCCGGCGAGGTCGTCGTGGCCTCGGCCGCCCGCCGGTTCCTGCACGCGCTGGAGCCGTTCGGCCTGCCGCAGGACGTGATGCACCCCGGCTGGGGCATGTCCGAGACCTGCTCGGTGGTCACCGACGCCGTGCTGCCCGCCGAACCCGCCCCCGGCGAGGGGACGTTCGTGAGCTGCGGCCTGCCCTACCCCGGGTTCGCCATGCGGATCGTCGACGAGCGGGGCACGGTCCTCACCGAGGGCGAGGCCGGCCGCTTCCAGGTACGCGGCACCTCCGTCACCGGCGGCTACCACGACAACCCGGCGGCCGACGCGGAGGCGTTCACCGAGGACGGCTGGTTCGACACCGGCGACCTGGCGTACCTGCGCGACGGCGAGCTGTACATCACCGGCCGCGCCAAGGACGTCATCATCGTCAACGGCGTCAACCACTACAGCCACGAGATCGAGGCGTGCGTCGAGGAACTGCCGTCCGTCGAGCGCAGCTTCACCGCCGCCGTCGCGGTCCGCTCCGACCCCGCGTCACCCACCGACGAACTCGCCCTCTTCTTCCACCCCGCCGCGGAGGTCACCGCCGAACTCCTGCGCTCGATCGCGGGCAAGGTCACCCGGGAGATCGGCGTCAGCCCCGCCTTCCTCGTCCCCGTCGGGCAGGACGCGATCCCCAAGACCGAGATCGGCAAGATCCAGCGCACCAGGCTGCGCAAGGGCTTCGAGGCGGGCGCCTTCGACGAGGAGGTCCGCCGGGCCCAGGTGCTGCTGGGCACCGCCGCCACCGTGCCGGACTGGTTCCTGCGCCCGGTCTGGCAGCGCGTGGAACGCCCGCCCGCCGCGTCCCGCCCCGGCCGGCACACCCTCGTCCTCGCGGGCGGCGACCCGGCGGTCCAGCGGCTCGCCGGGCGGCTCGCCGACGCGCTGCGGACCGACGGCGGCCTGTGCACGCTGGTCACCGACGGCACCTCGTACGCCCGGACCGACGCCGCCCACTACCGGGTCCGGCCCGGCGACGAGACCGCGTACACCACCCTGCTGCGGCAGTTGGACAGCGACCAGCGACCGGTCGACGCCGTCCTCCACCTCGGCGGACTGCGCGGCGCCGACACCCCGGACGACGACACGGGCGCGCTCGGCCTGCTCGCGCTCGCCCGCGCCCTCACCGCCCGGCCCGGCACCCACCGCCCCGTCGACCTGCTGTACGTGACGGCGGGCGCCCAGGCGGTACGCCCCGGGGACCGGCCCGCTCCGGCGCACGCCATGGCGGGCGCCCTGCTGAAGTCGCTGGGCGAGGAGTCGGGCGGGCTGCGCGGCACGCACCTCGACCTCGCCCCGCAGGACACCGACGACCTCGCCCCGCAGGACACCGACCCGCTGCCCGTCCTGCTGGCCGAGGCGGCGGCCGTCACCGACGGCGCCGACGTGGCGTACCGCGACGGCCACCGCTACGAACGCCGGCTCGCGCCGCTGCCCGAGGCCGCGCCCCGCGCCGGGACGCCCGCACCGGACGGCTTCACCCTGATCACCGGGGGACTGGGCGGGGTCGGCACCGAACTCGCGGCCCACCTGCTGCGCACCCCCGGTACCAGGCTGCTGATCACCGGCCGCTCCCGGGCCGCCGTCCCGCCGCACCTGAACGAGCTGGGCGAGGTCCGCTACGCCCGCGCCGACGTCACCGACGAACACCAGGTGCGGGCCGCGATCGACGCGGCCACCGAGGCGTGGGGCGTCCCCCTGACGTCGGTACTGCACCTGGCCGGCACCCTCGTCGAACGCCCCGTCGGCGACCTGGACGCCGCCACCTGGCACCGGGCGCTCGCGGCGAAGGTACGCGGCGCGTGGACACTGCACCGCGTCAGCGCGGACCACCCCGTCTCCTCCTTCGTCACCTTCTCCTCGGTGAACGGCTACTTCGGCGGGGCCATGAACGCCGCCTACGCCGCCGCCAACGCCTGCCTGGACGCCCTGGCCCTGCACCGCCGCGCCCTCGGCCTGCCCGCGCAGTCGCTGGCCTGGAGCATGTGGCGCGAGCGCGGCATGAGCCGCGGCTACCGGCTCACGGCGCTCACCGAGGCCCGCGGCTACCGGGTGCTCGACACCCCCGCCGCGCTGCGCTCGTTCGACCTCGCCCGCACCCTGGACGAACCGCACCTGCTGATCGGCGCCGACCGCAGCGCGCCCTGGGTGCGCAGCCATGTGACGGCCCCGGTCCGCCAGGTACGCCGCCTGGCCGCACGCGTCGGCCTGGAGGACGGCGCCGACCTGGGCGCCCTGTACCGCGCCGCGGCCGACGGCGCCCGCGCGGCCGGACTGCCCGACGGGGACTGGACGCTGCGCTCGGCCGGCACCGGCACACCCCGCGACCAGGGCGACGCCGAGGCGGACCCGCGGAAGCTGGAGGACCGGCTCGCCGAGGTGTGGTGCGGCGTACTGGGCCGCGACCGGGTGGGACGGGACGAGAACTTCTTCGACCTGGGCGGCAACTCGCTGCTGCTGGTCACCGCCCAGTCCGCCGTCAACCGCGCGTTCGGCACCGGCCTGTCGGTCGTCGACCTGTTCGCCCACCCCACCGTGCGGGACCTGGCCCGGCACCTGGCGGCCCTCGGCGCCGCCCCCGCGGCGGACGCCGACCGGCCGGACCGGCAGGAGACCGGCGGCCTGGACCGCGCCAAGGAACAAGCACAGCGCCGGCGTGCGGCCCGCGCCCGCCGCACCGCCCGGCACGGGAAGGACCGGGGCCATGCCTGACACCACCGAGCCGGGAGGAACCGCGACCGTGCGCGACACCGACACCGACGCGCCCTACGACCCGGAAGCCGCCGCCGTCGCCGTGATCGGCATGGCGGGCCGCTTCCCCGGCGCCGACGACCTGGACGCCTTCTGGGAGAACCTCGCGGCCGGCCGGGAGGCGGTACGCCCCGTCACCGACGAGGAGTTCCTCGCCGCCGGCGGCGACCCCCGCGACCTCGGCGACCCCACCCTCGTCCGGATGGCCTCGGTGGTCGACGGCATCGACCGCTTCGACTCCGGGTTCTTCGGCTGCACCCCCGCCGAGGCCGCCGTCGTGGACCCGCAGCAGCGGCTGCTGCTGGAGACCGCCTACCACGCCCTGGAGGACGCCGGCTGCCTCGGCGGCGACCGCGCGGACGAGGCGTTCGGCGTGTACGCGGGCGCCGGCGACAGCCGCTACTACCCCGCCCACGTGTACCCGCGCTACGCCGGACAGCCCGGCTCGGTCGAACTCGTGCACGCGGCCACCGCCAACTCCCTGGGCACCCTCGCCACCCGCGTCTCCTACGAACTGGGCCTGACCGGACCGAGCGTGTCGCTGCAGACGGCCTGCTCCACCGCGCTGGTCGCGGTGCACACCGCCTGCCAGGACCTGCTCGACCACCGCTGCGACACCGCGCTGGCCGCCGCCGTCTCCCTCAACCCCTCGGCCGCGCTCGGCTACCGGCACGTCCCCGACGGCCCCTTCTCGCCCGACGGGCACTGCCGGGCCTTCGCCGCGGACGCCGCCGGCACCTCCTCCGGCGACGGCGTCGGCGCCGTCGTCCTCAAGCGCCTGGAGGACGCCCTCGCCGACGGCGACCGGATACGGGCCGTCATCCGGGGCAGCGCCGTCAACAACGACGGCCGCCGCAAGGTCGGCTTCAGCGCGCCCAGCGCCCCCGGACAGACCGAGGTCATCCTCGCCGCGCAGGCCCAGGCCGAGGTCGACGCCGGCACCATCGGCCTGGTCGAGGCGCACGGCACCGCCACCAAACTCGGCGACCCCATCGAAGTGGCCGCGCTCACCGAGGCGTTCCGGCAGAGCACCGCACGGACCGGCTTCTGCGCCCTGGGCTCGGTGAAGACCAACATCGGCCACCTCGGCGCGGCCGCCGGCATCGCCGGGCTCATCAAGGCGGTGCTCGCCCTGGAACACCGGCAGATCCCGCCGAGCCTGCACTTCGACCGGCCCAACCCGCTCATCGACTTCGACTCCGGCCCCTTCCGCGTGCCCACCCGGCTGGAGGACTGGCCCGAGGGCGAGCACCCCCGCCGGGCCGCCGTCAGCGCCTTCGGCATCGGCGGCACCAACGCCCACGTCGTCCTGGAGGAGGCCCCGGCCGCCGCCCCCGCCGCACCCCGGCCGCCCGAGGACGGACGCCGCCTGGTGCTGCCGCTGTCCGCCCGGACCGCCGGCGCCCTGCGCGGCCAGGCCGAGGCCCTCGCCCGCCACCTCGAACGGCGGCCCGGGACGCGCCTGGACGACATCGCGCACTCCCTGCGCACCGACCGGCCCGCCCTGCGCCACCGCCTCACCGTCACCGCCGCCACCCGCGAGGAGGCCCTCGACGCGCTGCGCACCGCCGCGCCGGTCACCCCGCCGGTGTCCGACGAGCCCGCCCGGGTGGCCTTCCTGCTGCCGGGCGGCGGCACCCAGTACCCCGGCATGGGCGCCGGGCTGTACCGCGACCACACCGTCTACCGGGACACCGTGGACGAGTGCGCCCGCATCCTGCGGCCCGCGCTCGGCGCCGATGTGCGCACCGCCCTGTTCGAGGAGCGCCGGCCCGACGACACCGCCGCGTTCCTCGGCCTGGTCGTCACCCAGTACGCCCTGGCCCGCACCCTCATCGAACAGGGCGTCCGCCCGGACGCGCTGATCGGCCACTCCCTGGGCGAGTACACGGCGGCCTGCCTGGCCGGGGTGATCGACCTGGCGGACATGCTGCCCCTGGTCACCGAACGCATCCGGCTCATCCGCTCGGCCGGCGGTGCCACGGTCGGCGTCGCCGCCCCCGCCGACGAGATCCGGCCGCTGCTCGACGACACGCTGTCCCTGGCCGCCGACAACGGCCCGAACGCCTGCACGGTCGCCGGACACCCCGACGCCGTCGACCGCTTCGAGGCCGAACTCACCCGCCGCGGCGTGCCCTTCCGCAGGCTGCGCATCCCCGCCGCCGCCCACTCGCACGTCCTCGACCCGGTCCTGCCGGCCTACGAGACCCATCTGCGCGGGGTCACCCTGCGCCCGCCGCGCCTCCCGTACGTCACCAACGTCACCGGCACCTGGATCACCGACGACCGGGCCACCTCCGTACGGCACTGGCTGGACCACACCCGGAACACCGTGCGGTTCGCCGACGGCATCACCGCCCTGTGGGACGAGCTGCGCCCCGTGCTGGTCGAGATCGGACCCGGCGACACCCTGACCAAGCTCGCCGCCGGCCGCCTCGCCGACGACCCGCCCGTCACGGTCACCACCATGCGGCACGCCAAGGCCGAGGCGTCCGACGGCTTCGTCCTCGCCGAGGCCCTGGGACGCCTGTGGAGCGCGGGCGTCGACACCGCACTCCCGCCGGTCCCGGGCACACCCCGCCGGACCCCGCTCCCGCCGTACGCCTTCGAACGGCACCGGCACTGGATCGACGCCCCCGGCGCCCGCACGGGCTCCGCGGCGGCGGACACCCCGGCCGCGGCGGAACCCGCCGCGGACCTCGCCCCGCGGCCCCGGCTCACCACCGGGTACGTGCCGCCGCGCTCCGCACGCGAGAAGGCGGTCACCCGACTGTGGGAGGAGACCCTCGGCATCGGCGGCATCGGCGTGCACGACAACTTCTTCGACCTCGGCGGCGACTCGATGCGCGCCGTGCTGCTCGCGGGCCGCCTGCGCGGGGCCGGCGTCCTGGACGTTCCGGCGGCGGAGCTGATGGCCGCGCCCACGGTCGCCGGCGTCCTCGCCGCGTCCGGCGAGCGGCACCGGGACACGCCCGGGAGCGCCCCCACCGCGCTCGGCCCGCTGCTGCCGCTGCGCGCCGAGGGCGGCGCCACGCCCCTGTTCTGCCTGCACCCCGGCGCGGGCGTCTCCTGGCGGTACACGGGCCTGCTGCCCCATCTCGGCGGCGACCAGCCCGTCTACGGCATCCAGGCGGCCGGCCTCGACGGCACCCGGCCGCCCGCCCCGGACGCCGCCGCCATGGTCGGCACGTACCTGGACCTGGTGCGCGAGGTGCGACCGCACGGCCCGTACCGGCTGCTGGGCTGGTCCTACGGCGGTTTCGTCGCGCACGCCATGGCCTGCGCGCTGCAGGAAGCCGGCGAGCGCGTCGAACTCCTCGCCATGCTCGACGCCCCGCAGCCGCACGGCACCGCCCACCACCCCGAGGCCGCCGAACGCCAGGTCGCGGCCCTGCTGGCACGGATGGCCGGCCTGGCCGCCGGCCCCGGGGCCGCGCCGCCGGACGTCGACACCGTCCTGGACCGGATCGGCGCCGCCGTGGCCGCCGACCCGGCGAGTTCGCCCGTCACCCGCGAGGAGGCGGCGGCCATCGCCGCCGTCATGCGCAACAACCTGCGCATCGCCCCGCAGTTCACGCCCCGCGTCTACCACGGTGACGTGCTGTTCTTCAGCGCCCAGGAGGAGGCCGCCGACTTCCCGGCGGACCTCGCGGTGCTGCCCGGCAAGGCCGACAGTTGGCGGCCCTGGGTCGACGGCACCCTCCACGACCACCGAGTGCCCTGCGGCCACTACGAGATGACCGAGCCGGAGCCGATCGCCCGGATCGGCGAGGCGGTCGCCAAGGCCCTGCGCGCGCTCGGCGGCTGACAACGGGGTGATTCGCACCGGACCGCGGGGGTACCCGCGGTCCGGTAAGACGCACACGCAACGCCGGGAGGTATCCCATGGGCAAGCTGGGTGACATGGCCGACAAGGCCAAGAAGATGGCGAAGGGCCACCCCGACCAGGCCGACAAGGGCGTCTCGGGCGCCGAGCGGGCGGTCGACCGGCGCACGGGCGACAAGTACGACGCCCAGACCGACAAGGCCGCCGACGCGGTACGCCGCTCCTACCGCGACGGCGGCACACCCCGGCCCTGACGCACGCCGAACGGCCTTGGCCCCCGGTGCCCGGCACCGGGGGCCAAGGCGCGCGGTCAGTCCAGGACGTGACTGAAGACCCCGGCCCCGACGGGCACCACCCGCACCCGCACCGTCCGGGCCGGGCCCGTGCGCGCGGCGATGCGCAGAACGTCCCCCGACGGGCTCGCCCGCAGGTCCCGCAGGGTCCCCGGGTGCTCCCGGCCGGGCACGTACAGGGCCTTCCACGCGGCCTCCTTGGCGGAGAACAGCGCGGTCACCGACCAGCCGCCGGCGCGCAGCGGCCCCTCCTCGTCCGCGCGCAGCACCAGACGTGCCGCGTGCGGCGGGAGGGGCCGCAGTTCCAGATCGCAGCCGAGCGGGCCGTCGCCGCGGCCCGGGGCGCGGGCCACGGCGACCGCGATCCCCGCGCTGTGCGAGATCGACGCCGCCCGGCCCGGCGGGAACACCGGCAGCCGGCCCGAGCGGGGGATCTCCCCGCAGTCCAGGCCGACCGCGCCGAGCGCCCGCCGGGCGGCGTGCCGTCCGGCCAGGAACTCCCGGCGGCGCCGCGGCGGCATCGCACCGGCCGCCGCCGCCTCGGCGGGACCCGCGGGTGCCAGTCGCTCGCCGACGGCGGCGACACCGAGGCCGAGCCCGGCGGCGGCCAGCGCCGGACGCGAACGGGCGAGGGCGTCGAGGGCCACCGGCCCGGTCACCGCCTCACACCCGCAGCGACTTCTTGACGATCTTCCCGGCGGGGTTGCGCGGCACCTGCTCGATGAACTCCACCCGCCGCGGGCGCTTGTACGGCGCGAGCAGCCCCGCCACGTGCTCCAGCAGCTCCGCCGCGCCCGGGTCGGTGCCCGGCTCCGGGACGACGTACGCCAGCGGCACCTCGCCGTAGTCCTCGTCGGGCATCCCGACGACCGCGGTGTCCCGCACCGCCGGGTGGGTCAGCAGGGCGCGCTCTATCTCCGAGGGATAGACGTTCTGGCCGGCCCGGATGATGACGTCCTTGGTGCGGTCCACCAGGCTGATCCGGCCCTCGTCGTCCACGAACCCCAGGTCACCCGTCCTGATCCAGCCGTCGAGGGTGATCTCGCGGGTGGCCTCGGGGTCGTTCCAGTACCCCTGCATGACACCGGGCCCGCGCACCACGATCTCGCCGATGCCGCCGCGCGGCAGCTCCCGGCCGTCCGCGTCCACCGCGCGGGCGGACATGCCCGGCACGACCCGGCCGCAGGGGATGCGGGCGGTGACGTCCCCGGGGGCGGGGTGCTCGTCGGGGCCGAGGGTGACGAACGGGCCGCCGACCTCGGTCATGCCGTACACCTGCCGGAAGCCGCAGCCGAGCCGCCGTACCGCGTCGGCGTACACGTCGAGCGGCATCGGGGCGGCGCCGTAGAGGACTTCCCGCAGCGAGGACAGGTCGGTGCGGTGGGACGCCTTGGCCTGGAGCATGAAGCGCAGCATCTGCGGCACCAGCCACATGTGGGTGGCGCGGTGCCGTTCCACCGCGGCGAGCGCCCGCTGCGGGGTGAAGCCGGGCATCAGCACCACGGTGGCGCCGGCCGCCAGGTAGGTCAGGGACACCACCATGCTGCCGTGGTACAGCGGGCAGCAGTTGACCATGACGATGCCGTCGGTGGGCCGGGCCATGACCAGCCAGCCCAGGGCGATGGCCCGGAACGAGCCGCTGTCGACGGTGACCCCCTTGGCCCGCCCGGTGGTCGCCGAGGTGTGCAGGACGGCGACGGGGTCGGTGTCGGCCACCCGCGGCAGCTCCCGTTCGGCGGCCAGGGTGCCCAGCGCCTCGAATGCGGGCTTGTCCAGCGCCATCCTGATCCGTACCGACGCGGGCAGTTCGGTGTGCCGGTCCAGCAGCTCGGACTCACCGAGGACGGCCACCGCCCCGACGCGTTCGACGATCCCGGCGACCTCGGGCACGGCCAGGCTGTGGTTCAGCGGCACGAACAGGGCGCCGAGCCGGGCGAGCGCGAAGTAGGTCTCCAGCACCTCGATGCGGTCCTTGGCGAGGACGGCGACCCGGTCACCCCGCTCGATGCCCAGCTCGGCCAGCCCGTACGCCAGTTGCAGCGTGCGGTCGTGGAACTCGGCCCAGGTGACGCTGCGCTCCTCGTCCACCAGCGCGGTCCGGTCGGGCCAGCACTGGCGGTTGCGCTCCAGCAGTTGGGTCAGCCACATCACGCACCGCCGGTGGCACCGGCGACGGAGTGCTCGGCCACGAAGCGCTCGTAATCGGCGATCGTGTGCAGCTCCTCCATGTCCTCCGCCGTGATCTCCACGCCGAGCCGCTGCTCGACCAGGAGGACGAGGCGCACCAGGTCCCCGGAGTCGATGCCGCTGGCGGCGAGGTCGACGTCGTCGCCGACGGCGTCCGCGTACTCGGCGGTGCCGGTGAGTTCGACCAGCAACTCCCTGATGGTGCTCATGGTTTCCCCTTTCGCCTCGGCGTGCCGGCCGCCGTGCGGTTCTCGACTGTCACCCCCACCAGAGGCGCCGGCGGCCGGTACCACTCCCCGCACCGGCCCGTGAGCTTTGTCACGCGCCCAGGCCGGCCGGGGCGGGGATAGCCGGGGCGGGTGCCCGGCCTCTTACCGCAACGAAGAGACCCGCTCCGACCCCCGGGGGCCACCGGGGGCGGAACCCAGCCGAAGGAGTGATGCGAGTGCCCAGGCAGCCGGTACCGGTGCGGGCCGCGGCGCGCCCGGCCCGCACGGGCGGTGCCGCGTGAGCGCGCCGACCGCCCCCGCCGCCCCCGCCTCCGTCCCCGCGGACCGGACCACGGCCCGGACCCCGGACCAGGACGAGCTGCTCGCGCACTTCGAGGCGCTCATCGCCGCCGGCGAGACCGTCGAACCGCGTGACTGGATGCCCGACGGATACCGCCGCATGATGATCCGCCAGATCGCCCAGCACGCCCACTCCGAGATCATCGGCATGCAGCCGGAGGGCGCGTGGCTCACCCGCGCCCCGTCCCTGCACCGCAAGTCGGTGCTGCTCGCCAAGGTCCAGGACGAGGCGGGCCACGGCCTGTACCTGTACTCCGCCGCCGAGACCCTGGGCGTGGACCGCGCCGACCTGCTGGACGCCCTGCACCGGGGGCAGCAGCGCGCCTCGGCCACGTTCAACCACCCCGCGCTGACCTGGGCCGACACCGGTGCCATCGCCTGGCTGACGGACGGCGCCGCCGTCATCAACCAGGCCCCCCTGTGCCGGACCTCCTACGGGCCGTACGCCCGCGCGATGCGCCGGGTCTGCCAGGAGGAGGCGTTCCACGTCCGGCAGGGCTACGACCTGATGCGCGCCCTGTGCGAGGGGACACCGGAGCAGAAGGCGATGGCGCAGGACGCGGTGGACCGCTGGTGGCTGCCGGCCGTGGCGCTGATGTTCGGGCCGCCCGACACCGAGGCGGGCGGCGCCGACGCCCGGACGGCGGCGCTCGGGGCCGCGGTCTCCCGCCGCGCCATCGCCTGGGGCATCAAGCGCCACACCAACGACGAACTGCGCCAGCGCTTCGTCGACAGTTGCGTCCCGCAGGCCGAACGCCTCGGCCTGACCCTGCCCGACCCGGTGATCCGCTGGAACGAGGAGCGCGGGCACTACGACTTCACCCCGGTCGACTGGGACACCTACCGCCGGGCGCTGGGCGACGACACCCACTGGGCGCGGCAGCGCCTCGCGCACCGCAGGGCCGCGCACGAGGACGGCGCCTGGGTCCGGGCGGCGGCCACCGCGTACGCCGGGGCGGGAGACGCCGCATGAGCCGCGAGCGGGAGGGCGCACCGGCGTCCTGGGAGGTGTTCCTGCGGGCCCGCCGGGGCCTGGCCCACCAGCACGTCGGATCGGTACGCGCGGCCGGCCCGGACGCGGCGCTGGCCGCCGCCCGCGACCTCTACACCCGGCGCGGCGATCCGCTGTCGCTGTGGGTGGTGCGCTCCGACGCCGTGCACACGGCCTCCCCGGACGAGCGCGACCCGTACTTCGCGGGCGCCCGCCACAAGCCGTACCGCTACCCCGAACATTTCGCCCCCCTGACCGAGGAAGGCCCCGAAGGTGACCACGACCAGTGACGCCCCGGCCAGGCCGGTGGCCGACGCCGACCTGGCGCTGCACCTGCTGCGCCTCGGCGACGACGCCCTCGTCCTCGGGCAGCGGCTGTGCCAGTGGATCACCCGCGCGCCGACCGTCGACGAGGACCTGGCGCTGTCCAACATCGCCCTGGACCTGATCGGGCACGCCCGCGTCCTGCTCACCCGCGCCGGGGAACTCGACGGCACCGGACGCACCGAGGACGACCTCGCCTTCACCCGCCCGGAGCGCGAGTTCACCAACACCCTGCTGACCGAACTGCCGAACGGCGACTTCGCGGTGACCGTGGCCCGGCAGCTCGCGTACACCCACTACGCGGTCCTGTACTACCAGGCGCTGGCGGGCTGCGCCGACCCCGCGCTGGCCGCCTTCGGGACCCGCGCCGCCAAGGAGACCGCCTTCCACCGGCTGCACGCCGACCGCTGGACCGTCACCCTCGGACGGGGCACCGCCGAGAGCGCCCGCCGGATGCGGCGGGGCCTGGAGCGGGTGTGGCCGTACACCGGCGAGCTGTTCGAGGAGGACGAGGCGCTGCGGCGCCTGGCCGCCTCGGGCCGGGTGCCCGCACCGGCCCTTGTGCGCGCCGAGTGGGAGGAGCGCGTCGGCGCCGTCATCGCCCGTGCCGGCCTCACCGTGCCCGTGCCGTCCTGGTCGGCCCGGGGCGGCCGGTCCGGACTGCACACCGAGGAGTTCGGGCCGCTGATCGCCGAACTGCAGTCGGTGCGCCGCCAGTTCCCCGGAGGCACCTGGTGACCGCGCCCGCCCCGGCCCCGGTCCGTACGGTACGCGAGCGGGTGGCCGCGCTCCCGGACCCGGAACTGCCGGTGATCACCCTGGGCGACCTCGGCGTGGTGGGCCCGGTCGCCCCGGGCGCCGACGGCGTCCTGGAGGTCGAGATCACGCCCACCTACCTGGGCTGCCCCGCCCTGCCCGAGATCTCCTCGGCGGTACGGGAGGTCCTGGCCGCCTGCGGCCACCCCGACGGCCGGGTACGGCAGGTCCTCTCCCCGCCCTGGACGACCGACCGGATCACCCCCGAGGGGCGGCGCAAGCTCGCCGCGCACGGCATCGCCCCGCCCGTCTCCCCGGCCCCCGGCGGCCCGGTCCCGGTCGTCCTCGGCGGCGTGCCCTGCCCGCACTGCGGTTCGCGTGCCACCCGTCCGCACAGCGTCTTCGGACCGTCCCGCTGCCAGTCGGTGCTGTGGTGCACGGCCTGCCGCGAACCCTTCCCCCACCTGACCGCCCTGTGAGGCCGACCGTGCACACCGCCACCGCCGAGGACCCGCCCGCCGCCCCGCCCCGCCGCACCGGATGGCACCGGCTGCCGGTCACCGCCGTACACCGCCTGACCGCCGACACCGTGGCCGTCACCCTGCGCGTGCCCGCCCCCCTGCGCGAGGTCTTCGCCCACCGGCCGGGCCAGCACATCGTCGTCCGGCACCGCCGCGCCGGCGGCGAACTGCGCCGCAGCTACTCGGTCTGCCCGCCGCCGCACGACCCCGAGGCGCTCCGCCTGGTGATCCGGCGGGGCGGCCCCGACGGCTTCGGCGCCCACGCCACCACCCGGCTGGCCGCCGGGGACCGGCTGGAACTCTCCCCGCCCACCGGCGCGTTCGCCCTGCCGGAGCTGCCCGGCGCCCATCACGTCCTGCTCGCGGGCGGCACCGGAATCACCCCGCTGGCCGCGATGGCCGCCCACGCCCTGCGCCGGGACCCGGCCTGCCGGGTCTCCGTCGTGCACTCCGTCCGCACCGCCGCCGACGCCCTGCTCGCCGACGAACTGGCCGAACTGAAGGACGCGTTCGTCGACCGGTTCACCGTCCTGTACGTCCTCACCCGCGAGGACCGGGGACCCGGCCCCCTCGGCGGACGGATCGACGCGCGGCGACTGCCCCGCCTGCTCGCGGCGGTGGACGCCCGCCCCGCCCCGGACACCGCGTTCGCCCTGTGCGGCCCGCCCGGCCTGGTCGCCACCGCGCGGCGGGTCCTCGCCGAACGGGGAGCCGACCCGGCGCTGGTCCGCTGGGAGCTGTTCACGGCGGCCGGGACGCCCCGGCCCCCGGCCCAGGCGCCCGGACCGGCGCCCGGCGCGGGCGGGACCCGGGTCACCGCCCTGCTGGACGGGCGCCGCCGGGCCGCCACCGTCCGGCCGGAGGACACCGCGATCCTCGACGCGCTGCTGCGCGCCCACCCCGACGTGCCGTACGCCTGCCGCGAGGGCGTGTGCGGAAGCTGCCGCGCCAAGGTCCTCGCCGGAGAGGTGACGGCCGACCGCCAGCACGCCCTGGACGAACGCGACCGCGCCGCCGGCTACACCCTCACCTGCCGCGCCCGCCCGCGCACCCCCGACCTCACCCTCGACTTCGATGCCTGACCCGCACCCGTACCCGCCCCGCGTCCCGCCGCACCGAAGGAGCAGCACGTTGACCACCACCCCCCGCCACCGAGGCAAGACCGCCCTGGTCACCGGAGGCAGCCGGGGCATCGGCAGAGCCGTCGGCCGCCGTCTCGCCCGCGAGGGCGCCCTGGTCGCGGTGCACTACGGCCACGACGCCACGGCCGCCGAGCGGACCGTCAAGGAGATCGAGGCCGACGGCGGACGCGCCTTCCCCGTGCACGCCGAACTCGGGGTGCCCGGCGACGCCGCCACCCTGTGGGCGGCCTTCGACCGGGCCCTCGCGGAGCAGGACGCGGAACCCGGCGTGGACATCCTCGTCAACAACGCCGGCATCACCGTCCCGCGCCGCATCGACGCGGTCACCGAGGCCGACTACGACCGGGTGTTCGCCATCAACACCAAGGCCCCGTTCTTCATCGTCCAGCGCGGCCTGGACCGGCTGCGCGACGGCGGCCGGATCGTGAACATCTCCTCGGTGGTGACCCGCATGGCCTACCCCCACCTCGTGTCCTACGCCATGACCAAGGCCGCGCTCGACCACCTCACCCTCACCCTCGCCCAGGAACTGGGACCCCGGGGCATCACGGTCAACGCCGTCGCTCCCGGCTACACCGAGACGGAGATCAACCCCACGCTCGGCGTCCCGGAGATCCGCCGCAGGTACTCCGAGGCGTCCGTGTTCGGCCGGCTCGGCGACCCGGCGGACATCGCCGATGTCGTCTCCTTCGTCGCGAGCGACGACGCCCGCTGGGTGACCGGCCAGTGGATCGACACCTCCGGCGGCGCCCACCTCGGCGTGTGACCCGCAGGCACCCCTAGGAGTTGCGATGAACGACAGCCCGACCGCGCTCGCCGAACCGGCCGCGGACGACTCCCTGACCCGGCCCTTCGCGGGCGCCAGCCCCTACGACAGCTATGTGCGCGCCTCGGTCCTCAACTCGCTCCAGCAGCCGCTCACCGAGGCCCCGGACGAGATGGGCTTCCTCGTCACCACCCAGGTGATGGAGCTGTGGTTCACCCTGATCGTGCACGAGTGGCGCACGGCCCGGGTGGCCCTCGCCAAGGACGACCTGAACGCGGCCATGGACGCGCTGGCGCGCAGTCGCCGCGCGCTGACCGCGCTGGGCGGCGCCTGGGCGCCGATCGCCGCGCTGACCCCGGCCCGGTTCGACGGCTTCCGGGCCGCGTTCGGCAAGGCGTCGGGATTCCAGTCGGCGATGTACCGGCACATGGAGTTCCTCCTCGGTGACAAGTCCGCCGGGATGCTGCGCGCCCACCGGGGCGACCCGGCCGTCCACGAGGCGCTCGGCGAGACCTACCGCGAACCCTCCCTGTACGACGAGGTGCTGGCGTACCTGCACCGCCAGGACCTGCCGGTCCCGCGCCACGTCCTGGAACGGGACATGACGAGCCCGTACGCCTCCGACCCCGGGGTGGTGGAGGTGTGGCGGCGGATCTACGCCGGGCCGCAGCACCATCCGCACCTCGCGCTCGGCGAACTGCTCACCGACATCGCCGAACTCGTCACCCGCTGGCGGTTCGAGCACGTCCTGGTGGTACGCCGCGCCATGGGCGCCAGACCGGGCAGCGCCGGCTCCGCGGGGCTGGCCTGGCTGGAGCGGCGCGCGGCCCGCCCGGTCTTCCCCGAGCTGTGGGAGGTGCGCGGTGACGTCTAGGGCCATCTCCGCCTTCGCGGCCGAGGAGGAACGCCGGGTGCTGAGCCTGAAGCCGGTCCTCGCACCGGTGCACGGCCGCTACGGCGACCACCCCCACCAGACCTACGACGCCTGGCCGTCCGACGACCCCGACGCCCCGCTGGTCGTGCTGCTGCACGGCGGCTACTGGCGCTACGACCGGATGCACCTCACCCCCTTCGCCGCCTACCTCTCCCGGCAGGGCTTCGACGTGCTGCTGCCCGGCTTCCGCCGCTCCGGCGGCGCGGGCGGCTACCCCGAGACCTTCGACGACATCGCCCGGATCGTGGACACCCTGCCCCAGGGCCGCCCGTACGTCCTGGCCGGCCACTGCTCCGGCGGACACCTGGCGCTGTGGTGCGCGGCCCGGGGCCTGCTGCCGCCCGGCTCGCGCTGGCACACCCGTACCCTGCCGACCAGCGTGCTCGCCCTCGCGCCGATCACCGACCTCGCCGCCACCCGCCGGGACGACCTCAGCGACGGGGCCGCCCGGCAACTCCTCGGCGGCGACGACGAGTTCGACCGGAGGCTGCCCGAGGTCGACCCGCTGACCCTGCTGCGCGGGCCCGGCACCACCGGGGTGCCCACCGTGCTGCTGCACGGGGCCGCCGACGAGGAGGTCCCGCTCACCCAGTTCACCGACTACGCGGCCGTCCACCACGACCTGAGGACGGTCGTCCTGCCCGGCACCGGCCACTACACCCTCATCGAACCGGGCGCGCCCGGCGCCCGCGCGGTCGCCGGCACCCTCCGGGAACTGGCCGCCGCGTTCCCCGACCGAGCGGACCGGGAGGCCGCACCCCGATGACCACCGCCGCCACCGCCCCCACCGCACCGGCCGCCCTGCGCGACCTGGCCGCACGGCTCGACGCCGACGACCCCCTGGCCGCCCTGCGCGACCGCTTCCTGCTCCCCCCGGACGTCGTCTACCTCGACGGCAACTCCCTCGGCCCGCTGCCCGCCGCCGTCCCCCCGGCCGTCCAGGACGTGCTCACCCGGCAGTGGGGCACCGACCTGATCGCCTCCTGGCACACCAACGGCTGGTGGCGGGCGCCCCTGCGGGTGGGCGACGCCATCGGCGCGCTCATCGGGGCCGCGCCGGGGCAGACGGTCGCCGGCGACTCCACCAGCGTGCAGGTGTTCACCGCGCTGGACGCCGCCGCCGCGCTCCGCCCGGACCGGACGCTGCTGGTCACCGACCCCGGGCACTTCCCCACCGACCGCTACCTGGCGGACGCGGTGGCCCGCCGCCGGGGCCTCGACGTCCGCCGGGTGCCCCCGGCCCGGCTGCCCGCGTTCCTCGCCGCCGAGGGCCACCGGGTCGCCGTGGTCAGCTACTCGCCCGTCGACTTCCGCACCGGCGAGCTGTACGACATGCGGGCGCTGACCCGGGCCGCCCACGAGGCCGGCGCCCTCGCGCTGTGGGACCTGTGCCACGCGGCCGGTGCCCTGCCCCTGGACGTCGACGCCCTCGGCGTCGACCTGGCCGTCGGCTGCGGCTACAAGTTCCTCTCCGGCGGCCCCGGCGCCCCCGCCTACCTGTACGTGGCACACCGGCACCACGCCGCGCTGGAGACGCCGCTGCCGGGCTGGACCGGCCACGCCGACCCGTTCGCCATGGACCCGGACTACACGCCCGCCCCCGGTGTCGCCCGTGCCCGCGTCGGCACCCCGCCGATCCTGTCCCTGCTCGCCCTGGAAGCCGCGCTCACCGCCTTCGACGGCGTCGACCTCACCGAGGTCCGCGCCAAGAGCCTGTCGCTGACCGGGTTCTTCCTGCGGTGCGCGGCGGAACTGCTGACCCCGCTCGGCTTCACCCCCGTCACCCCGGCCGACCCCGGCCGCCGCGGCAGCCAGGTCAGCCTGCGCCACCCCGACGCCCGCGCACTGACCGACGCCCTCGCGGACCACGGCGTGGTCGCCGACATGCGCGTGCCCGACCTGCTGCGCTTCGGCGTCAACGCCCTCTACACCACCCACCAGGACCTCCTCACCGCCGCCCTGCAACTGCGGGACCTCGCCCGCGCCCGGGACGCCGGCTCAGGGGGCCTCGGTGGGTGAGGCCGCGGGGCTCGGCACGGCCGAGGGCCAAGAAGGCGACGGCACGGGTTCCGAGGGGACCGGCACGGGTTCCGAGGGGACCGGCACGGGTTCCGAGGGGACCGGCGTGGCGGAGCGGGGCACCGGCGCGGTGGTCGCGGGCGCCGGGGCCAGCGGGACCGCCGGGCGGACGGGAGGCGGGCCGGCGGACCACTGCGACGGCAGCGCGAACAGGGCCGCGACGGCCACGGTCGCCGCGGTGCCGGCCGCGGCGCGCAGCAGACGCCGACGCGCCGCCGCCCGGCGCACCGCCTCGTAACGGCCGGGCGGCGGGCTCAGGTGACCGGCGTCCGGGCGGAGCACGACCAGCAGCGGGTCGTCGTCCCGCCCGGGGTCCGGGTCGTCGTCAAGGCGTGTGGTCAACGCTTCTCCTCAGGTGGACGCGGAGCAGTTCGCGGGCCGCGTGCAGATCGGCCTTGACGGTTCCTTCCTTGCGCCCGGTCAGCACGGACACCTCCCGGATCGGCATGTCGGCGTAGTAGTGCAGCAGGATCGGCACCCGCAGCTTCTCCGGCAGCGACTGTACGAGCATCCGCACCGAGGGGTCGGCCTGTTCCTGCGGGGGCCGGACGGCGGCCTCCGCGGTGACCTGGCGTACCGCCCGGCGCTCGCGCTCCAGCTTGCGCCAGTGGTCCCGGACGAGGTTGGCGGCGGTGACGTAGAGGAAGCCGCGCGGCTCCTCCACCGAGGTCCAGCGTGCCCAGAGCCGGGTGAACGCCTCCGAGGCGATCTCGTGGGCCGTCCCGTCGTCGTCGACGAGACGGCGGCACCAGCCCGCCAGACGCGGATACAGGGCGGCGAACAGCTCGGACGCCGCCCGTTCACGGGACCGTTTCACCGCTCTCCATGGTCGCGAGGGGACGGGCCGGGCGCGGCCGGCCCGGCGAAGACGATGACGTTGTCGCGGTACTCGCCGCCCGCGCGGGGGCCGCCGCAGGTGATCAGCCGCAACTCCGGGCGGGTCGTGTTCCCGTAGACGTCCTCCGTCGGGAACTCGGCCTTCGCCACCGTCCGTACGGAGGTGACCGCGAACCGCTCGGTCGTGCCGTTCTCCAGGCGGGCCTCGATCCGGTCGCCCCGGCGCAGTCGCGCGAGGTGGCGGAAGACGCCGTCGCCGTGGGTGCCGACGGTGACATGGCCGAGCAGCACCGACGGGCCCGGCTCGCCCGGCGCCGGCGAATGCCGGTACCAGCCCGCCCGGTCGTGGTCCGTGACCGGCGGCACCTCGACCGTGCCGTCCGGCGCCAGCCCGAGCCGCAGCACCGGGGTGTCGACCCCGATGGCCGGAATGCGCAGACCGACCGGGGCCGAACGCTCCGGGGGCCGCGCCGGACCGGCCGAGGCGGAGGCGGGGGAGTGGGCGGGCGGCACCGTGTCCGCCCGACCCTGCGGCGGGCCGCCGCCGCACCCCGCCAGGGACCCGGCCAGCGCGGCGACGACCAGGGCCCGCCCGGAGAACCGGCTCATTCCCCGGTCGCCGCCCGCCGGCGGCGTACGACGAGAAGGGCCGCGCCGCCCGCCACGAGCGCCGCGCCGGTGCCCGCGCCGGCCAGCCCCGCGTCCGGCCCGGAGCCGCCGGACTCCGCGACCCCGGTGTCGGGAGCGCCCTCGGGCACGACGGAGACCTGGTCCTCGGCGGGGACACCGGTCGCGGGCGACGGCGCCTCGGTCGGGGCGGCGGCCTCCGGCGACGGCGCCTCGGTGGGCGCGGCACCGGGGCTCGGGTCGCCGGAGACCGGGGCGGCGGACGGCACCGGGGACGGATCGTCGGCGAACGCCGGCGCGGTGCCCGCCAGAAGGGCGGCGCCCGCCAGGGTCGCGGCGCTGAGAAGGGTTCGGCGCATGGGTGGCTCTCTCTCGTCGGCCGGTCCGCGCGGCGCGGACCGTGGATCGGACGGAGAGACGAGGCGGGACCCGGACGGGTTGTAAAGAGACGGCAAAGTCACTCGCCGGACGTGCCGCCGGGCCGTGATGCGCGGTCCGCGGCCTGCGGTTCCGCCCGGCCCCTTCGCGGGTCAGCCGAACCTGAAGCGCAGCGGTGTTCCCGTCACCGCCTGGGCCGCCGCCGCGAGGGCGGCCTCGGAGACGACCGCGACGACCGGATAGCCGCCGGTGGTCGGGTGGTCGTGCAGGAAGACCACGGGGCGGCCGTCCGGCGGGACCTGGACGGCGCCCAGGACCATGCCCTCGCTGGGGAGTTCACCGGTCCGGGCCCGTTCCAGGGGCGGTCCCTCCGTGCGCAGGCCGATGCGGTTGCTGTGCGGGGAGACCCGGTACGCCGCCGAGGCGAGCGTGCGCAGCGCGGCCGGGGTGAACCAGTCGGCGCGGGGCCCGGGACGTACCGGCAGGATCAGTTCGGCGGGCGGTCCCAGCCAGGGCGCGGCGACGGGCGGCGCGGGCCGCCGCGCCGGGACGCCCACCGGGAGGACGTCCCCGTCGCGCAGGGGAGCGGGGCCGAGGCCGGAGAGCAGGTCGGTGGAGCGACTGCCCAGCACCGGGTCGACCGCGACGCCCCCGGCGACCGCGACGTAGGAGCGCACGCCCGCGGTGACCGTCCCGACGTCCAGCACCGCGCCCGCCGGGACCCGCACCGCGCTGCCCCAGGCCGCCGGGCGCCCGTCCACCCTCACCGGGCAGGGTGCGCCGCCGACCACGACGGTGACCGCGCGGCCGGGCCGCAGGGCGCAGCCGGTCAGGGTGGTCTCCAGGACGGCGGCCTCGGGATCGTTGCCGAGCAGCCGGTTGCCGAGCCGCATCGCGGGCGCGTCCAGCGCCCCGGACCGGGGCACCCCGAGGTGCGCGTGCCCCCGCCGCCCGCCGTCCTGCACGGTGGTGAGCGCACCGGCCCGCACGACCGTCAGCTCGGCGCTCACGCGGCACCACCGGCCGCCGAGCCGCGGGCACCCGCGGCGCCGGCCGCCCCGGGCTCCCCGGGGCCCACCGCGACGAACCGCACCCGCGTCCCCGGCGTCAGCAGCGCCGCCGGTTCCCGGGCGGGGTCCCACAGCTCGGCCGGGTCCGGCACGGTGCCGATCAGCCGCCAGCCGCCCGGCGTGGCCCGCGGGTAGACCGCGCTGTACGGCCCGGCCAGCGCCACCGCCCCGGCCGGCACCCGGGTGCGGGGCGTGTCCCGGCGGGGGACGTGCAGTTCGGGGGGCAGCCCGGTGAGGTAGCCGAAGCCGGGGGCGAAGCCGCAGAACGCCACACGGTAGGCGACGCGGGCGTGCCGGGCGCCGACCTCCTCCGGCGCGACCCCCCACCGGGCCGCCACGTCGGCCAGGTCGGGGCCGTCGTAACGCACCGGGACGTCCACCACGTCCCCGTCGTCGGCCGTCACCGGGGGTACGTCCCAGCCCGTGAGCCGGCGGGCCAGCGCCTCGGGGTCGGGCACCCCGTCGAGGAGGACGGTCCGGGCGCCCGGCACGATCTCCGCCACCGGCGGCAGCGTCCCGGCGGCGCGCCGGCGCAGCACCTCCGCGTGGAAGGCCGCGGTGCCCTCGGCGTCGGGCAGTTCGACGAGCAGGGCGTGCCGCCCGGCGGGGCGTGCCGTGAGCGGCCGGTGCCCGGTCACGCGAACGCCCCGACCTCGACACCGGCCCGCTCCAGCGCCTCGCGGACCCGGGCGGCGGTCAGGGCCGCGCCCGGGGTGTCGCCGTGCACGCACAGCGACCGCGCGGCGACCGCGACGGCCGACCCGTCGACGGCCTCGACCGCGCCGTCCACCGCGAAGCCCAGCGCCCGCCGTACCACCGCGTCCCCGTCCGTCACCACGGAGTTCGCCTCGCGGCGCGGGACGAGGGTGCCCTCGGGCGTGTAGGCGCGGTCCGCGAAGGCTTCGGGCACACCAGTGAGCCCCGCCTCCTCCGCAGCGGCGAGCAGATGGGAGCCGGGCAGCCCGAGGACCGGCAGCGCCCCGCCCGCGAGCCGTACGCCCGCCACCACGGCACGGGCCTGGACCGCGTCGTGGACGGTGCGGTTGTAGAGCGCGCCGTGCGGCTTGACGTACGCCACCCCGGCACCGGCGGCCTCGGCGAACACCCGGAGCGCGCCGATCTGGTAGGCCACCTCGGCGGCCAGCTCGTCGGCCGGTACGTCCATGGCGCGGCGCCCGAAGCCGGCCAGGTCGCGGTAGGACACCTGGGCCCCGATCCGGACCCCGCGCTCGGCGGCGAGGGCGCAGACGCGGCGCATCACCGAGGGGTCGCCCGCGTGGAACCCGCAGGCGACGTTGGCGCTGGTGACGACGGAGAGCAGGGCGTCGTCGTCGGTGAGGGTCCAGCGGCCGAAGCCTTCACCGAGGTCTGCGTTGAGGTCGATCACTCCTCGAACGTAATCGATCGTTGAACGATCCGACAAGGGATCGACGTACGCTCGGTGAAGGACCTCACCTGATCACCATGCGTGAACCCCGCCCCCGGGGATACCAGGTGCGGCATGGCAAGAGTCACGAACCCGTCGCCCACGGCGGCCCCGGAGGGCCCGGCGCTCAAGCGCGCCCTGACCACTCCGCTGCTCTACTTCTTCATCCTCGGCGACGTCCTCGGCGCCGGTGTCTACGTCCTGGTCGGCCAGGTGGCCGCCGACGCCGGGGGAGCGGTGTGGGCGCCGCTGGCCGTCGCGCTGCTGCTCGCCCTGCTGACCGCGGCCTCCTACGCCGAGCTGGCCACGAAGTACCCCCGCGCGGGCGGCGCCTCCCACTACGCCACCCGCGCCTTCGGGCCGTTCGCCGGGTTCGTCGCGGGGTTCTGCATGCTCGCCGCCGGCATCGTCTCGGTGGCCGCGCTGGCCCGGGGCTTCGGCGGCGACTACCTGTCCGCCTTCGTGACCCTGCCCGTCGGACTGGTCGCCGTGGTCTTCCTCGCCCTGCTGGCGCTGGTCAACGCCCGGGGCGTCAAGGAGTCCACCCGCGCCAACGTGGTCGCCACCGTCATCGAGGTCGGCGGCCTGCTCGTCATCGTCGCCCTCGGCGCGTGGCTGCTGCTGCGCGGCGACGGTGACGTGGGACGGCTCGGCTCCCTCGGCACCCCCGAGAAGGGCGCCGCCGCCGCGCTGCTGAGCGGCTCCGTCCTCGCGTACTACTCCTTCGTCGGATTCGAGACCTCGGTCAACGTCGCCGAGGAGACCCGCGACCCCCGTCGCTCCTACCCGCGCGCCCTGTTCGGCGCGCTCGCGACCGCCGGTGCCGTGTACGTGCTGGTGGGCATCGCGGCATCGGCCGCCGTCCCCACCGACCGCCTGGTGGAGTCCAGCGGCCCGCTGCTGGAGGTCGTCAAGGAGGCCGGCGGGGTGCCGGTCAAGCTGTTCAGCGCGATCGCCCTCGTCGCGGTCGCCAACGGCGCGCTGCTCACCGGCATCATGTCCTCCCGCCTCGCCTATGGCATGGCCCGCGACGGCCTGCTGCCCGCCCCGCTGGCCCGGGTGCTGCCCGGCCGCCGCACCCCGTGGGTCGCGATCGCCGTCACCAGCGTGCTGGCCATGCTCCTGGCGCTGACCGGCGATGTGGCCACCCTGGCGTCCACCCTGGTCCTGCTGCTCCTGGTGGTGTTCTTCATGGTCAACATCGCCGTGCTGGTGCTGCGCCGGGACACCGGCGAGAGCGACCACTTCCGTGCCCCCACGGTCCTTCCCGTGCTGGGCGCCGCGTCCTGTGTCGCGCTGGCCACCCAGATCGAGGCCGAGGTCTGGCTGCGCGGCCTGCTCGTCCTGGCCACCGGAATGGTCCTCGCCACGTTCGCCACGCTGCGGCGCAGGCGGGCGGCCGCGTAACGGGGGCCGCCCTTCCCGTCAGGTCGTGTGCCGGCGGATACGCGCGAGCAGGGTCCGCAACTGCTCGCGCTCCTGCGTGTCCAGGGCCGCCGTCGCCTCGGCCAGGGCGAGGCGGTCGATCTCCTCGGCCTCGCGGTGGCAGCGCTCCCCCTCCGGGGTGAGGCGGAGCAGGAACGACCGCCGGTCGTGCGGGTGACGTACCCGCTCCACCAGGCCGTCCCGTTCCAGGCTGTCGACGATGCTGGTCGCGGTCCGGGCCGCGATGCCCGCCAGGTCGCTCAGGTCCCGCATCCGCAGCGGCCGTTCGGCCCGCGCCAGCATGCGCAGCGCGCGCAGCCGCGCCACCGACGCGCCCTTCTCCCGCAAGCGGGCCTCCACGAACTGCCGCAGACCGTTCGTGGTCTCGTACAGCTCGTCGATCAGGATGTCGCTGCTGCCCTGTACCGCCATGGCGTGTCCTCGTCCCGTGGTCGCGGTCGTGGGAACTCATTCTATGAGTAGACACATAGTGTGTATGCTCAGCACATGCGCCGACGTCACTCCGTGCTGTCCGCCCTGCCCTCCCCTCCCAGCCAGCGCCTGGTCGTGCCGGTGGTCTGTGTCTGCGTGACGTTCATCGCGATCGTCGACGGCGCGATCACCACCGTGGCACTCCCGTCGATCGCCCGGCAGTTCGACCTGACGACGGCCGCCCTGGACGGGGTCGTCGTGGTCTACCCGGTCTGCCTGGCGATGGCCATACCCGCCTCCGCCTGGCTGGTCGGGCGGTACGGCGGCAAACGCGTCCTGCTCACCGCCCTCGTCGGGTTCCTGGTCTCCTCCACCCTGTGCGGCGCGGCGGCCGGCCTCGGTCAGCTCGTCGCCTACCGCGCGGTGCAGGGCGTGTCCGCCGGGCTGCTGCTGCCCGCCTCGGCGGCGCTGCTGTTCGGCACCTTCACCGCCGCCGAGCAGGTGCGCGTCTCCCGCTACATGATCGTCCCGCAGCAGATCGCCCCGGCCGCCGCCCCGATCCTGGGCGGCCTGCTGGTGGACCACCTCTCCTGGCGGTGGGTGTTCTACGTCAACGTGCCGGTGGGCCTGCCGGCCGTGGTGTTCGGCGCGCTGTTCCTCGCCGGGCACCACGGCGGCCGGCCGGGCCGCTTCGACCTGCCCGGCCTGCTGCTCAGCGCGGCGGCCCTGGGCACCGTCATGTTCGGCGTCTGCGAAGGCCCCAACCGGGGCTGGTCCTCGGCCTCCGTGGTCACCGCGCTGACGCTCGGAGCCGTCCTGCTCACCGCCGCCGTCACTCATCAACTCCGCGCGACCGAGCCGCTGCTGAGGCTGCGGCTGTTCGCCGACCGGCTGTTCCGGGACACCAACCTGCTCAACCTGGTCGGCCTGGTCCCCATCCTCGGCGCCATGTACCTCGGCCCGCTCTTCCTCCAGCAGGCCCAGGGCCGCACCGCCTCGGAGTCCGGCCTGGCGACCTTCCCCGAGGCGTTCGGCGTCCTGCTGACCGTCCAGGCCGTCGGCGTGCTCTACGCCCGCGTCGGCCCCCGGATCATCGTCGGCTGCGGGACGGCCGGCGTCAGCGCCGTGCTGCTGCTCTTCGCCGGGTGCGACGCGGACACCGGCCTGTGGACCTTCCGCGCGTACATGTTCCTGCTCGGCCTCGCCATGGGCTGCTTCTTCATACCCACCACGGTGGCCTCCCTCGCCACCGTCGACCGGGCGGACCTGCCCCAGGCCACCACCCTGAACACCGTCGTCCGGCAGACCGGCGGCGCGCTCGCCCCGGCCGTGGTGACCACCGCCCTCGTCCTGGGCACCCCGGCGACGGCCGCCGCCGACCCGCCCGTCTCCGCCTACCAGCACGCCTACCTCGCCCTCGCCGCGATTGCCGCGGTGACCGCCGTCTTCGCCTTCACCCTCCCCGACGGCCCGGCCCGCGCCGCCGCCCGGGTCGGGACCACCACCACCGGCCGCCCCGCCCGCTTCCGCCGCCGACGGGAGCCGGTCGACTCCTGACCGCGCGGCCGGCGCACCGCCGTTCGCCCGCGGTCCACCACCGCGTCGCCCGCCGGCCCGTCCGTCCTCAGGCCGTCGGCGTACTGCTCTCCGCCGACGCGCTGGCCGCCCTGGACGCCGCCCCGGCCCCGCAGCGCTTCGTCGAGCCCTGTCTGACCGGCCCGGACCGGATGAGCCACCTGCTGAACCAACTGCTGCACTGCAACCTGCGCACCAAGGGCGCCTCCGCTGCGCGAGCTGGGCGGCGCCTTCCTGCTCGGCGGGGCCGCCCGCCGGCGCGGGCTGTTCCGCCCCGACACGGTACGCACCTGGCTGCGCGGCGGCGGCACGCTGCTGCCCCGGCAGGGCGGCAAGCTCTGGCTCGTCCTCACTCTGGAACTGTGGCTGAGGGCGTACGACCTGTGACGATAAAGTGGTCCCGGTCAGTTCCGGCGACAGGACCTGTGAGGTATCCGCGAGCATGCCGACGGAAACGCATGAGTTCCAGGTAGAGGCCCGTCAGCTTCTGCAGTTGATGATCCACTCGGTCTACTCGAACAAGGACGTCTTCCTGCGGGAACTCGTCTCCAACGCCTCCGACGCGCTCGACAAGCTGCGTCTGGAGAAGCTGCGGGACGACTCCCTCGACGCGGACGTGTCCGACCTGCGCATCGAGATCGAGACCGACAAGGACGCCCGTACCCTCACGGTGCGGGACAACGGCATCGGGATGTCGTACGACGAGGTCGGCCAGCTCATCGGCACGATCGCCAACTCGGGCACCGCCAAGTTCCTCCAGGAGCTGCGCGAGGCGCGGTCCGAGGGGGAGGAGGCCGGTGCGGAGGGGCTCATCGGCCAGTTCGGCGTCGGCTTCTACTCCGGTTTCATGGTGGCCGACGAGGTCACCCTGCTCACCCGGCGGGCCGGCCAGAGCCAGGGCACCCGCTGGACCTCGCGCGGCGAGGGCACGTACACGCTGGAGACGGTCGACGACGCGCCGCAGGGCACCTCGGTCACCCTGCACCTGAAGCCCGCCGACCCGGAGAACCAGCTCCACGACTACACCGCCCCCTGGAAGATCAGGGAGATCATCAAGCGGTACTCGGACTTCATCACCTGGCCCGTCCGGATGGTGCCCGAGCGGCCCGCCGAGGACGACGAGGCCCCCGGGCCCGAGACCCTCAACTCGATGAAGGCGCTGTGGGCCCGCCCCCGCGACGAGGTCACCGACGACGAGTACCACGAGCTGTACAAGCACATCGGCCACGACTGGCGCGACCCGCTGGAGACGATCCGGCTCCAGGCCGAGGGCACCTTCGAGTACCAGGCCCTGCTGTTCCTCCCCGCCCACGCGCCCCACGACCTGTTCACCCGGGAGTACCGCCGGGGCCTGCAGCTCTACGTCAAGCGCGTGCTGATCATGGACGAGTGCGAGGCGCTGCTGCCGCCGTACCTCCGCTTCGTCAAGGGTGTCGTCGACGCGGCCGACCTCTCGCTCAACGTCTCCCGCGAGATCCTCCAGCAGGACCGGCACATCGAGCTGATGCGGCGGCGGCTGACCAAGAAGGTCCTCTCCTCGGTCAAGGACCTGATGGCCAAGGACCAGGACCGCTACGCCACGTTCTGGCGGGAGTTCGGCACCGCCGTGAAGGAGGGCCTGGTCACCGACCCGGAGAACCGGGACGCCATCCTCACCGTCGCGTCGTTCGCGAGCACGCACCACGACAGCGAACCCACCACGCTCAAGGGCTACGTGGAGCGGATGAAGGACGGCCAGGAGGACATCTACTACCTGGCCGGCGAGTCCCGGCAGGCCATCGAGAACTCCCCGCACATGGAGGCGTTCCGGGACCGGGGCATCGAGGTGCTGCTGCTCACCGACGCCGTCGACGAGGTGTGGGCCGACGCCGTCGGCGAGTTCGACGGCAAGAAGCTGCGGTCCGTCGCCAAGGGGCAGATCGACCTCGGCACCGAGGACGAGGACGGCGCCGCCGACGACCGGGAGAAGCGGACCGAGGAGTACTCCGGACTGCTCGACTGGATGAAGGAGCGACTGGCGGAGGACGTCAAGGAGGTCCGCCTCTCCTCCCGGCTCACCGTCTCCCCGGCCTGCGTCGTCTCCGACACCGGCGACCTGACCCCGGCGCTGGAGAACATGTACCGGGCGATGGGCCAGGAAGTGCCCGGCTCGAAGCGGATTCTGGAGCTGAACCCGGACCACCAGTTGGTCAAGGGCCTCAACCAGGCGTTCAAGGAGCGCGAGGACCGCGACGCGCTCGCCGACACCGCCGAGCTGCTGCACGGCCTGGCCGTGCTCGCGGAGGGCGGCCAGCCCAAGGAGCCGACCCGGTTCGTCAAGCTGATGGCGGACCGGCTGGAACGCTCCCTGTAACCACGCCGGCGCCCGGCCCGCCCGCCGCCCCGCCCCGCCCCGCGCCGCGCGGGGCGGGGCGGGGCGGGGCGGCGGTGCCGGGGCCGTCAGCGGGTCACCGGGGTCTCCCGGTCGACGCGGGACAGCTTCTCCGGGTTGCGTACGGCGTACAGCCCGGTGATCAGGCCGCCGTCGAGGCGCACCGCCAGGACGGTGTCGACCCGGCCGTCGACGCGGAGGGTCAGCGCCGGGCACCCGTTGACGTGGGTCGTCTCGATGGCGACGGCGGGGCCGATCCCGCCCAGGACGCGCGCCACCCGCTCGGCACCCGTGACCGGTGCCAGGGCGGCCCGGACGACCCCGCCGCCGTCGGTCAGCAGGACGACGTCCGGGGCGATCAGGTCCAGGAGGCGCTGCGGATCGCCGGTCTCGACGGCCCGCCGGAACGCCTCCAGGGCGTCGCGGGCCCCCTCCGGCGAGACGGCCTCGCGCGGCCGGCGCGCCGCGACATGGGCCCGCGCCCGGTGCGCGATCTGGCGGACCGCGGCCGGGCTCTTGCCGACGGCGTCCGCGATCTCCCGGTACCCGAGGTCGAACACCTCCCGCAGCACGAACACCGCCCGCTCGGTCGGCGCCAGGGTCTCCAGGACCAGCAGCATCGCTATCGAGACGCTCTCCGCCAGCTCGACGTCCTCGGCCACGTCCGGGGAGGTCAGCAGCGGCTCGGGCAGCCACGGGCCGACGTAGGACTCCTTGCGGCGGCGCAGCGTGCGCAGCCGGGTCAGCGCCTGGCGGGTGGCCGTGCGCACGAGATACGCGCGCCGGTCGCGGACCGCGGCGAGGTCGACGTCCGCCCAGCGCAGCCAGGTCTCCTGCAGTACGTCCTCGGCGTCGGCGGCGGACCCCAGCATCTCGTAGACGACGGTGAACAGCAGATTGCGGTGGGCGACGAACGTCTCGGTGGCATCGGCCCCCGCGTCCCCCGGCCGCTCGTCGTACGCGCTCATGACTGGCTCCCCGCTGTCGATCGTCGACCGTGTCCACGCACAGGACGCCGGACCGGGCCGCGCTGTGACACCCGGGAGGCGGTGACCCGTGTCACACCGCCGCGCTGTCACAGGGACCGGGCGGCCGGCATCTGGTGTGCGTCAGGACGCCGCGGACCACGGTGTGCGGCACACGCCTCCACGAATGAGGAACCAGCCATGGAACCCCGTTTCAACCTGCTCGACAGCCCGACCGCCGCGAAGGTCGCCAAGCGGTTCTTCAACGCCTCGCTGCCCCTGGAGCAGTCGACGCTGCCGAAGTCCCTGCGGGAACTGGTGCAACTGCGGGTCGGCCAGCTCAACGACTGCGGCTTCTGCGTCGACGCCCACACCAAGGAGGCGGCGGCCGCCGGGGAGAGCGCGCTGCGGATCAACCTGGTGGCCGCCTGGCGGCACTCCACGGTGTTCACCGAGGCCGAGCGGGCCGCGCTGGCGCTCGCCGAGGAGGGCACCCGGCTCGGCGAGCGGGGAGTGACCGACGAGACCTGGGAGCGGGTCCGCGAGCACTACGACGACGACCAGGTCGGCGCGCTGGTCTGCCTGGTCTCGCTGATCAACGCGGCCACCCGCATGAACGTCATCGTGCGCAACCCGGGAGGTGACTACGCACCCGGGCGTTTCGCCGCCCTGTCGGAGTGAGCGTCAGTCCGTGACCCTGCTGCGGCTCTGGTAGGCGAGGTCGCGGTACTCGGGGTGCCTGGCCATCCAGCCCGCGATGAACGGGCAGGTGGCCAGCACCGGCAGGCCCCGCTCACGCGCGTCGTCCAGGACGGCGCGCGCCAGGGCGGAGCCCAGCCCCATGCCGTTGTACGCCTCGTCGACCTCGGTGTGCGGGTACACCACCAGCTCCCGCGTCCGCAGATAGTCGGCGAGGCCCACCGTGCGCCCGTCCACGCGCACTTCGAAGCGGGAGGACTCGGGGACGTCGACGATCTCCACCTGGCTGCGGTCGGGGGCGGTGGGCGTGGTCATGGGGCACTCCTGTGATCCGGGGGGCGACGGGCCCGAGCGTAACCCCTCCCGGCCCGGGGACTTGCCGGTGAGCGCCCTGACCCGCGCCGCTCAGCGCACGAGCCGCGCGGGCGGCACCCGGCGCCGCCGCCCGCGGGGGCCATAGGAAAACCCTATGGCCCCCGATGGCAATTCGTCTTTGCTTCTCGTTCTTTTCCGGACCTACCGTGAAACGGCTCGGTCAACCAGCGCTCTGCGCACACCGTTTCTTATTCATGGAGAGGTCGGAAGAAGAATGAACACGAACGAACTGAAGGGGAAGCGCGCCCTGGTGACGGGCGGTACCCGAGGCATCGGAGCGGCCGTCGTCCGCCACCTCCTGGACGCCGGCGCCGAGGTGCTCACGACCGCCAGGTCGGCGGCGAGCCCGGCACCCGAGGGAGCCGCCTTCGTGGCGGCCGACGTACGGACCCCGGCCGGCGCCCGGACCATCGCCGCCGCCGCGCGGGAGCGGCTGGGCGGCGTGGACATCCTGGTCCACAACGCGGGCGGGGCACGCCCCCACGAGGGCGCGCACGCCATTCCCGACGAGGAGTGGCAGGAGGCTCTCGACCTGAACTACCTGGCGTCGGTGCGGCTGGACGCGCTGCTGGTCCCGGGGATGCGGGAGCGGGGCGCGGGGAGCGTCGTGCACGTCTCCTCGGCCGCGGTCCTCACCCCGATGGGACAGTTCCTGCACTACACGGCGGCGAAGGCGGCACTGGAGAACTACAGCCGGGGACTGGCCCTGGAACTGGCCCCGGCCGGTATCCGCGTCAACACCGTGACACCCGGCCGGGTCGCCACCCCCGGCGGTGAGGCGACGCGCGAGCAGTGGGCGGGCCTGAACGCGCGGCCGGGCCCGGCCAACCCCGACGACGTCCCGCCGCTGGGACGCGACGGCCGGCCCGACGACATCGCGCACGCGGTGCTGTACCTGGTGTCCGACCGGGCGGGATGGCTGACGGGCAGCAATCTCGTGGTGGACGGCGGCGAATTCCCCAGGCGCTGACCCCGGCGGAATTCCCACAAGGCGAATCCCTGAAAGGCGAAGCCCCGAAAGGCGAAGCCTCGAAGGGTGAACACCGGAAAGGCGAACACCGGAAAGGCGAACACCGGAAAGGCGAACACCGGAAAGGCGAACACCGGAAAGGCGAACACCGGAAAGGCGAATTCAGGAAACGGTCGTGGTGTCCGGGCGCGCCGGCCCGGACCACGTCTGCTCGCGCAGCAGCCCGAGCAGGGCGGTCTCCGCCGGGCCCGCGGGGCGGGGGAGTACGGCGATGACGGGCTGGGTCACGGCCGGGAACACCGGGCGGACGAGGTGCTCGTGACCGGGCGGCACCGCGGAGGCGGGCACCAGTGTCACCCCCAGCCCCTGGGCGGCCCAGCGCACGGCCGTCGCCGTCTGGGACACCCGGGCGGCCGTGACCGGGGCCGGCCCGCTGTCCCGCAGCACGCTCACCAGCACACCGTCGAGCGCGCTGTCCCGGTCGAACCTCACCCACGGCTCCCCGGCCAGCTCCCGCAGCCCGACCCGGTCCGCGGCGAGCCGCGGATGCCCGGCGCCCAGCACCGCGACGAACTCCTCGTCGCCCAGGTGGTGGGCGTCGGCCGAGCTCCGCTCGCACGCCGCCATCAGGGCGAGGTTCAGCACCCCCCGGCGGCACAGCTTCTCCAGCTCGGCGGAGCTGGGCTCCTCGAAGACGGTGACCTCCAGTCGCGGGAAGCGGCGGCGCAGCGCGCCCAGCGCGTCCGGCAACTGCCGTGAGCCGAAGCCGAGCTGCGCCGAGACCACCAGCTCGCCCACCAGTTCGCCGGCACCGGCCCGTGCCGTCGCCCGCGCCCGCCGCGACGCGCTCACCGCGACCTCCGCCTCCCGCAGGAACGCCCGGCCGACCTCGGTGGGCACCAGCCCGGTGGGCGTGCGGGTGAACAGCTCCACGCCCAGTTCCCGCTCCAGGCCGCGGATCTGCTGGGACACCGACGGCTGGGCGACCCGCAGCAGCTCCGCCGCCGCCGTCACCGAGCCCTGCTCGGCGACGGCCAGCGCGTACTCGAACTGACGAAGGCTCATCGGCTCGGTTCCTCTCCTCGGTCGGCCCGCGACAGTAGGCAACCCGGTCCCGCCCGCCGGGATTCCCCCCGCCCGGAAGCACCCGCCGAGCACCGCACGGCCCGGCGCGGCGCGGCGCGGCGCGCTCAGGCGTCGCCGACCGTGGTCCCCGGCGGGGCGAACTCGGGCTGGTCCAGGAGGCGGAGCCAGCTTCCGTCGGCCTGGCGCCGCACGACCTGTGCGCGGGCCCCGCTGCCGTCCTTCGGCGGGGTGGCGGTGAGGGCGATGTCGCCGCTGACCAGCGTCGGCAGCGGCGGCTCCGGCTCGAAGCGCGGCCGGCCGGCCAGGACCCGCTCCCACAGCGCGCGGATCGCCTCCCGGCCCACCGTCCGGCTTCCCGGCGGATAGGCCAGCACCGCGTCCTCCTCGTAGAGCGCGGCGACCCCGGCGGCGTCACCGGCGTTGGACCGCTCGACGAACAGGCGGGTGAGGTCCTCGGGCCGCATGGCCTTCTCGTACTCCGGCATGACGTCCTCCTGAGGTGGGGTGCTTTCCGTGCTCTCCCAGCGTCGTCGGGCCGCGGCCAGAAGTCCAACAGATGCTTCTGCTGGCAACCAGAACTGCCAGTCATACACTGACCGTCATGGAACTGAGGCAGCTCGAATACTTCGTCGCGGTCGCCGAGGAGCGGAACTTCACCCGGGCCGCCGAGCGGGTGCGCATCAGCCAGTCCGGGGTCAGCGCTCAGATCCGCCAGTTGGAGCGGGAACTCGGGGCCGAGCTGTTCGACCGCTCCGCCCGCGCGGTCACGCTCACCGTCGCCGGCAAGGCCGCGCTCGAACACGCCCGCGCGGCGCTCGCCGCGGCCGGGGCGATGGGTCAGGCCGTGGGCGAGGTGACCGGCCTGATCCGTGGCCGGCTCACCGTCGGGATGGTCGTCGGCTGCACCATCACGCCCCTGTTCGACGCGCTCGCGTCCTTCCGCCGGGCCCACCCGGGGGTGGAGATCGCGCTGCTGGAGGACAACTCCGACCGGCTGGTCGACGGCGTCCGCGCCGGGGCCCTCGACCTGGCCCTCGTCGGCACCGCCGGCACGACCCCGGACGGGCTGGAGGCGTACACCCTCGTCGAGGACCGGCTCGTGGTGGTGGTCGCGGAGGGGCACGCCCTGGCGGAGCGGCCGGTCATCGCCCTGCGGGACGTCGTCGCCCACCCCCTCGTGTGCATGCCTTCCGGCACCGGCCTGCGCGCCGTGCTCGACCGGGCCTGCGCCGCCCAGGGGCTGCGCCCCGCGATCGCGCTGGAGGCCGGCGCGGCGGAGGCCGTCGCCGGCCTCGCCGCCCGGGGTCTGGGCGTCGCCGTCCTCAGCGAGTCGATGGTCGGCGCAGGCCACGGCCGCGTCACCGCCCGCACCATCGACGACGTCACGACGCCCGCCCTGCTCTCCCTGGTGTGGCGCGGCGCGCACGGCCCGGCCGTACGCGCGCTGCTCACCCACAGCCGCCGCGCGTTCACCGGCACGGCGTCCGTGGCCCCCGAATAGGGCCGGCCCCGGGCTCAGGAGGCGACGAACCGCGCTATCTCGCCCAGCACGATCGTGTCCGCGAGGTACCCGATGTGGGTCTGGCAGACCACGTTGTTGTTGGTCGCGCCGCTCAGCCGCGTGCTGGTGTACGGGAGGATGATGCCGTCGCACGCCGAGTACCAGGTCGCGTACCGGGTGTCGCCCGGCGTCTCGTCGCCCGCGGAGATCTGGGAGATGAACGACGAACCGGGGTACATCTGCTGGCAGGTGGTGTAGATCAGACAGGCCCCCGCGTACGTGGTGCCGTGGTTGGCGCCGGCGATCGAGGCGAGGTGGCTGACGTTGGCGTACCCGCCCAGCACCTTCAGGTAGTACTGGCTGACCAGGCCGCCCATCGAGTGGTTGACGATCGCGACCTTGCTCGCGCCGGTCCGCGCCTTCACGGTGTTGATGTACGAGGCGAGGCCCTGCGCGTTGGTGACGTTGTTGCCGTAGGAGTTGTACTCGTAGGCGAACAGGTCGGAACTGGACCAGCCGTTGAGCCGGAA
This sequence comes from Streptomyces sp. NPDC000134, assembly GCF_042899225.1. NCBI lineage: Bacteria > Bacillati > Actinomycetota > Actinomycetes > Kitasatosporales > Streptomycetaceae > Streptomyces > Streptomyces sp. NPDC000134. The sequence continues at coordinate 102,821 of NZ_JBIAZN010000007.1, forward strand.
GACGCTCATGGCGGTGACCCAGTTGGAGGCGTTGCCGGTGTAGCCGTGCACGAAGACGACCGGGGTGCTGGTGGACAGCGGCCGCGCGGCCGCGTCCGCCGACCGGGAGGCGGTGGTGCCGGACTCGGCGGCACCGGCCGTCGAGGCCGAGGCGAACAGGGTCAGCGCGGCCGTGGCGGCCGCGAGCGCGCCGAGAAGCCGGCGGGGGGAACGACGACGCATGGAGCCCTCCGAAGGAAGGTGCGGGGATGCTGACCCGCTCAGCGTCGGGGCGCGGGGCACCGGTGCCATCGGCTGAATCACCAGTGAGCCGCCGGCCACCCACAAAGTTTTGTCACAAACATATTTTGTGGCACAGTGAAATGGCGGCGACGGAACGGCCGGCGCGGACCGCACCCCGGCGCACCGCCGCCCGACAGCACAGCCGCAGTACAGCGAGGAGCACCACCATGACCACCGGCTACGACACCCCGACCACCGTCGAGAACCCCGTCCCGCCGCAGGACCTGTCCGGCATCACCGGGCACCGGTTCATCTACACGTACGCCAACGGCTGGCAGTACGAGATGTACGTGAAGAACGCCACGACCATCGACTACCGCATCCACACCGGCATGGTCGGCGGCCGCTGGGTCAAGGACCAGGAGGTCGACCTGGTGCGGCTCGCCGACGACGTCTACAAGGTCTCCTGGAACGAACCGACCGGCACCTCCGTCGTCGTCAACGTGCTGCCCGGCCGGCGCGTCCTGCACGGCACCATCTTCTTCCCGCACTGGATCGAGGAGGACGGCGGCAAGACGGTCCTCTACCAGAACGACCACCTGGAGGAGATGCGCGCCTACCGGGACGCCGGCCCCACCTACCCGATCTACGTCGTCCCGGAGTTCGCCCGCATCACCCTGTTCGAGCACGTCGGCGAGGACGACGAGAGCGTCGTGGCGGTGGGCCCGGAAGACCTCCCCGAGGGCTTCGCCGACCGAGTCAACTGACGGGCGCCTCCTCGGGCGCCAGCAGGACCGCGATGCGGCTGGCGTGGGCGACCGCGTCGCTGACCCGCGGGTTGATGAACGCCTTGAGGGACCCGCGGTGATGGGGGCTGAGGACCAGCAGGTCGGCCTCGAACTCCTCGGCGGCGGCCGAGATGGTGGTGGCTATCTGCGTGGTCAAGGTGGTGGTGACGGTGCCCTCGGCCTCGACACCCGCCTCGCGCAGCGCGGCGAGGGCCTCGTCGACGACGGCCCTGGCCTCCGCGTCGTCCTCCAGCGGGACGACCGCCGCGAGCGTGGCCGCGGAGGCGGCGATGTGCAGCACGCGGACCTTGGCGCCGGTCGGCCCGGCCAGTTCGCCGGCCAGACGGACGGCGGAGTGACGGGCCGGGCTCGGGTCGACGGCGACGAGAATGCGGTGGAACATGGCCTGCTGGTCCTCTTCCTGAGTGCCGAGGCGCCCGGCGGGCGGCCCTCGGACAGGTCGTCCGGCGGACGGGGCGTCCGCCGGGCCCGATCCGCGACCTTCGTCGTGATGATCAAGCGTCGTTGCCAACACCCCGCCCCGCGCATGTGTTCCGGCCGGGACGGGGCGGAGCCGTTCGCCTTGATGGGCAAGCCGTCGCTTGCCTATCGTGGGGGCATGGCGGACGACGTGTTCAAGGCACTGGCCGACCCCACCCGTCGGCGCATCGTGGACGAACTGGCGGAGCGGGACGGCCAGACCCTGTTCGAGATCTGCGCACGGCTGGTGACCAAGCACGGCCTGGGGCTGTCCCGGCAGGCGATCAGCCAGCACCTGGCCGTACTGGAAGCGGCGGGCCTGGTCGTCACCCGGCGCCAGGGCCGCTACAAGTTCCACGACCTCGACACCGAGCCCCTGCGGCGCGCCATGTCCCGATGGCTCAGGCCCGACCCCCCGGAGAGCACCCCATGAGAATCCACATCACCAGCGTCTTCGTCGACGACCAGGAGAAGGCCCTGCGCTTCTACACCGAGGTGCTCGGCTTCGTGAAGAAGCACGACGTCCCGCTCGGGGACACCGCCCGGTGGCTGACCGTGGTGTCGCCGGAGGACCCCGAGGGGACCGAACTCCTCCTGGAGCCCTCCGGCCACCCGGCGGTGGGGCCGTACAAGACGGCGCTCGTCCAGGACGGCATCCCCGCCACCTCCTTCGCCGTGGACGACGTGCCCGCGGAGTACGAGCGGCTGCGCGGGCTCGGGGTGGCCTTCACCCAGGAGCCCGTGGCGATGGGGCCCGTCACCACCGCCGTGCTGGACGACACCTGCGGCAACCTGATCCAGCTCGTGCACAGCGCGTGACGCCGGAAGCGGGGGGGGGGGGGGGGGGGGCCGCCGCCCCCCCCCCGGGGGGGGCGGGGGGGGGGGGTGCGGGGGTGGCCGGGCCCCCCCCCCGCCCCGGCCCCCCCCCGGGGCC
>NZ_JBIAZN010000007.1:105254-351318 GCF_042899225.1 Streptomyces sp. NPDC000134
GGGCGCGGGGGGTGGGGGGCCCCCACCCCCCCGGGGTGCTGAACCACCCCGGCCCGGCCCCCCCCCCCCGCGGGCCCCCCGGGGGGGGGGGGCAGGGGGGGGGGGGGGGGGCCCCCCCCCCGCTTCCCCGGCAGGGGAGACGGGTCAGGAGATCAGCTTGATCGCCTGCCAGCCGCCCGTGCCGGCCACCGTCGGCGGACCGACCGGGCCGGTGCGCCGGCCCGGCACGAACTCCAGGCCCGCCGTGGTGTTCGCCGTCGTCGACCACAGGTCCGGGACCCCGTCGCCGTCACTGTCACCGGAGGCGGTGAACGCCGGGCGGGCGGTGGTGGTCCAGCCACTGCCGAACGCCGTGCGGCTGGAGCCCGCGCCCAGCGAGGCCGGGTCGGTGCCGCCGTCGGGCACCCCGTCGCCGTCCGCGTCACCCCGGGACTTGCCGTGGTACACCCACAGGTCGCCGGTGGAGGTGTTGCGGGCGATCAGGTCGGTGAAGCCGTCGCCGTCCACGTCGCCGGGGGAGGCGAGCTGCATGACCGACCAGCCCGAGTTGCCGATCAGGTACCCGGCGTCGAGCGTGCCGTAGGCGTACCCCGGCAGGAACCACAACTGGTCGCCGATGACCGCCACGAAGTCGGGGTTGGACGACTCGTTGTCCGGGGTGATGTCACCGACGGAGACGATCTGCTTGATCGTCGCCGGGTCGATCGCCGTATCGGTCTCCGGGTCCGGGAAGAAGTACACCTCCTGCTTGGTGTCCTCGGTGAACTCGCCCAGCCCGTTGTTCGGGTAGAGCCACAGCTTGCCGTCGGAGCGGCGGGCCACCAGGTCCTCGTAGAAGTCGCTGGTCCAGTCGCCGCGGTGGGTCAGCAGCGCGCCGCCCCAGCCCCCGTTGGAGGACAGCGGGAGCATGGTGGCGACCTGTCCGCCGCCCGTGCCGCCGTACAGCCGCAGGTTGTTGCTCCCGTCGACGGCGAAGAAGTCCGGGGTGCCGTCGCCGTTGACGTCGCTCGGCTTGTCCGCGACCCCCGGGCTCCTGACGTAGAACCGGTACGGGTAGACCGGGCCGGAGTTGCCGCCGGCGTCGACCATGCGCACGTACAGGGTGTGCGGGCCCGGGGTGAGCGGGGTGACGGCGGCGGTGGCGCTGCCGCCCTTGGCGGCCGGCTTGGCCTCCTTGCTCGGCGGGGTCCGGTCCAGGTCGTACAGGTACTTGGCGGTGTCGGACACGCCGTTGGCGCCGAACGCGAACACGCCCTCGGTACGGGCCGGCGCGCCCTCCACCGGCTGCATGTCGGCGGAGGTCTCCGGGAACAGGCCGTCCTGCGAGGTGACGGTGGGCATCACGGTCGGGGCGTTCGGGTCGAAGCCGAAGCGGCAGCCCGCGGCGCCCAGCGTCGGCGTCCAGTCGGAGGCGAACGACGCGTCGGAGACGTCCTCGGCCTGCGCCTTCCAGGAGAACTGCCCGTTACTGGCGCCGAGGTGCTGGGCCAGCAGGGTCTTGGGCACCTGGATACGGGCCTGCGCGCCCTTGGAGTCGTCGGATCTGACGGTGACCTTCACCCGCTTGTCGAAGATGATGCCGGGCGCCACATCGTGCTTGCCGGTGGCCCACAGGTGGAACTGCACGTTGACCGAACCGCCGTCCGGGTCCCACACCTGCGCGGTCAGCGTCACATCGGTGTTGCCGACCGTCACGTACGTCGAGCCCTGGCCGCACTCGGTGGCGCCCACCTTGGTGCTCGGAATGGTGTCCAGCGCCCAGGGCGCCTTCGGCGGCCGGTTGAACTCGACGATCAGCTTGGCGTCCGGGCTGAACTTCTTCCAACTGTATTCGTCCTTGTTCTCCTCCGCGCTCGCCGGAGCCCGCAGACCGAAGGTGACGTTGGCCCACTTGCCGGCCGCCGCCTTGACCGCCGCGTCCTTGGCGGTGAAGTCGACCGCCTTGTTCGGGCAGCCGTAGGTCTCGTTGCCGTGCGCGTAGTCACGGCTGTCCTGCCGGGCCGACCAGGAGGGCTGCGCGCTCCACGTGGTCTTGGCGGAGATGCCGCCGGTCAGCCACAGCTCCACCGGCTTCGGAGTGCAGGACCACGAGTGGGTCTCGGTGATCTGGAACTGAGCGTCGACCACCTTCACGCCGGCCAGGAACTTCGAGCCGACCCGGAAGAAGGAACGGGCGGTGCCACCGGTCGACGACTCGTAGCCGACCCGGGCCTCGCTGGTGGTGCCGCCGCCCCACCCGGTGCCGTTCCAGTAACTGCTGGTCGGGTGCGGCTTGTAGGCGATCGTCCACGCCTCGCGGGTGCCGGTCATCCGCGGGTCGATGTAGACGGGGAACTCGGTGTCCGGGGCGTCGAGCAGTTCCTGGTCCGGGGTGAGCAGGATCTTGCCGTCGGCGATCTCGACGCCGACCTCACTGCTCTTGGTGCCGGGGGTCAGCGGGGACGGCTCCGGCTCGGCCGCCGGGGCCTGCGGCGCGGCGGCGGCCGTCGTGCGTGCCGTCTTCGACACCGGCGCCGGGGCCTGCTCCGCCTCGCCGGAGGAGTCCCACATCCGGGCCGTGGAGGACGCGAACACCGTCTGGCCGGCCGCGTTCACCGCCTGCAAGGTGCCGGTCGTGGCGTCCTCGCGCACCGTCAGTCCCCGGGTGCGCAGGCCGAAGCCGACCTCGGCCAGCTCCGGACGGTCCGCGGCCTCGGGCGTCTTGACGATCAGGGCCTGGCTGAAGCCGTCCACGCCGGCCCGGACCGCCAGGTCCACCCCGGGGAAGACCTCGCGGTAGGTGGCGGTGGAGCCCTCCAGCACCGGCTCGGGCAGTGCCTCGGGCCAGGTGAGGGCCAGTTCACCGCCCCGGTCGGCGAGGGTCACCAACTCGGTGTCCCCGCCCGCGGAGAAGGTGACGTCACCGGGTGCGGCCGCGGGCCGGACCCGGCCCGCCCGCTCGGTGAGGGTGGTGTCGACGGGCAGCCAGGCACCCTCGCGCTTCACCCGCACCGGCAGCGTGTGCTGGGTGGTGCGCAGGTTGCCGTTGGGCAGGGCATGGGTCTCGCTGGTCTCGGAGCGGGCGGACACCACCTCCACCGGCTCACCGGTCTCGGCGGCCCGTTCCAGCGCGCGTTCCTCGGCGCTCGCGGACGCCGTGGGGGCGGAGTCCGCCGCGGCGGCCGGGCCGGGCGCCAGCGAGGTCAGCGGTGTCAGTCCGAGCGTCCCGCCGGCGAGCACCGCGACGAGCGCGGCGCGGCTCCAGCGCCCGGCCGGGTGCTGTCTTCGGGATGTTACTGGCATGGGCGAATCCCCCCGGAGTCGTTGCCGTGCGAACTCCCCCGGAGTCCGCCGCGAGCCCATTCACGCGGGCCGCAGCGCCGAACAGTACACGTTCACAGGGCAGTTCTTTACTCACCCATGGGCGAAGTGGGGATGATCGCATTGCCTCCGCTTTGCTTGCCAGGGTGATCTTCACGGCCTACTGTCTGACCGTTCACCACTCGATCACACAGAGTGAGTAAGGGGGAGGTCCTTCAGTGGACCAACTGATAAGACAGTTGCGCTGGCTCGCGCACTGGCACAGATCCGTGTCCCTTCTCGTGGGACTCATTCTCTTCGTCGGACTGATACCCGACGACGCCAGTGCCGCCGACGGCAGCTCCCGCACCGGGGGCGTGCAACGCGAAAAGTCCGTCCCGGGAAGGGACTTCGAGAAGAAACGCCCCAAGGCGCGGGACGACGCCGAGGGCGCCTTCCGGCCGACGACCGGAAAGGTCACCGCCGACACCTTCACCACCCTCGTCACCGACCGCCGCGGCAAGCTGCCCAAGCGGACCCCGGCGGCCACCGGCACGCCCGCCCCCACCGCCGTGCGGGACCGCATGGTGAGGGTCCGTCAGGCCCCGGGCGGCACCGGTGAGAGCGGCACCGGCAAGGGCGTCCGCACCCGGGGCACGGCCCCGAAGCGGGCCGCCGCCGCACCCGGCACCGCCGTCCAGGTCCGGGTCGAGGACCAGGCCGCCGCCCGCAGGGCCGGGGTGAACGGCGTGCTGTTCACCGCCGCGCCGGCCGGTACGGGCCTGGCCCCCGCCGCCTCCGGCGCGGTCGAGCTGGAGCTGGACTACGCCTCCGTCAAGGACACCTACGGCGGCGACTGGGGCTCCCGGCTCCGCCTCTACCGCCTCCCGGCCTGCGCGCTGACCACCCCGCACCTGGAGAAGTGCCGCACCCGCACCGCGCTGCCCGGCGCCAACGACCCGGCCGCGCGGACCGTCACCGCGACCGCCGACCTGGCGTCGGCGCCCACCGTGTTCGCCGCGACCGCCGCCGCCTCCGGACCCGGCGGCAGCCATGAGGCGACCTCCCTGTCCCCGTCCGGCTCCTGGATGGCCGGGTCGTCCTCCGGCGGCTTCGCCTGGACGTACCCGATCGAGGCGCCCGAGGTCCCCGGCGGCCCGCAGCCCGAGGTCGAACTCTCCTACTCCTCGCAGGCCGTGGACGGCCGGACCGCCTCCACCAACGCGCAGTCCTCCTGGATCGCCGAGGGCTGGGACTACGAGCCCGGCTTCATCGAGCGGCGCTACCGCTCCTGCTCGGACGACAAGGGCGAGGTCGACGGCAAGAAGCCCAACAACACCGGCGACAGCGGAGACCTGTGCTGGGGCTCCGACCACGTGGTGATGTCGCTGGGCGGCAACACCACCGAACTCGTCAAGAAGGACGGCACCGACGAGTGGCGCCCCGCCGACGACGACGGCTCCCGCCTCCAGCGCAAGACCGGTGCCGCCAATGGTTCCAAGGACGGTGAGTACTGGGTCCTGACCACCACCGACGGCACCCAGTACCACTTCGGTCTGAACAAGCTGCCCGGCGCCCCGGACGGCACGGTCACCAACTCGGCGCTCACCGTGCCGGTGTTCGGTAACCACCCCGACGAGCCGTGCCACGCCACCGCGTTCCTGGACTCCGACTGCAAGCAGGTCTACCGCTGGAACCTGGACTACGTCGTCGACCCGCTCGGCGACGCCATGACCCTGTGGTGGACCAAGTGGACCAACCACTACGGCCAGAACATGAAGGCCGACCAGCAGGCGGCCTACGACCGCAACGCGCAACTGTCCCGCATCGACTACGGCCTGCGCTCCGACAAGCTGTTCGGCGTCCTGCCGGCCGGCCGGGTCGCCTTCACCCTGGCCGAACGGTGCGTCGCCACCTCCGCGTTCGACTGCGCGGAGGCCAAGCGGACCACGGCCAACGCCAAGTACTGGCCGGACACCCCGCTGGACCAGGAGTGCGCCGCCGGCGCCAAGTGCACCGACAAGTACTCCCCGACGTTCTGGTCGACCAAGCGGCTGACCAAGATCTCCACCAGTGTGCTGGCCGGCACCGCGCTGAAGCCGGTCGACTCCTGGACCCTGGAGCAGTCCTTCCCGGACACCGGTGACGGCACCTCGCCCGCCCTGTGGCTGGAGTCCGTCACCCGCACCGGGCACGGCGCCGGCTCCACCGCGTCCATGCCGAAGGTCACCTTCGCCGGCCTCCAGATGGACAACCGGGTCGACGGCGTCGAGGGCCTGCCGCCGTTCAGCCGGTACCGGGTCCACGCCATCGACACCGAGACCGGCGGCCGGATCGGGGTGAAGTACTCCGACCGCGACTGCCGCGTCCTGGAACCGAAGCGGATGCCGGCCTCCCCCGAGTCCAACACCATGCGCTGCTTCCCGCAGTACTGGACGCCCAAGGGCGCCCTGAACCCGGTGAAGGACTGGTTCCACAAGTACCTCGTCACCGAGGTCACCGAGGAGGACCTGGTCACCGACAGCCCCGCCAAGGTGACCTCCTACGAGTTCCTCGGCGGCGCCGGCTGGGCGTACGACGACAGCGAGTTCACCGAGAACAAGCACCGCACCTGGTCGCAGTACCGCGGCTACGAACGGGTCCGCACCCGCATCGGCGGCGGCAGCGACGTCAAGCAGCTCACCGAGCACCGCTACTTCCGCGGCCTGCACGGCGACAGACTGCCCTCCGGCACCCGGACCTCCACCGTCACCACCAGCGACGGCGGCGAGTACCAGGACCTGCCGCAGTACCAGGGCCAGATGCTGGAGCAGATCGGCTACGCCTCCGACGGCGGGCCGGTCGACTCCGCCACCGTCACCACCCCGTGGGCGGTGCGGACGGCCACCCGCACCCGGGCCGGCACCACGCCCCTGGAGGCGTGGATGACCCGCCCGGAGACCGTCCGCACCCGCGAACGCGTCAAGGGCGACACCTGGCGCACCTCCACCGAGACCACCAAGTACGACAGCTACGGACTGCCGTACCAGGTCGAGGAGACCAGCCCCGGCGGCAAGGTGCGCTGCTCCACGGTCAGTTACGCCCGCAACACCGGCGCGTACCTGATCGAGCTGGAGTCACGGGAGAGGACCGTGCTCGGCGCCTGCGGCAGCACCGGCGGCGAGGTCGTGGAGGACACCCGCACGCTCTACGACGACCTGGCCTTCGGCGCGGCCCCCGTCAAGGGCCTGCCCACCGAGGTGCAGGAACTGAACGGCACCGGCGACGGGTACATCACCATCGACCGCACCGAGTACGACATCCACGGCCGGGAGACCGCGACCTGGGACGCGGACAACCGCAGAACGTGGATTCGGTACGAGCCCGAGACCGTGGCCCGCCCGGTCGAGCAGATCTCCACCGACCCCCTGGGGCACACGGAGACCACGGTGTTCGACGAGGTCCGCGGCCTGCCGCTGACCGAGACGGACGCCAACGGCAGGACGGCCACCATGGAGTACGACCCGCTGGGCCGGCTCCTGAAGGTCTGGGAGATCGACCGCGACCCCAAGACCCAGACCCCCACGGCCACCTACGACTACACCGTCCGCCGCGACGGCCCCACGGTCGTCACCTCGCGGACGCTGAAGGACAACGGCGAGTACGCCGTGTCGTACGAGATCCTCGACGGCCTGCTGCGCGAGCGGCAGACCCAGGACAAGGCGGTCGGCGCGGGCCGGATCGTCAACGACACCTTCTACGACAGCGCCGGACGGGTCTGGAAGGAGAACGACGGCTACTACAACGCCGCCGATCCCGAGCCGAAGCTCCTCCAGGTCGGCGACCAGGACGTCCCGTCGCAGAACCGCGTGACCTTCGACGGCCTGGGCCAGCCCACCGCCGAGGTCACCTACTACCGCGGCACGGAGAAGCTGCGCACCACCACCGAGCGCGACGGGGACGTCTCCACGACGATCCCGCCGAAGGGCGACACGGTCACGGCGACCTTCGAGGACGCCGAGGGCCGGGTGGAGAAGCTGCGCGAGTACACCGACGAGGCCCGGACCAAGTGGCGGGACACCCTCTACGAGTACGACGACTTCGACAACCTGCGCAAGGTGACCGCGCCCGGCGGTGCCGTCACCACCTTCGAGTACGACAAGCGCGGTCGCCAGACCGCGGTCACGGACCCCGACGGCGGCCGTACCGAACTGCGGTACGACAACGCGGACAACGTGGTCGAGACCATCGACCCGTTCAAGCGGTCCCTGTTCACCACCTACGACGCGGGCGGCCGGCCGACCACCCTGCGCGAGGGCAGCGCCACCGGGCCCAAGCGCGTGGAATGGACGTACGACTCCCTCGCCAAGGGACTGCCGACCGCGCAGATCCGCTACGACAACGGCCGCGAGTACCGCGAGGAGGTCGTCGCCTACGACGACGCCTACCGGGTGAAGAAGACCCGGACGGTGATCCCGCAGGAGGAGACCGGCCTGGCCGGCTCCTACGAGTACGAGTACGCCTACACTCCGACCGGCAACCTGGCCTGGGCCTCCGTGCCGGGCGTGGGCGGCCTGGTCACCGAGCGCGTCGTGTTCCGGTACAACTCCGACGACCTGCCGGTCTTCATCGGCGGCGCGTCCACGTATCTGGCCAACGCGCAGTACTCGGCGTTCGGCGAGATCCTGCGCACCGACGCGGGCCCGGCCGGCCGGCAGGTGTACGGCACCTACGTCTACGACGAGTTCACCAGGCGCTTGCAGACGGCCACCTTCGACCGCTCGCTCACCCCGGGCCGCATCAGCGAGACGCGGTACGGGTACGACGAGGCCGGCAACGTCACCAAGATCACCGACGTGCCCGGTGACGCGGCCGAGGGCTCCGGCGCGACCGACACGCAGTGCTTCGTCTACGACCAGCTCCGGCAGATGACCTCGGCCTGGACGTCGAAGACGGCGGACACCTGCGCGGCGGCCCCGTCGAAGGACACCGTCGGCGGTCCGGAGGCGTACTGGCAGTCCTTCCGGTACGACGAGGCGGGCAACCGCACCGGGCTCGTCGAGCACGACCCCACCGGCGACACCGCCAAGGACGTCACCCGCGAGTACGTCTACGGCAAGCAGGGCGTCGGCGGGCCCAACGCGCTGGCCGAGGTCAGGTCGACCGGCCCGCACGGCGAGTCCGTCGCCACCTTCGGCTACGACAAGGCCGGCAACACCACCGGGCGCCAGCACGGCGGCACCGACCAGACGCTCGAATACGACGTCGAGGGCCAGTTGCGCAAGGTGACCGAGCCGGTCGAGGGCGGCGGCACGAAGACCACGTCGTACCTCTACGGCGCGGACGGCGACCGCCTCATCCGCACCGGCGCGGACGGCAGCCGCACGCTCTACCTCGCCGAGGCCGAGCTGACCGTCAACGCGGCCAACACCAGCGCGAAGGCGGAACGCTTCTATCCGCTCCCGGACGGCTCCACGGCGGTCCGCGCGACCGGCGGTGTCCGGCAGCTCATGCTGGCCGACCACCACGGCACCTCGCACACGGTCGTGGACATGGCGGACACGGCGATGCGGGTCACCCGGCGCAAGTCGACGCCGTTCGGCGATGCCCGCGGGCAGCAGCCCACGTCCTGGCCCGGACACCGGGGCTTCGTCGGCGGCACCGTCGACGAGGACACCGGCCTGACCAGGCTGGGCGCCCGCGACTACGACCCGGCCACCGGCCGGTTCCTCCAGGTCGACCCGATGGTCGACTACGGCCAGCCGGCCACGATGAACCCGTACGCCTACAGCAACAACGCGCCGGCCACCTTCTCCGACCCGTCGGGCGAGTTCTTCCCCGTGCTGATCGGGATCGCGGCCCGGATCGCCATCCAGGCGGCGATCCGCGCGGCGGCCCGCCGCGCGGCGATGATCGCGGCCCGCAAGGCGGCGCAGGCGGCGGCCCGGCGTGCCGCGGCCCTGGCGCGCAAGCGCGCGATCGAGGCCGCCAAGCGTGCCGCGGCCAAGGCCCGCCGGGAGGCGGCCCGGAAGGCGGCGGCGGCCCGCCGCGCGGCGGCCAAGCGGGCGGCGGCCCGTGCGGCGGCCAAGCGCGCGGCGGCGCGCAGGGCGGCGGCCCAGGCGCGGGCCCGCGCGGCGCGCGCCGCGGCGAAGAAGGCGGCGGCGCGCAGGGCGGCGGCCCGGAAGGCGGCGGCCCGTCCCAAGCCGCGGGCCAAGCCCCGTTCCCAGCCGAGGCCGCGGCCCAAGCCCCGGCAGGTGCAGCGGGCGGTGAAGAAGGTCGCCAAGGAGGTCCGGGAGGAGGCCAAGGAGAGCGCCAAGGAGGAGGTGCACAACCAGGTCCAGGCCCAGACCTGCGAGGTCAACAGCTTCCGGCCCGGAACGCTGGTGCTGATGGCCGACGGCTCCACCAAGCCGATCGAGAAGGTCAGGGCCGGCGACAAGGTGGTGGCCACCGACCCGAGGACGGGGAAGACCTCCGTCCAGACGGCCGCGGCGACCATCGTCGGCAAGGGCCGCAAGGACCTGGTCCGCATCACCCTCACGGTCCATGACGGCTCCTCCGCCGCCAAGGCCACGACCACCACGGTCACCGCCACGGCCGGCCACCCGTTCTGGGTGCCGACGCTGCGGGAGTGGGTCGACGCGGGTGACCTGAAGCCCGGCCAGTGGGTCCAGACGTCCTCGGGCACCTGGGTCCAGATCACCACGGTCGAGGCGTGGACGGCGCCCGAGGCGACGGTCCACAACCTCACGGTCACCGACGTCCACACGTACTACGTGCTGGCGGGAGCCACGCCGGTCCTGGTGCACAACACCGGTGGCAACGGTCACATGTGCGGTATCTCTGTGACCTCGCCGGACGGAAGTACGAGGAACCTCTCGCTGGAGAGCGGGGATATGACACCCGAAGAGGCTGCGCTCGGGTATCCCAATAACTCGGCTTTCACGCACACGGAGCATCGATTCTCGCGTATGGCGGGCGCCTCCACGGGGCCGAAGGTTTCGCTCCCGAACGACCCCTTCGCCGGAAAGTTCCCGTTGAGCGCCGGCGATATAGTGAGGATGCAAGGCCAACTCCCCCCCTGTTCGCGCTGCAAGGGTGCGATGAACCGTATGGTCAGGGAGTTGGGAGTGTCGGTCACGTACGAATGGTCCGGCGTCAAGGGAGCCGGGTCATGGATAGCTGGAAGGAGGAGACGCTAATGATGAGATTGACCGCCGCAGAGGTCGGGTTCTTCGAGGATTACGAGGACGAAGAGGCCCTGGAGGTGGGCTTCGCCGGAGTGGATGAGGCCGGCGTCCCGCGATCGTTCTCAATTCAGCGATCCACGTATGAACCTGATGAGCAGGAAATCCAGTCCGGCATGGATTCCTACAACGTCTCCACGGAGCGGGGCTTCACCGTCTACGGTTGCCTTCGAAGCGTGCGGCTGTCCGATCTGGTTCTCACGCTGGAATTCACCGCCGAGGACGCGGAGGCTCTTGAGATCTCGACGCCCGTCGAGGTGGACCTGAGCGAAGCCCGGGTCGACGAGGAGAACCTGTCTCGGAACCTTCGCGAGATCCTCGACTGGGGTTCTCGCGAGAAGCGGCCGGAGCTGGTCGGGCTGGGCGGGCCGGAACCCGCCGCCGACGAGTAGGAGACGCTGATCGAGGACCTCCCGTCAGGTCATGCCGCACGGGAGGCCGAGCAGCCGTCGCCCGGCAGAGGGCCCCCTCCGCGCAGGAGCGCGGAGGGGGCCCTTAGCCGGGCAGATCCAGTACGGGGTCCCCGGTGACGGCAACGCCGGAATCCGAAGGCTGCTACCGTTGCCGCATGTCCCGGTCCGCTGAATTGCTGCGACGTATACGCGAGGACGAGAACCTCGCCGAACTGCTCGCGCATCCCTTTGAATTCGACATCCGGCGCACCGCGTACACGGACGCCCCGCGGCTTGCGTCCGGAGCATCTCTCGAAGTGATTGCCGGGGATTCCACGGGCGGCGCATTCTATGTGAGCGGCGATGAACCCGAACGTCCCGTGTGGTATGCCAGCAGCGAAGGCGAGGCGGGCATTATCGCCCCGGATCTCTCCGAAGCGCTGGTCCTCCTGATCGGCCTGCCGTACTGGCGGGACTGCCTGAAATTCTCGGACAACGGCGACCTGGATGCCATGCGCACCGCCGCCTCCTTCCTCCGGCGCGACCTGCTCGCCGACGACCCGGCACTGCCGTCCGCCCAGGCCCGCGCCGCCGAGGCGCTCGGACTGGCCGTCGACCCCGTGCCGGCCCTGGTGGAGCGCCTGCACGCGACCGTGCGCGACACCGGCCCCGCCGACCTCTTCCTCGACGACACCGGGGAGTACGACGGCCTGTTCGGCCCGTTCCCGCCGAGCCGCAACCCGCGCCGGCGGTGACCGCGCGCCCGCCGTTCGGATGGCGGCGGGGGAGCGGCACGGTGCTGTCTGCCCGGGTCCGGCCGCGCCGGGTGCCAGGGTCGGACCATGGAAATCGGGTACAAACTGGCCTCCGAGGCCTTCGGTCCGGAAGAACTCGTCCGGCAGGCGGTCCGCGCCGAGGCGGCCGGCTTCGACTTCGTCGAGATGAGCGACCACTTCCACCCCTGGCTGGACGTCCAGGGACACTCCTCCTTCACCTGGACCGTGCTGGGCGCCATCGCGGCCAGGACCGAACGCATCGGCCTGGTGACCGGCGTGACCTGTCCGACCGTCCGCTACCACCCCGCGATCATCGCGCAGGCCGCGGCGACCCTCGCCCTGGTCTCCGGCGGCCGTTTCGTCCTCGGCGTCGGCTCCGGCGAACGCCTCAACGAGCACGTCGTCGGACCCGGCTTCCCCGAGACCGTCCGCGGCCGGCACGAACTGCTGCGCGAGGCCCTGGAGATCATCCGCCTGCTGTGGAGCGGCGGTTACCACTCCTACGAGGGCAAGCACCTGAAGCTGGCGGACGCCCGGGTCTTCGACCTGCCCGAGCGGCTCCCCCTCATCGCGGTGGCGGCCAGCGGCCCCAAGTCGGCGGCGGTCGCCGCCGAACTCGGGGACGGCCTGTTCGCCACCGAGGACAAGGCGTCGATCGTCCGGCACTACCGGGACGCCGGCGGCTCCGGACCCGGCTACGCCGAGGTGCCGATGGCCTGGGCCCAGGACGAGCGCTCCGCCGCCGAGGAGGTCCTGCGCACCTCCCGGTGGGCGCTGACGGGGTGGAAGGTGATGAGCGAACTGCCCAACCCCGCCAACTTCGAGGCCGCCACCACCACGGTGCGCCTGGAGGACGTCCTCGGCAAGTTCGCCTGCGGCCCCGACCCGGACCGCTATCTGGCGGCCGCCCAGCGGTACGCCGACGCCGGCTTCGACCGGCTGGTCATGCAGAACGCGGGCCCCGACCCCGACGGATTCATCGACTTCTACCAGCGCGAACTCGCCGAGCCGCTGCGCGGGTTGCGTCCGTCGGACTCCGCCGCCTAGGAAGCAGTGCCCCCGCACCCCCGCCGTCGCCGGTGGTGCGGGGAGGCCGCGGTGCCTCCCCGTACGACTGCCCGGGGCGGGCCATGGTGGTCACCGCTCGTCGAAGTCCGTCGACCGGGAGACCTTCTCCCACTCGGTGAGCTCGGCGCGCACCGAGTCCAGGTGCGCGGTCAGGAAGTCCACCGCGTCACCGCCCAGAGCGAGACGGAGCGGTGTCTTCTCGGCGTCCAGGGCCAGCCGGATCGCGGCCGCGGCCTTGGCCGGGTCACCGGGCTGGCCGCCGTCGCCGCCCCGCACCGAGCGGCGGGTCGCGCCCACCGTCCGCGCGTACGCCGGCATCTCCTGGGAGAAGTAGGCCGCGTTCGCGCCGAACAGGTTGGTGCGGAAGGCGCCGGGTTCCACGATCAGCACCTTGACGCCGAACGGCGCCACCTCGTCGGCCAGACCCTCCGACAACTGTTCCAGCGCCGCCTTGGTCGCGCTGTAGGCGGAGAACCCGGCGAAGGAGAGCTGCCCGCCGAAGCTGCTGATGTTCACGACCGAGCCGCTGCCCCGTTCCCGCATCTGGGGCAGCAGCGCCCGGGTCAGCCGGGCCGGACCGAACACGTGCAGCTCGAACAGGTCGCGCAGCTCCTGGTCGGTGGTCTCCTCGAACGCGCCCACCTGGGTGCGGCCGGCGTTGTTCACCAGCACGTCGACGCGGCCGTAACGGGACAGGACATCGGCCGCCACCGCGTCGATCAGCTCGCCGTCGGTGACGTCGAGACGGACCGCCTCCACCCGGTCCGGGTGCGCGGCGACCAGATCCGCCAGCGCCTCCGGCCGCCGGGCCGTGCCGATCACCGTGTCACCGGCGGCGACGGCCGCCTCCGCGATGGCCCGTCCGAATCCGCTGCTCGCACCGGTGACCAGCCACACCTTGGCCTGCTCGCTCATCTCCGCGTCTCCCTCGTCGACGGCCGCCCGGGGCTTTCCCCGCCGGCCAGGTCCCATCCTTCGCCCCGTACCGCGACGGCGTCCAAGACCCGTTGTGATAGCCATGCGTTATGGATGTCCACGGGCGCGACCTGCGCTACTTCGTGGCGGTCGCTGACGAGTTGAGCTTCACACGGGCCGCCGAGCACCTGTTCGTCTCCCAGCCGGCGCTGAGCAAGCAGATACGCATGCTGGAGAAGCAGTTGGACGCGGAGCTGTTCGCAAGGGACCGGCGCACCGTGCGGCTGACCCGCACCGGTGAAGCCCTCCTCCCGTACGCCCGCGAGGTGCTGGCCGCCTGGGACCGGGCCCGCGCCGCGGTGCGGGCGGCCAGGACGGCCGGGCAGGGCGTCCTGACGGTCGGCATGTCCACCAGCCCGGGGCGCGGGCTGCTCCCCGCCCTGCGCACCCGCCTCACTTCCCGGCACCCGGACGCACGGCCCGTGCTGCGCCAGGTCAACTGGGCCGATCCCACCACAGGGCTGGCGGACGGGTCCAGCGACGTGGCCCTCGTCTGGCTGCCGCTGCCCGACGCCGACCGCTACCGGTACGTGGTGGTGGCCCGCGAGCCGCGCCTGGTGGCGCTGCCGGCCGGCCACCCCCTGGCCGAGCGGGCCGCGGCCGACCCCGAGGGGAAGGTCGACTTCACCGACCTCATGGACGAGCCCTTCCTCGCCCTGCCCCCGGAGGCGGGCCCACTGCGGGACCACTGGCTGGCCCTGGACGCCCGGGACGGCCGCCCGCCGCGCGTCGGCGCCGTGGTCACCAGCGCCGAGGAGACCCACGAGGCCGTGGCCAACGGCCAGGGAGTGGCCCTGCTGGCCACCGGCAACGCCCCGCTGGTCGTCCGTGACGACGTGCTCGCCCTGCCGGTCCGCGGCATCTCCCCGGCCCGGCTCGCCGTGGCCGCCCGCCACGACGACCGGCGGCCACTCGTCCTCGCCTATCTCGACGCGGCCCGCACGATGGCGGGCGCGACGGCCGAGCGGTCTCCCGGGCCCGGGTGACCGTCCGTGAGGCCGCCGAGGTGGCCGGGGCGTCCCTCTTCGCGCCCTTCCGGACGTGCCGCCTCACCGGCCCACGGGATCGCCCTCGGCGCCGTCGTCCCGGGTGCGCAGGACCGCGTGACCGCCGTGATCGAGGGGCGTCCCCAGGTGTACGGGGGGTGCCTCGTCGCCCGTCGCCGCGTGCACGAGGTGGACCTCGCCGTGGCCGCCCCGGGTGACGGCGACCCAGTCCGAGCCCGGTGAGGCGGCCACCGCCCGGCGCTGGACGCCCTCCCAGGGGGTGCCGCCGCGCCGGGGGGCGCCGGCCATGGCGGGCAGGGGGACGCGGCGGGCGGTGTGACCGGCGTCCAGCAGGACCAGTTCGTCGCCCTCGGGGTGGATGCGGGTGAAGGCGGTGTGCTGCCGGGCGAGGGCCAGGCGGAACACCAGACCGGGACCGAGTTCCGTCCGTACCGTGCGGCCCGAGCCGAGGTCGTGGCACCACGCCTCGTTGGTCCACTCCGGCCACCGCGACGGGTCCCCGGGACCGCCGCGCAGCGTGGACCACAGGGCCCGGCGCCGGGTGTCGAGACGCAGGTACCAGCCCCGCGCGGACGATCCCCACGGGATCACCGCCTCTTCGACGAGCGTGTCACCTTCCCGGCGGGCCCGGTGCACCCCCTCTCCGGTGGCCGCGAACACCCGCCCGGCGTCGGGGTCCTGAGCGTCCCCGTGCCCGTCGTCCGGCAGCGGCAGCCGGCCGTGGGGCTCGGCCCGGGGGCAGCCGGGCGGGGCCGTGAGCAGGCCGGCGAAGCGGTGCACGGCCAGCGCGCCGGGCTCCCGGTGCCGCAGGACGACCAGCGGATCGCCGCCGCCCAGGACCGTCACACCCGGTTCGCCCACGCGGGTACGGACCCTCGCCGCCTCGCCCGTCTCCCGGTCGACGACCGTCAACAGGTCCGACCAGGGTGCGCCGTTCGCGCCCAGACCGGTGGTGACGGCCAGTCGGCGGCCGGCCGGGTCGCAGGCCAGGTGCTCGGCCGGGCCGGCCACCGGGACCGCGGTCTCCACCAGGTGCTCGCCGTAGGGATCGAGCACCAGCAGCTCGCCCCTGCGGTCGTCCACGCAGGCCACCCGCCCGCCCGGCAACGCCAGGAACCCGGCGTGCTCGGAGAGATGACGACCCGTGAGACACCCGACGCGCACCCCGTCCGGCACGGTCAGCACCTGGACGGTCCCCGCCCGGTGGTCGGAGACGAACAGCACGGCGGGCGGGGCGGGGATGGTCATGGGGCCTCCAGGGACGACGCGGCAGGGGCTCGGAGCGATCTCATGAAAATGATTATCATGTATCTTCGTGGCGTTCCGGCTCCCCGAGAAGAAGCGAGGGCTTCGATGCTGCGCTCACCGTCACGATGCGTCCGAGGCTGGATCGCCGCGGTGCTACTGACCCCGCTCCTGGCCAACTGCGGCACCGCCACCGAACCCGCGAGCGCGGACGGCGCCCCCGGCCCGCGGACCGAGGTCACGGTCGAACCCATCGAGGCGACCACCCGGCTGACCGACACCGGCGGCGTCGAGGTCTCCCTCGGCAAGCGCCCCGAGCGCATCGTCTGCCTCTTCGCCCTCTGCGACGACATCCTCACCGAACTGGGTGTCGTCCCCACCGCCACCAACAGCGCGCTGCTCGCCCACCCCGGCTTCCTGGGAGCGAAGAAGGCGAAGGCCGTCGACGTCATACCCGGCGGGTTCATCGCCCCCGAGGTCGAGGCGATCCTCGCCCACAAGCCCGACCTCGTGATCGGCCTGGGCGACACGCACGGCAAGCTCGCCCCGGCGCTCGAGGACGCCACCACGTTCTGGCCGATGCAGCCAGAGTCCTGGCAGGACAGCGTGGGTTACCTGCGCGACGTCGCCGCGCTCACCGGCCGTACCGCCGAGGGCGAGCGGGCGGAGCGGGCCTTCCGTGTCAAGCTCGCCGCGGCCGAGAAGTCCCCGAGCGACAGGACCGCCCTCGTCATCTACGGCAGCGACGAGAACTTCGGCGTCGCCACCCCGGAGACCGACGTGACCGCCAGCCTGTTCCCCAAGCTCGCCGACTACCCCTGGAAGTCCCGTGGCGTGGAGGGCAGTTACAGCCTGGAGGAGATCCTCGCCGCCGACGTCGACGTGCTGTTCGTCGAGACGATGAGCTTCGGCGGCACCGACGGCACCCTCTCGGAGAAGCTGGCCGAGAACCCCCTGTGGGGCAAGATCCCCGCGGTGCGCGAGGGTGACGTCCACGAGGTCGACTCCGAGGTCTGGGCCAAGGGCCGCGGCACCCGCTCCCTGGGCATCGTCCTCGACGAGGCCACGGCCGCGCTGCGATGAGATCGCCCGAGCCGGACGCGGACGCCGAGCCGTCCGCACGACGGCACGCCGTAACCGGCCAATTCGTCCTGTTGGCCGTGCTGTTGACCGCGTCGTCCGTCTGTGCCCTGAGCCTCGGCACCCCCTACGTACCGCCGCACCTGCTGCCCGGTGCGCTGCTGGACGGGGACGCCACCCTCGCCGGGATCGTCGTCGGCGAACTGCGCGTCCCCCGGCTGCTGCTGGCGCTGGTCGCCGGCACCTGTCTGGGCGCGGCGGGGCTGGTGCTCCAGGAGGCGCTGCGCAACCCGCTGGCCGTACCGGAGATGCTGGGAGTGTCCTCGGGGGCCGCGCTCGGGGTGGCCGCGCCGCTCGTCCTGTCCCTGTCGCTGCCCGCCGTCGCGCAGCCCCTGACGGCCATCGGCGGGGCCGTGCTCGGCGGCGGGCTCACGCTGCTCGCCGCCGGGCTGGGCCGGGGTCCGTCCGCCGTCCTGCTGACCGGCGCCGCGGTCGCCGCCGCGCTCCAGGCCGTGCTGCTGGTGCTCATGGTCATGGCCGACCAGCTCGACCTCCAGCTCATCTACCGCTATCTCCTCGGCTCCCTCTCCGCCCGCACCTGGGACGACGTCACCGGGCTGTGGCCGTGGCTGCTGCTGTCGGTTCCCGCGCTCGTCCTGTGCGCGCCGGTGCTGTCGGTGCTGAGACTGGGCGACGAGGACGCGCGGGCGCTGGGGGTGCGCGCCCAGCGGGCCCGGCTGGCGGCCCTGGCCATCGCCGTCGTGCTGATCGCGCCGGTGACGGCGGTGTGCGGGCCGGTGGCCTGGGTCGGGTTCCTCGCGCCGCACCTGGCCCGGCGGTTCGCCCCGACGGCGGGTGCCGTGCGCTGGCTGCCCTGGTCGGCGGCCTGGGGCGCCGCCGTCGTGGCCGTCGCCGACGTACCGGCCCGGCTGGCCCTGGCCCCCGTGGAGACCCCGGCCGGCGCCTGGACGGCGCTGCTCGGCGTACCGGCGGGAGTCGCCCTGCTGCGGTCGGGACGGCGGAGACCGGCAGGCGGGCGCGAGGACCCGCCGGCCGGGCCCGCCGCCCTCCCGTACGCGACACCGGCCCCCGGCTCCGAGGACCCGGGAGGAGCCCGATGAGCCGCCGTTTCGTCCTGTTCGCGGCCCTGGCCGTCCTCTGCGCCGCGGGGGAACTCGTGGCCGGGCGCGGCATGACCCCGGGGGCCGTGTGGGACGTGCTGGCCGGGGGCGGTGACGCGACGGAGCGGCACATCCTGCTCCAGCTCCGGGTGCCCCGGCTGCTGGTGTCCCTCGGTGCGGGAGCGTGTCTCGCGGTGGCCGGACTCGTCCTGCAGTCGGCACTGCGCAACCCCCTCGCCGGGCCCGAGGTCACGGGCGTGACACCGGGCGCGGTGCTCGGGGCGGTCGTCGCGACGGGCCTCGGACTGGCCGGGTGGGACTCGCCCCTGGCCGTGGTCGTCGCCGCGTGCGCGGGCGGCTGCACCGGGGCATCGCTGCTCTGGCTGCTCGCCGGGCGCGGCGGCGGCGACCCGGCGCGGACCGCGGTGCACGGAGTGCTGGTGTCGGCGGTGCTCGGCGGGTTCACCGCCATGGTGCTGCTGGTGGCGCCCGGCGAACTCGGCAGCGTCGTCCAGTGGTTGATCGGCACCACCGAGGGCCGGGTGTGGCAGCACTGGCATCTGCTGTGGCCGTGGGCACTGGCCTGGGGCACCACCGCCTGGCTGCTGGCCGGGCCGCTGACCCTGCTGCGCTGCGGCGACGACACCGCCCTCGCCTCGGGGCTGTCCGTCCGGCGGGCCCGCGGCCTCGCCCTGCTGTGCGCGGTGGCGCTGACGGCGGGCGCGGTGGCCGCCGTCGGCGCCCTGGGGTTCGTCGGGCTGCTCGCCCCGCACCTCGCCGTGGCCGTCTTCGGCGCCGACCTGCGGGTGACCCTGCCCGGCGCGGCCCTGGTGGGCGCGGTCGTGGTGGGCGGGGCGGACGCGGCGGCGCAGGCGTCCTCGCGACTGCTGGCGCTCGTGCTGGACTCCGGCCGGCTGGTCCTGCCGGTCGGGGCGCTCACCGCCTGCCTCGGGGCCGCGCTGCTGCTGGTCGTCGTGCGCCGCGCGCCGGGCCGGACCTTCTGATGTCGACAAAGGACAGAACATGACCGAACCCACGGGAATCCATGTCGAGGGCGTCCACTTCGGCTACCCCGGCCGACCCGTGCTGCAAGGCGTCGACCTGACGGTCCGGCCGGGCGAACTGACCGCGCTCACCGGCCTGAACGGCTGCGGCAAGTCGACCCTGCTGCGGCTCGCCGCCGGGCTGCTGCGGCCGGACCGGGGCCGCGTCCTGCTCGGCGGGGAGGACCTCGCCGGGCTCTCCCGGCGTGCCACGGCCCGGCGGGTGGCGCTGCTGCACCAGTCCGCCCCCGCCGTACCGGGCATGACGGTACGTCACCTGGTGCGCCAGGGGCGGTACGCGGCCCGGGGCCCGCTCGGCATGCTGCGCGAGGGCGACGATCCCGTCGTACGCCGGGCGCTGCGCGACGTCGGGGTGGAGCGGTGGGCCGACCGGGACGTCGACGCCCTCTCCGGGGGCGAACGGCAGCGGGTGCGCCTGGCGATGGCGCTCGCCCAGGACACCCGGGTGCTGCTGCTGGACGAGCCGACCACGTATCTGGATCTGCACCATCAGCTCGACGTGCTGCGGACGGTGGTCCGGTTGCGCGCGGAACGCGGCCTGACGGTGGTGATGGTGCTGCACGACCTGGGCCACGCCGCCCGGTTCGCCGAACGGATCGTCGCGCTGCGCGAGGGCCGGGTGGTGGCCGACGGGACGCCGGAGGAGGTCGTCACTCCGGGGCTGCTCGCCGATGTGCTGCGGGTGGCCGGCCGGGTGGGCCGGGACCCCGAGGGGGGATGGCCGGTGTGTTACCCGGATCACCCTCTTCCCGATCACTCGGTGCCCCTGAGTACTAGAATATGAAAATCAGATTCATTAGAGTGCTGTTCGCGGTGCTCAACCGGACGCCGCGACTTCCCTGATCCACAAGGAGAGTTCATGGACAACGAACAGGTCTTCGCGCCCATCGCCGACCCCGGTCAGCTCGCCCACGACTCCGCTTCCCACTCCAACGCCCTCGTCGAGAACCCCTTCGACGACACCGAGGAGTAGGCGCGAGCCGAACCCCTGACCGTGGGCCCGCCCGTTGCCTTCCGGGCGGGCCCACGCCCATCCCGCAGCCCCCGTCTCCCCAGGAGGACCCACGTGTCCCGCAGTCAGCTCGCCCCCGGTGTCGAGGTCGTCGCCGTACCCGGAAGGGGGCTTGCCGTCCGCACGGCCGACGGGGAGTTCCTGAGCGTGCGCACGGCGGACGCCGACGAGGACGCCCTGCTCGCCGCGCTCTCCGGAGCGGCCCCGGGGCCCTCCACCGGCGAACTCGCCCGGCTCGTGCGGGCGTTCGAGGAGGCCGGATACCTGGCCGCGGAGACGCGGAACCCCTCATGGCCGGCGGCCCGCCGGGACGTCCGGCTGCTGGGCGACCCGGTGCTGACCGGACCGCTCGCCGCCCACCTGCGCGCCCTGGGCGCCGAACCCCGCACACGGGACACCGGCCGCTCGCCGGTCACGCTCGACGAACTGCTCGAAGGAGAGCCCGCCGCCGTCGTCTGGTGCCTCGACGGGCCCGTGCCCGACGGGTTGTGGGAGGCGGCCGACCGGTTGCCCGAGCGGGGCGTGGCCTGGCTGCGCTGCCACCGAGAGGGCCGGCAGGCGTACGTCGAACCCCTCGCCGCCGCTCCCGGGGACGTCACCTCGGCCCACGTCCGGGCCCGCCGGCTCGCCGCGACCCCCGCGCACCGGGAACTGGCCGCCTACTGGAGCGGGCCCCGCACCTCCGGCCCGCCCGTCCCGCTCACCGCGCCCGCGGCCGGGCTCCTCGCCGCGCTGCTCGCCGACGACCTCACCCGCTGGGCCACCGCCGCCCCCGACACCGGCGGCCTGCCCGCGCGGCGGCGGCTGCGGTGCGTCGACCTGCGTGCCCTCACCGTCACCGAGCACCCCGTGCTGCCCGTGCCCGCCGTCGCCCCGATGCCGAAGAGGGACGGATGACCCTCAGCACCGAGGCCGTCGCGGGGCTCGCCACCGACGTGCACCTGCCCGACGGCGACGGGCCCTTCCCGGCGGTCCTCGTCCGTACCCCGTACGACCGGCGCCGGCACCGGGCCGAGCTGCGGGGCTGGGCACGACGCGGATTCGCCGCGCTGGCGCAGGACGTACGCGGCCGGTACGCGTCGCCGGGGGAGTGGCGGCCCTACGAGAACGAGGCCGCCGACGGAGCGGCGACCGTCCGCTGGATCAGGCGGCAAGCCTGGTCGGACGGGCGGTTGGTGGCCGCCGGCGGCTCCTACGCCGCCCACTGCGCCCTCGTCCTCGGCACCCGCCCGGACGCCCGCCCGGACGCCGTCATCGCCGCGGTGCCCGCGCTGGGCGCCGCCGAGACGGCCCGCGAACCCTCCGGCCCCGAACGGCTGTGGACCCGGGCCGCCTGGTGGGCCGCCCACGGGGACCGGCCGGACTCCGACGAGGACGCGCTGGACAAGTCCCTCGCCGCGGACCCCGCACTGCTCACCCACCTGCCGCTGACCGGCCTGCCCGAACGGCTCGGGCGGAGCCTGCCCTCCTGGCCGGGCCTGTGGCGGCGGCACGGACGCGGACGGCTCCTGGCGGACGCGGAGCGCGCCGGTATGCCCCTGCTGGCGGTCGGCGGGCACCACGACCACTTCACCGAGGACACCGTCGCGCTGTGGCGGCGCTGGGGCGGCCCCTCGGCGCGGCTGCTGCTCGGCCCCTGGGGACACGGCCTCGTCTCCCGGCCCGGCCCCGACGCCCGCCCGGCACACCGTCTCGATCTCGGTGGGCTGTACGCGCGCTGGGCCCGCCGCGCCCTCGCCGGCGACCTGGCCCCCGGGCACCATGGCGCGATCGCGCTCGGCGACAGCCCCTGGTGGCTGCCCGCCGGCACGGAGGGCGCACCACACGCACCGGACCTGCGTCTGCTGCGCGGCCCCCGCTTCACCGCCGACCCCGCCCGGCCCGTGCGGTCCGGGGACCTGACCGTCCCCGCCGACGGGCCGCCCGACCGCTGCCTGCTGGTCACCCCACCGCTGCCGCGCCCGCTCGATGTCGTCGGTCCCGTGCGGGTACACCTGCGGGCCACCGCGGACACCCCGTCCGCCGACTGGGCCGCCCGGCTCGTCGCCCTCACCCCGAAGGGCACGGCCGAACGGCTCGCCGTCGGCATCGTCCGCCGCGAGCGACCAGCCGGGGCGCGGACCGAGTTCACCGTGGACCTCGGGCGGCTCGCCCGGCGACTGGCCGCGGGCACCCGGCTGCGCCTGGAGATCGCCGGACACCACTTCCCGGCCCACGCCCGCAATCCGCACACCGGTGACGACCCGGTCACCGCCGTCCGGCTGCTCGCCTCCCGCCGGGAGGTGGACCCGGCGGGGGTGGTCCTGCGACTGCCCGTCCTCACCGCCCGCCCCGCCCCCACCGACCCCGCCAAGGAGATCCTGCGATGACGGCGCTGCCGCCGGAAGCACTCGTCGACCCCGTCTGCGGCATCGTCCGCAAGGTCAAGCCCGTCGAACACCCCGCGGGCGCCCCGCCCCGCTACACCGCGCTCACCGCGGAGATATCCGACGCCCGCAGACTGGGCCTCTGGCCCGCCGACCGGGTGTCCCTCGGTACCACCTTCGGCGACCCGGAGGGCGCCCGCGTCGCCGCGATAGCCGAGGGGGTCGAGCGGTACTGCGGCAACCGGGTGCCACCGCCCGGCCACCCCGACGCCCCGCTGCGCGCCACGGCCGCCGAACTCACCGGCAAGGGCCTGCGGCTGTACGGGCCCGGCGACCTGCCCGCCTACGCCGACTGGCAGTACGCCCGCGCGGACTTCCCGTACCGCCCCTTCACCGCCGACACCCCGGCGCTGTGGACCCGGGGCACCGAACCGCTGCCCGGCGGGGGCACCGCCGAGGTGTGGGCGCCGGTCGCGCTCACCCACCTCAACTGGCGCCAGGGCGAGCTGCGTTCGCTGCCCCGCACGCACCACCTCAACTACGCGGGCATAGCCACCGGCCAGGGCCTCGACGACGCGGTGGAACGCGCGCTGCTGGAGATCGTCGAACGCGACGCCCTGGAACTGTGGTGGCACCTCGACGGACCGGCCCGCGGCATCGACCCGGCCAGTGTCCCCGGCCTCGCCGACGACCTCGCCGGATCGGCCCTCGACGTCCACCTCGTGGAGATGCCCTCCGAGTTCGCGCCCTGCGTGGCGGCGCTCGTCCACGATCCCCGGCTCGGCCTGTACGCCGCCGGGTTCGCCTGCCGGTACGACCCCGCGGAGGCCGCCCGCAAGGCCGTCCTCGAAGCCGTCCACACCTGGGTCTTCACCCAGGGCCTCACCGACCCCGACGGCTGGGTCTTCCAGGCCGTCGAGGCCGGACTGCTCGCCCGGGGCCTGTACCTGGAACACCGCGCGGACCGCCGCTACCTCGACGCCTGCGGCGACCGGTTCGAGCGGGTCCGGGACCTGGGCGCGCACGTCCAGGTGTGGCTGGACGAGCGGATGGCGGCCGAGGCCCGCCGGTTCACCCACCCGGCGCACGGCACCGTCCCCGTCGACGCGGTCGCCCCCGGCGACCGGCCGCGCCTCGACCGCGCCCTCGAACGCGGCGGTCACCGGGTCATGACGTTCGACCTCACCACCGAGGACGTGGCCGAGACGTCCCTGCGGGTCGCCCGCGTCCTCGTCTCCGGGCTGCTGCCCAACGCCCCCGCCGCCTTCGGCTACTTCGGCTGCCCGCGCCTGGCCGGCGCGGCCCTCGCCCGGGGCTGGCGCACCCACGCCCCGACCGGCCCGGAGGACTTCACGCTGGCTCCTCCGCCCCACATGTGACGGGCGGTACGGACCCGATGAACGGCTCACCGCGGCCCGCGGAACTCGCGGCCGGCCTGCCCGCCGCCCTCGCCCGCGCCCGCTCCGCCGAGCCCCCCGGCCCCGACACCGCCGCCGGGCCCGCCGTACGGGCGTGGCCGGGACCGGCGCGCCCGGTGCCGGAGGCCGGACCCGGGGAACTCGACCTGCGGGCGCTGCTGCGGCTCTCCCTCGCGGCCTCCGACCGCACGGGACGGCTGCGGCCCGCGCCCTCCGCGGGCGCGCTGCACCCGGTCGACGCCGAACTCGTCACGGGCGACGGCTGCCCGCTGCCGCCCGGCCGCTACGGATACGACCCGCTGCGCGACCGCGTCCACCACCTCGGCCCGCCGCCCGGCGGCACCCCGCCCGGCGTGCGCGTCGAACTGTCCGTCACCCCACGGCGTACCGTCTCCCACTACGGGCATCGCGCCTGGCCGTTGCTGCTGCTGGACACCGGGCACGCCCTCGCGGCGGTGTGCCTGGCGGCCGGCGCGCTGGGCCCGTACCGGGCCGTGACCCGGATGGACGGGCACGAATGCGGTCCTCTCGCCTGCGTCCACCTCACCGCCCCCGGCCCGGCGGACCGGGACCGGCCACCGCTCCCGCCGACGGCCCGCCGCAGCGCGCCACCGGAGGCACTGCGGGGCACCCCGTCCCCCGACGCGCTGGGGGCGGTGCTCGCCACCGCCGTCCGGGCGGCCGCCGGGGAACTGCGCTGGAGCGCCGCCGTCGGGAAGCCCCGGCCCGGACTGCTCCGGCCGGGCCCCGACGGTCGGCCGCCGCGGTGGTACGCCACCGGCGAGGCCCGGCCGACCCTCGCCGCCTGGGCCGCGGGCCAGGCGTGGCTCGCGGACGCGGGCGCGGTCCTGCTCGCCCACGGCTGCCCGTCCGACGCCGACGCGGCCCGGGTCCGCCGCACCCACCTGCACGCCGGCTACGCCGTCCACCTGGCCGACGCCACCGCCCGCCGCCACGGCCTCGCCACCCGGCCCGTCGGCTCCTGGCAGCGCGCCGACCTCGGCGCCGCGCTCGGCACCCCACCGGGCCGGGACTGGATCGTCCACGCCCTGGCCCTCGGCACCGGTCACGCGGGTGAGGGGAGGGGCCTGTGATCGTCCACGCCCTGGCCTTCGGTACCCGCCGCGCGGGGGAGGGGAGGGGCCTGTGATCGTCCACGCCTGGCCTTCGGTACCCGCCGCGCGGGTGAGGGGAGGGGCCTGTGATCGTCCACGCCTGGCCTTCGGTACCCGCCGCGCGGGCGAGGGGAGAGCCCCGTGACCGTCCACGCCCCGGCCTTCGGCACCGGTCACGCGGGCGAGGAGAGAGCCCCGTGACCGTCCACGCACCAGCCCTCGGCATCCGTCACGCCGACGAGGAGAGAACCCCGTGACCGTCCACCCCGAACTCCGCCGTGCCGCCCGCCGCGCCCGCCGCCCCCTGGGTGCGGCCACCCTGCTCCTGGGTGCCGTCACGCTCACCCACCTGGCACAGGCCGTCCTGCTGACGCATGCCCTGGCGGGACTCGCCCGCGGCGACACCGGCCGGCTCCCGCCGCTGCTCGGCGCGGTCCTCGCCGTCGTCGCGGCCCGCGCCGCGCTCGCCCACGCGCAGCGGCGCACCGCCACCCGGGCCGGCGCCGAGGTCAGGGTCGCGCTGCGGGACGAACTCCTCGCCCACCTCGGCCGGCTCGGCCCCGCCCACCTGACCACCGCCCGCGCCGGAGCCGTCCGGACCACCCTCGTCGACGGCGTCGAGGGCGTCGACGCCTACGTCTCCCGCTACCTGCCCCAGCTCCTGATCACCCGCACCGTGCCGCCCCTGGTGCTCGCCGCCCTCGCGGCCGTCAGCCCGGCCGCCCTCCTCGGGCTCGTCCCCGCCCTGCTGCTCGCCCTGTTCGGGCCGCGCGCCTGGGACCGGCTCCTCGCCGAACGCGGCAAGGACCACTGGGACACCTACGAAGGACTCGGCGCCGACTACCTGGAGGCCCTCCAGGGCATGCCCGCCCTGCGGGCCGCCGGCGCGGTCGGCCGGACCCGGCAGCGCCTGGAGCGACGGTCGGCGGCGCTGCACCGGGCGACCGTCGCCAAGCTGCGGGTGTCCCTGGTGGACACCGGCATCACCGACCTGGCCGTCCAGGGCGGCACCACGGCCGCCGCGCTCCTCGCCTGCTGGTCGGCGGCGACCGGCTCCGCCGCGGCGACCGGCACCTACCTGACGCTGCTGCTGGCCTCCGAGTGCTTCCGGCCGGTCCGGGACCTGGCCCGCGAGTGGCACGCCGGATACCTGGGCGCCTCCGCCGCGGACGGCATCGCGGCCCTGCGCACCGCCCCGCCCGCCGTCCCCGACACGGGCACGGCCCCCGCGCGGTGGTCCGGCCCGCCCGAAGTGCGCTTCGAGAACGTCGACTTCACCTACGACGGCGCCGTCGCGCCCGCGCTGCGCCAGGTCACCTTCACCGCCGAGGCCGGCCGGACCACCGCGATCGTCGGACCGTCCGGCGCGGGCAAGAGCACCCTCCTCGCCCTGCTCCTGCGCCACCACGATCCGGACGGCGGGCGGGTCCTCCTGGGCGGGCGGTGCGCGACCGCGTTCCCGCTCGACGCGCTGCGGCGGGGCATCGCCGTCGTCTCCCAGGAGACGTACCTCTTCCACGCCACCGTCGCCGAGAACCTGCGTCTGGCCCGGCCGGACGCGACGGACGAGGAGCTGACGCGGGCGGCCCGCGCCGCCGGTGTCCACGACGAGATCACCGCCCTGCCCGAGGGTTACGCCACCGTCCTCGGCGAACGCGGCGCCACCCTGTCCGGCGGCCAGCGCCAGCGGCTCGCCCTCGCCCGGGGGCTGCTGGCCGACGCCCCGGTGCTCGTCCTCGACGAGGCCACCAGCGCCGTCGACGAGCGCCGCGAGGCGGACATCGTCCGCGACCTGCCGGGCGCGGCGGGCGGCCGTACCGTCCTGGTCGTCGCCCACCGCCTGGCGGCCGTCCGGCACGCCGACCGCATCGTCGTCCTCGACGGCGGCCGGGTCGACGCGATCGGCGACCACACCGCCCTCGTCGACGCGGGCGGCGTCTACACCCACCTCGTCGAGGCCGGGCACGCCCACCGGGAAGGACTGGCCGCGTGACCACCGCCCCCGACACGGGCACGCCCGCGCACGGCGCCCTGCGCGCCCTGCTGCCCGCCCTCGCCGCACACCGCGCCATGACGGTCCGCACCTGCGCCGCCGCACTCCTCGAACAGGGCTCCCTCGTCGCGCTGCTGACCCTCGCCGCGCACACCGTGGGCACCGCCGTCATCGAGGACCGCGCCCCCTCGCCCGGCACCGTCGCCGCGCTCACCGCCCTCGTCCTGGTCCGCGCCCTGACGACCTGGCGCGAGATGGACCTCTCCCACGACCTGGCCTACCGGGTGCTCGCCGCGCTGCGCGTGCGCGTCTTCGACGGCCTCGCCCGCAGCGCGCCCGCCCGGGTCGCCGGCCGGCGCAGCGGAGACCTCGCCGCCACCGCCATGGCGGACGTGGAGGCACTGGAGTTCTTCTACGCCCACACCACCGCCCAACTCCTCGCCTCGGGAACGGTGTTCACCGCGGGGATAGCGGTGCTGGCCGCCGCGGAGCCCTGGCTGACGGCGGCGGTGCTGCCGGTCGCCGCGCTGCTCGCCGCCGCGCCCTTCGCCGACGCGGGCGGCCGCGAGGCGCGCGGCGGACGCACCCGTACGGCCGCCGCGGAACTGTCGGCGGACACCGTGGAGAGCGTCGACGGGCTCCGCGAACTGCTCGCCTTCGGCCGACTGGCCGACCGCCGCCGGCTGCTCGCCGAGCGCGGCCGGCAGGTCGGTGCCGCCCAGCGCGCCGAGGCCACCCGGGAGGCCACCGCCGCCGCCGTCCGTGACCTGCTGATCGTGCTCGCGGTCCTCGGCGTGGTCGCCGCCGCGGCCCGGTCCGTCACCGCCGGACACCTGCACGGCGCCTGGGCGCCGGCCGCCATGGCACTGGCGCTGTCGGTACTGGGGCCGGTCGCCGAGTCGGCCAGGGCGCTGAGCCAGGCCATGGCCCTGCGCGCCGCCGCCGCCCGGGTCGACGCCGCGGTACGTGCCCCCGCGCTCGCCCCGCCGCCCGCCGCTCCCCGCCCGCTGCCCGACGGCCCGCTGGGCGTCCGGCTGCACCGGGTGGGGTTCGACTACGGCGCCGGACCCGTCCTGCGCGGCCTGGACCTGACGGTCCCCGCCGGACAGACCCTCGCGCTGGTCGGCGCCTCGGGGGCCGGGAAGTCGACCTGCGCCCATCTGCTGGCCCGGTTCTGGGACCCCACCGAGGGCGCGGTCCACCTGATCCCCGGCGACGGCGACCCCGTCGACCTGCGGGACATCGACGACGCCCGGCTCCGCCGCGCGGTCGCGCTGGTCGGCCAGGACACCCCCCTCCTCCACGGCACCCTCGCCGACAACCTGCGGCTCGCCGCACCCGACGCGGACGACGACCGGCTCGCCGAGGTCGCCCGGCTCTGCGGCGTCGACCGGATCGCCCCCCTGGACACCCCGGTCGGCGAGCGCGGCGCCACCCTCTCCGGCGGGCAGCGCGCCCGTATCGCCCTGGCCCGCGCCCTGCTCACCGGGCCGAGGGTCCTCGTCCTGGACGAGTCCACCGCCCACCTGGACAACTCCTCGGACGCCGAACTGTCCGCCGCGCTGCGCGACACCGGCCGCACCACCGTCGTCATCGCCCACCGCCGCGCCACCATCCGCCGGGCCGACCGCATCGCCGTCCTGGAGGGCGGCCGCATCGCCGAGGAAGGCACCTGGGAGGAACTCACCGCCCGCCCCGACAGCGCGCTCAACCGGAACCTCGCCGGCCCCGCGGCCTGAGCGTTCGGACCCGCCACCGCAAGATCTACGACACTGCGGAGTCCCGCGCGCCCGTAGCCCCGGCCGGTCCGGCGGTGGGCCGTCATCCGTTTGGCACGCCTGCGGCGGGCGGGGCCGCGGGTGCCGGTGTTCCTGGGGCACACTGAGGGCATGGGCGACCTCAGTGCCTCGGGAACCCCGGCGCGGCGGTTCCCCCGGTGCCCGGAGAGTGCGGCGCAGGCCCGGCACTTCGTGCGGGCCGCCCTCCACGACGTCGCGCCGGACCTCGTGGACACCGCCCAGCTCCTGGTCAGCGAGCTGGTCACCAATGCCGTACTGCACGCCCGCACGGAGGTCGACGTCTCGGCCCGCCTCGCCGACGGCACCGTCCGGGTGGGAGTGACCGACCGGCGCCCGGACCGCCCGCCGGTGCCGCACGACTGCTCCTCCTACGCCGGTACGGGACAGGGACTCGCCCTCGTCGAGAAGCTCGCGGACCGGTACGGCGTCGACGCGGACGACCGGACCAAGACCGTCTGGTTCGAGCTGGGCCCCGGCACACCGGCGCCCAGCACCACGGGCTGGGAGCCGCCCGCGCCGCCCGCGGGCGGAGGCGCCGACGCGACCGTGACGCTGATCGATGTGCCGGGCGCGCTCTACGCCGCCTCGCAGCAGCACCGGCACGCCCTGCTGCGCGAGGCCACCCTGGCCCTGGCGGCCGGAGACGACTTCGGCGTATCACCGGAGGACCTGGCCACCGCGCAGGACCTCGACAACGTGATCACCGCCAGTGTCACCGCGGCGCTGCGCCGGCAGCCCGCCGGGACGGAGATCCGCTCCCTCCCCCTGGCCGTTCCGGCCGACGCCGCGCCGGCGGTGCGCACCCTGTGCGACGTCCTCGACGCGGCCGAGGACGCGGCCCGCGGCGAACGGCTGCTGACGCTGCCGGCCCTGCCGCGCAGCCGGGTCTTCCAGCACTGGCTGTTCGACCAGATCGCCGGGCAGCTCGCCGGCGGACGGCCCACCGCCTGGACGGTGGTCCCCCGGGAGCCGGGCGCCAGCCCCTCCGAACTGGTCCCGTGGGACCCCGGGCAGGTGCGGGCCAGCCGGGTCCCCACCGTCGTCGCCGACGAGCGGAACCGGATCATCGCGGCCAACGGGCCCGCCGGCGACCTCCTCGGCCGCGACCCGGACGACCTCGTCGGGCAGCCCCTCACCGTGCTCATGCCGGAACACCTCAGGAAACGCCACGTCACGGCGTTCACCGCCCTGCTGCTCAGCGGGCACCCCCACATCCTCGGCCGGTCGGTGCCGCTGCCCGCGCTGCACCGCGACGGGCACCTGGTCCCCGTCCGGCTGTTCATCCAGGCCCAGGAGACCGCCGACGGCCGGACCGTGTTCATCGGCCAGCTCACCCCCCGGGCGACCACGCCCGAGTCCCCGGCGGACCGCTCGGGCCGGGTGCGGAACGCGTCGCCGCACGCGCCGACCGGGCCGCCCCCGGCCGCCACGCGCGCCGCCGGCCGCGGCCCGGGGCACGGCCGGGGCAGCATGACGGCGGTGGAGCGGCTGTCGCTGCTGGCCGACACCGGGGCCGCGCTGAGCAACGCCTCCGACCTGGAGGAGGGCCTGCAGCACGTGGGCCGGATTCTCACCGGACGGCTGGCCGACTGGTGCGCGGTGGACCTGTTCACCGAGGACGCCGAACCGGAACGGATCTGCCTGGTCCGCGGCGGCCCCCAGGGACCGTGGTCGGGGGAGTACGAGGGCCGGCTCCCGCCCGTGACCGAGAGCGCCCGCGGCCCGCTGGCCCGGGTGCTGCGCGGCGCGGGCCCCCTGCTGCTCGCCGGGGAGCCACCCTCGGACCAGGTCGCCAGCGCGCTCGACGCCCACTACCGGGAGCTGTTCCGGGCGCTGGAGACGAACAGCGCCGTCGTGGCGCCCCTGCGGGTGCGCCGCGAGGTGATCGGTGCCCTCACCGTGGCCCGCAGCGGCGCCGGCCGGCCGC
This sequence comes from Streptomyces sp. NPDC000134, assembly GCF_042899225.1. Lineage (NCBI taxonomy): Bacteria > Bacillati > Actinomycetota > Actinomycetes > Kitasatosporales > Streptomycetaceae > Streptomyces > Streptomyces sp. NPDC000134. The sequence goes on from NZ_JBIAZN010000007.1 coordinate 136,118, forward strand.
TCACCGAGGAGGACCTGTCGCTCGTCGACGACCTGGTCCGCAGCCTCGCCCTGGGCGTGGACAACGCCCGCCTGTACCAGCAGACCCGGGACATCGCCCAGCGCCTCCAGCACTCCCTGCTGCCCGTACTGCCGGAGGTCCCGCACCTGGAGCTGGCCGCGCGTTACGCGGCCTCGTCCACCACCGCGCAGGTCGGCGGGGACTGGTACGACAGTTTCGTCCTGCCCAGCGGGGACACGGCCGTGGTGATCGGCGACGTGACCGGGCACAACCTGGACGCCGCCATCGCCATGAGCCAGTTGCGCAGCATGCTGCGCGGGATCGCCGTGGACCGCCAGGAACCGCCCGACATGGTCCTGCGCCGCCTCGACCTGGCGAACCACACCCTGTACCGGGAGGCGACGGCCACCTGCGTGTACGGCCTGGTGAAGGGGCACGAGCAGGGCCCCTGGGAGCTGGTGCACTCCTCCGCAGGGCACCTGCCGCCGCTGCTGATCACCCCGGAGGGCCGCACCCACTACCTGGAGGACGGTTCCGGGCTGCTGCTCGGCATGGACATCGGCATGCGCCGCCCCCGGTCCCGCGCCGCGCTCCCCGCCCACTCCACGCTGCTGCTCTACACCGACGGCCTCATCGAACGCCGCGGCGAGTCCCTGGACCGCGCCATGGACCGGCTCCGGCGGCACACCGCCGCCCTGGTCCACGAGCCCCTCGACGTCTTCTGCGACGAACTGCTCATCGGTCTCGGCGCCGACAACGACGACGACATCGCCGTCCTGGCCGTCCGCCCCGGCCGGCCGCCGGACGGGACCGGCCCGCCGCCGGAGGGGACCGGCCCGCCGCCGGAGGGGACCGGCCCGGTGACGGCCTGACCCCGGGCGCCCGGGGGCCGGAACCCGGCTGACCGGCGTGGGCGCGGGCTCAGGTGCCGAGCCGGGGCGGGACCCAGGCGTGGTGCCGCAGGATCATGCGGATCGCGGCGCGGGAGGGCGTCAGCCGCATCGCCGTGTCGCGCAGGGCGACGGCCAGCGGGTGGGAGAGCTGGTGGCCCATCCGTCCGGCCTGCCGGGCGGCTCGCGCGACGGCCTGACTGCGGGGCCGGCGCTCGGCGTCGTAGCGGGCGAGCGCGGCCTCGATGGTGGGCGCGGCGGCGAGGGCGGCGGCCAGGGTGACCGCGTCCTCCAGGGCCTGGCAGGCGCCCTGGCCGAGGTTGGGCGTCATCGCGTGCGCCGCGTCGCCGAGCAGCGCGATCCGGCCGGCCGTGAACGAGGGGAGCGGGGCACGCAGTTCGGCGACGTCGTGGTGCAGGACGTCGGCGGGCCGGGTCGCGTCCAGCAGGGCGGGGATCGGATCGTGCCAGTCGCGGAACCGCCGCCGCAGCTCCGCCAGCGGGTCGGCGAACCGGGTCCGGGCCGGGAGGGTGAGGACGGCGTGCCACTCGGCCCGCCCGTCCGGGAAGGCGATGTGCCCGAACTCGGCACCCCGGCCCCAGGTCAGCTCGAAGTCGGTGCGCGGGTCGACCGGCCGCTCGGTGACGGCGCGCAGCACGGTCGAGCCGCTGTAGACCGGGCCGGGGTGGGCCGGGAAGAGCAGGCCGCGCACCTTGCTGCCGACGCCGTCGGCCGCCACGACCAGATCGGCCTCCAGCGCCGTGTCCCCGCAGTCGACCCGGACCGTGCCGGGACCCGTCTGCCGGACCGCCCCGGCCCGCGAGCCGATCCGGAGCGCCTCGGCGGGCAGGGCCTCGCGCAGCAGCTTGTGCAGGGTGGAGCGGGGGATGCCCATGATCGGCGTACCCACCGCCCGCTCCAGCGCCGCCCCGTCCATCCGGGCCAGCCAACCGCCCCCCGGCGTGCGGGTGCCGCCGCTGTACTGGCCGCGTGAGGCGCTCCGTACCGCCGCGCCGACGCCGAGTTCGTCCAGCGCCCGCAGGCCGTTGGCGGCCAGCGAGATGCCCGCCCCCGCGTCGTCGAGCACGGACGCGCGCTCGACGACCGTCACCTCCCAGCCGACTCGGCGCAGGCCGATCGCGGCGGCCAGCCCGCCGATGCCCCCTCCGACGACCACTGCTGTGTTACCCATGGCGCACCCTCGTCCTTCTACACCTGTAGAAGGGTGAGGCTACCCGAGGCTCTACAGGTGTAGAAAGGGGGTATGGCTTCGGAACGGCGCACCCTGCTCGCGGACGCGGCCCTCGACGTACTCGCCGACGAGGGCATCCGCGGTCTGACCCACCGGGCGGTCGACCGCAGGGCGGCGCTGCCGGCCGGCACCACCTCGGCCTACTTCCGCACCCGCGCCGCGCTGCTCACCGGGCTGGTCACCCGTCTGGTCCAGCTCGACCAGACGGAACTGCGCACGGTCGCCGAGGACCTCGCGCCGCTGCGCACCGCCGGGGAACTGGCGGACGGCCTGGCGCTGCTCACCCGGCGGCGGCTCACCGGCGAGGGCCGCCGCCGCTCGCTCGCCCGTTACGCCTGCGCCGTGGAGAGCGTGCGCGATCCCGAGCTGCGCGAGATCCTCGTGCCCCGCGAGAACGCCGGGCGCGAGGCGGTCCGGCTGTTCCTCGCCGCGCACGGCGTGACCGAGGTCGACACCCGTACGCACACCCTGCTGACCTGCGTCGACGGCCTGGTCTTCGACCGGCTGGTGAGCGGCGGCGACGAGGTGCCGCGCGAGGCCCTGGAAACCCTGATCGCCGCCGCCCTGCGCTAGCGCCCAGCGCGGGCCCGCCGACCGGCGCCCAGCACCCCGCCGCCCGGACCGCCGGCCGGCCTATGAGGAACGCCGCTCGGCCCGTGCGCGAGCGGCGTCGTGGGCGTCGCGCAGCAGCCGCAGCACCGTGTCGCCCGTCCGCTCACCGGGATTGACGACGCAGACCCAGCCGAGCGCCCCGTACACCGGGTGCGGCAGCACGGTGTCCACCGCGGCGTGGTCGCGACGGCGTTCCAGGGCGCGGGGCGACTCCCCGGTCAGCCGTCGGAACGCGGCGCCGCCGACGCGCACGTTCACCCGCCAGCGCCCCGGGGGGTCGAGGTCGGAGGCGGTGTCGTCGGGGTAGTCCTTGGTGACGATCGTCCCGTACGGCTGTGTGCGGTGCGGTACCCGCCCGTCGGGGGCGTAGTAGAAGAAGGCGTCCCCCCACGCCGGTTCCGGGACGTCGCTGCCCGGCCCGGGGACGAGGACGAGCGCGCCGTCGAAACCCCGCACGGCCGCGATGATCTGTTCCATACTCATGGTTCGAGCATCATCTTCAAGTGCTTGTGTGGGGTTGGCCGATGAACGGGCCGGTACCGCTCCGGACGACGGACGTCGCCAGGGCGTCGGGGTATTCGCCGCAACAGGTCCGCGACCTGGAGCGGCTGGGCGTCATACCCCCGGCCGCCCGCTCGGCCAACGGCTACCGGGCGTACAACCCCACGCACGTACGGGCCCTCCACGCCTACCGGGGCCTGGCCGGCGCCGTCGGACCGGTCGCCGCCCGGCAGACGCTCGCCCGCCTGCGCACCGCCACGCTCGCGGAGGCCGCCTCGGCGATCACCGACGTGCATGTGCGGCTCGCCCGCGAGCGGGACGAGGCGCTGCGCGCCCAGCGGGCACTGGACGCGATCCGGGGCGAGGCCGGTTCCGCGCCCGGGGCCGGGCGGGAGGGCGACGCGATGACCATCACCGAACTCGCCGGCGCACTCGGCGTACGCCCCTCCACCCTGCGGTTCTGGGAACAGGAAGGACTCGTCCGGCCCGAGCGGGTGACGTCCCTGCGGGCCCGCCGGTACGGCCCCTCGGCGGTCGGGGCCGCCCGGATCGTCACCGCCCTGCGCGGCGCGGGACACGGCATCCCCGCGGTGCGCGAGATCATGGCCTCCCTGGACCGGCTCGACGGCGCGGAAGAGGCCCGGGACATCCTGCGGCGACGGCTCGACCGGATCGCCGAACGCACCGTGGCGCTGCTGCGCGCGGGCACCGACCTGGCGGCCGTCGTCACCTCCGCCCGGGAGACGGCGGACGCCCGCGGCACGTCTCTTTGACCCCCGGTCGGCGGGCCGCCGCGCCCCCAGAGGGCTCAATCTGAGCGCGCCCGCCCGGTGGACTCCAGTACCGCCGTCAGGAAACGACGCACCACCGCCAGCTCATCCGCCCGGAAACCCTCCGCGGCCGCCGTCACCTCGCCGATCACCGGCCCGAAGAAGCCCCACCCGAGTTCCATGGCCTTCTCCCGCACCTCCAGCAGCACGCGCCGCCGGTCTGCCGTGTCCCTGCTGCGCCGCACCAGTCCCAGCCTCTCCAGGCGATCCACCAGGGCGGTGGTTCCCGCGGAGTTCAGCCGCAGTTGCTCACCGAGCCACCCGGGCGTGGCGCGCGTACCGGCGCGGCCGGCGTCCAGCAGGTGGATCAGCGCGCGCACATCCGTGGGGTGCAGCCCGTGGCGCGCGGCGAACTCGGCGCCCAGCAGGTCGAATTCCACGGTGACCGCGCGCAACAGGTGGACCAGTCCCGGCACCGGGTTCTGTTCGTCCATGCCCACTCCCCGGGCTCGGAGGTAATATCTCGCTGAGCGAGATTATCGCCCAGCGAGAGGAATGCTGTGTCCCTGCCCCCCTTCGACCTGGCCTACGACGAGCTTCGCGCCCGCTGGCCCGAGTCCACCGAGGACCGCGACATCGCCACACCGTACGGGCGGACCAGGGTCCACGTGTACGGCCCCGCGGACGGCAGCCCGCTGGTACTGCTGCACGGCGGCTCCGCCACCGGCCTCGTCTGGTACGCCAACGCGCCCGCCCTCGGCGAGCGGTACCGGGTCCACGCCGTGGACCTGCTGGGCGACGCCGGCCGCACCGAGCGGCGGGGCACACCCCTGAAGAACGCCGACGACCTGACGGCCTGGCTGGACGCGTTGCTGGACGGGCTCGGGCTCACCCGCACGCACCTGTGCGGCCACTCGTACGGCGCCTGGCTGGCCGTCAAGTACGCGCTGCGCGCACCGCACCGGGTGGACCGTCTCGCCCTCCTCGACCCCACCCAGGTCTTCGCCGGGTTCCGCCTCGGCTACCTGCTGCGCGCGCTGCCCACCCTGGTCCGCCCGAGCGAGGCACGGGCCCGCGCCTTCCTGGCCTGGGAGACGGCGGGCACCCACCCGGACGAGTCCTGGCAGCGCCTCTACGCGCTGGCCGGCACCGTGCCCGGCCGCAAGCTGGTCACCGGCGCCCGCCCCCGGGCCGCCGACCTCACCATGCCGGTCCTGGTCCTGCTCGCCGGACGCAGCCGCGTCCACCACGCCGCCAAGGTCGCGGACCGGGCCCGCCGCACACTCGCCAAGGGCGAGGTGGCGCTGCTCCCGAGGGCCACCCACCACTCCCTGCCGCTCACCTCGCCGGAGCCGCTGAACGACCGGTTGCTGGCCTTCCTGAGCTGACACCGCCGGCCGGCTTCAGCCCATCAGTTCGCCCACCAGCGCCGCGACCTGTTCCGTCTCGATGAGGAAGCCGTCGTGGCCGTACGGCGACTCGATCAGCCGGGGACGGTCGGCCGTAGGGATGCCGGCCGCCAGCTCCGCCTGCTGGGCCGGCGGGTACAGGCGGTCGGAGCCGACGCCGGCGACCAGGGCCGGGGCGGTCACCCGGCGCAGGGCCGCCCGCACACCACCGCGGCCCCGGCCGATGTCGTGGCTGTTCATGGCCTCGGTCAGCACCACATAGCTGCCCGCGTCGAAGCGGCCCACCAGCTTGGCGGCGTGGTGGTCGAGATACGACTCGACCCGGTACCTGCCCCCGTGCCACGGGTCCTCCGCGTCCTGCGGCGAGCGGCCGAAGCGGGCCTGGAGTTCCGGCTCGCTGCGGTACGTGACATGCGCGATCCGCCGGGCCACACCGAGCCCGGCATGAGGTCCCCGGCCCGTGTCGTGGTAGTGACCGCCGTGCCAGTGCGGGTCCGAACGGATGGCGTGCAGTTGCGCCGCGGCCCAGGCGATCTGCTCGGCGCTCGCCGCGGCCGTGGTGGCGAGCAGCAGCAGCGCGCCCGTCCGCCGCGGGTACGACACCGCCCACTCCAGCGCCCGCATCCCGCCCATCGACCCGCCCACCACCAGGGCCCAGCGGTCGATGCCCAGCGCGTCCGCCCAGCCCGCCTCGGCCGCCACCTGGTCGCGCTGGGTCAGGAAGGGGAAGTCACCGCCCCAGCGGCGGCCGCCGGCCCGCGCGGAGGACGGTCCGGTGCTGCCCTGGCAGCCGCCCAGCACATTGGGGGCGGCCACGAACCAGCGGTCGGTGTCGAGCGCCAGCCCCGGGCCGACCAGCCCGTCCCACCAGCCGGCCGTGGAGTGCCCCGGTCCGGCCGGCCCGGCGACATGACTGTCACCGGTGAGGGCGTGCAGCACCAGCACGGCGTTGGACCGGTCCGGCGCCAGCCGCCCCCAGGTCTCGAACGCCAGTCGCAGGCCCGGCAGTTCACCGCCCGCCTCCAGCGCGAGCGGCCGGTCCCGGACGTACCACCGCCGGCGGCCCGGCGGGTCCCCCTCCTGCCAGCTTCCCGAGGCCGGCGGGAGCGGGACCGCCGAAGGCGTCAGTACGGTGTTCAGGACGCGCCCTTCGCCGCCCGGAACCCGGCCTCCAGGTCCGCCTTGAGGTCGGCCAGGCTCTCGATGCCGACCGACAGCCGCACCAGGCCCGGGGAGGCGCCGGTGGCCGCCGACTGCTCCGCGTCGAGCTGGCTGTGGGTGGTGGACGCCGGATGGATGATGAGGCTGCGCACATCACCGATGTTGGCGAGATGGCTGAACAGCTCCACCGCGTCCACGAACCGCTTGCCCGCCTCCACCCCGTCCCGCAGCTCGAAGGAGACCACGGCACCGGCACCGCGCGGCAGATACCGCTGCCCGGCCTCGTACCACCTGCTGGAGCGCAGGCCCGGGTAGTGCACGGCGGCGACCTCGTCGCGCTGCTCCAGCCACTCGGCGAGCGCCAGCGCGTTCGCCGAGTGCCGCTCGATCCGCAGGCTGAGCGTCTCCACGCCCTGGAGCAGCAGGAACGCGGAGTGCGGGGAGAGGGCCGGCCCGAGGTCGCGCAGCAACTGGACGCGCAGCTTGACGGCGAAGGCCCCCGGGCCGAGGGCCGGCCAGTACCGCAGCCCGTGGTAACTGGGGTCGGGCTCGGTGAAGTCGGGGAACCGGTCGGGGTGCGCGCCGAAGTCGAAGGTGCCGCCGTCGACCACCACACCGGCGATCGCGGTGCCGTGCCCGCCGAGGAACTTGGTCGCCGAGTGCACCACGATGTCCGCGCCGTGCTCGATCGGCCGCAGCAGATAGGGAGTGGGCACGGTGTTGTCCACGATCAGCGGTACGCCCGCCTCGTGGGCGACGTCCGCGACCGCCCGCACGTCGAGGACGTTGCCGCGCGGATTGCCCAGGGTCTCCGCGAACAGCGCCTTGGTGCCCGGCCGGACGGCCGCCCGCCAGGCCGCGAGGTCGTCCGGGTCCTCGACGAAGGACACCTCGATGCCCAGCCTGGGCAGCGTGTGCCGGAACAGGTTGTACGTGCCGCCGTACAGCGACGCGCTGGAGACGACGTGGTCGCCGGCGCGCGCCAGCGTGAGCAGGGCGAGGGTCTCCGCCGCCTGCCCGGAGGACAGGGCCACGGCCGCGACCCCGCCTTCCAGCGCGGCGATCCGCTGTTCGAACACGTCCTGGGTGGGGTTGTGGATGCGGGTGTAGATGTTGCCGGGCTCGGCCAGCGAGAACAGGTCGGCGGCGTGCTGGGTGTCCCGGAACACGAACGACGTCGTCTGGTAGATGGGGGTGGCGCGGGCGCCGGTCGTGGGATCGGCCACGGCACCGGCGTGCACCTGCTTGGTCTCGAAGGACCAGGCGGAGCTGTCGGGACCGGCGGGTCCCTCGTCGGGGGTGTGACCGGCGGTGACGGAGTCGATCGGCTGGGACATGGTTCTCCGTAGGGGATCGGGCGGCCGCGGATGGGGCCGGGTACGGCTCGGAGATCGCTGCCGTCGCCCAGCGGGGGGCGGCCAGGAGTGCGGGGATACGGGCGGCGCCGGGGCCGCGGGGAGCGCCGAGGAACCGCCTCGGCGGGAGCGCGTCAGGACACGCGGATCAACAACACGAACCCGGGCGTCGGCACAGGTCGATGACCAGGCGTCGCACCAGGGGTTCGGGCATCATGGGCTCTTTGTACCGCACACCCCCGCCGCCCACCAAGAGGGCGTCCCACTTCCTGGACCCGCCGCGGCGCGGTGGGTCAGACGGCCGGCCGCCAGCCCAGCGCGGGGCCGAGCAGGCCGGCGATGTCGGTGAGGATCTGCTCGTAGTCCTCCTCGTCGAAGGTGAACGGCAGCGCGAAGGCCACCTCGTCCACCTCCCGGAACGCCGCGTGGGCGGCGAGGCGTTCGGCGATCTGTTCGGCGGGGCCGACGAGGTCGGGGGCGAACAGCATCCGGGCCGGGCCCTGCGGCTGCCGGGTGCGCGGCAGCCGCCCGGCCGCGTACGCCTCGTACCTGGCCCGCTGGGCGGCACCGGCGGAGTCGGTGGGGACGACCACCAGCCCCTGCGACACCCGGGCGGCGTCGCCGTCGGGGTGGGCCGCCCGGAAGGCCCGGATGTGGGAGAGCTGGACGGCGGCGAAGTCCTCGGACTCCTCGGCCTTGACGACGCTGCTGGTGAGCAGGTTCATGGCGTTCTCCCCGGCCCAGCGGGCCGAGCGCAGGCTGCCGCCGCCGTACCACATGCGGGCGCGCAGGCCGGGGGAGTGCGGCTGCACCCGGTCGGAGTAGGTCTCGATGCCCTCCGTGCCGCGGAAGTCCGTCACCGGCTCGCCGGATATGTGGTCCAGCAGCCGCCGTACCCGCTCGTACCCGAACTCCTCCGTGCCGGCGGTGTCCGGGTACAGGGCGTCCTTGACCCGCTCGTAGTGCATGGGCGGGCCGGTGCTCACGCCGGGGTTGAGGCGTCCGCCGGACAGCACGTCGACCGTCGCCAGGTCCTCCGCGAGCCGCAGCGGGTTCTCCCAGCCCAGCGGGGTGACCGCGGTGCCCAGCTCGATGCGGCGGGTGCGCTGGGTGGCGGCCGCGAGGACCGCCACCGGCGAGGCGATGCCGTACTGGAGGTGGCGGTGGCGCACCCACGCGGTGTCGTAACCGAGCCGTTCTCCCACCTCCAGCAGTCGCAGGGTCGACTCGTGCCCCCGGCCGGGGTCCCCCGCGTCGAACAGTCCGATCGTGAGGAACCCCAGCTTCTTCAGCGGTCTGCCACCCATGACCATCCGAATCCCACCCTCCGCTTCTCGGGACGTCATGGTCATTGTCACCGAGCGGGGGGCGGGACGGCCGGTCGGAAGGGGTGGGGGAGCGGTCGGGGCGTGGATGTTCATGAGACCGCAACACCCGGTCCCACCATCCGGGAGCGGCCGGTCAGTCCAGCGGCCGGACCCGGATGTCGCGGAACCGGACCGTGCTGCCGTGGTCCTGGAGCCGGATCGCCCCGGCGGCCGGGGTCTCCGGTCGTCCGGCGGCGGTGGGGCCGTCGAGGGCCACGTCGTCGTGGACCTTCTTGCCGTTCCACACCACCGTCACCCGGGCGTCGGCGGTCTTGCGCCCGGTGTCGTCGAAGCGGGCCGCCCGGAAGACGATGTCGTACGTCTGCCAGGTCCCCGGCGCGGTGGCCGCGTTGAGGTCGGGTGCCTTCTTCTGGTAGAGCGCCCCGGCCTCGTCGGTGGCCGGTGAGGTGTCACCGTAGGAGTCGAGGATCTGCAGTTCGTAGCGGTCCTGGAGGTAGATGCCGCTGTTGCCGCGGTCCTGCCCGGTCACCTCCGGCGGCAGCAGCGGGACGCGGAACTCCACGTGCAGCGCGAAGTCCTGGTACGCCTCCTTGGTGCGCAGGTCGCCGCAGCACACCTCCATCGACTTCTCCGCGGCGAGCGGCCAGGCCGCGGCCCGCCCGTCGGTGTGCTGCCACCGCGCCTGCGAGGCGGCGGTGCCGTCGAAGAGGGCGACGGGGGAGCCGTGCGGGCGCACGGTGATCAGGTCGAGGTTCACGTGCCCGGTGTCCCCGGGGTCGTACCGGTAGGAGAGGGAATGGTGCCCGGCCCGCAGGCGCAGCCGCTCGGTCCGGGTGGACCAGGTGTCCCAGTCGCCGGTGGAGGGCAGCGAGGTCTGCCGCACCTTCTTGCCGTCGGCGTACAGGGAGAAGGACTTGGTGCCCTGGAAGGGGTTCGGGCCGTTGGAGTACCGCAGGCTGACGTCGTAGTCGCCGGTCTTCGGGACCGTCACGTCGAAGGTGGTGGCGGCCTTGCCCTCGGTGGCGTAGCGGTCGACGAAGCCGCTGCCGGAGTAGCCGGTGTGGTCGGTGTTGATCCCGGCCGTGCCGGTCAGGGCGGCCTCCTCGGCCTCGTACAGGGTCGCGGGGGCGGGCTGCTTCCCGGGCATCTCGTTGAGCGTGTACCAGGCTTCGGTGCTCCACAGCGACTCGCCGGACGCCGAGGTGAAGGGGCGCGGCGAGCGCACGTGCACCACCCGGTCCGGCTTCAGGCCGTCGAACAGCAGCCGGACGGTGCGGCCGTCCTTCGACAGGGACGCCGAGCGCACGGAGAGCTGTTCCTCGGCGATCTTCGGGCCGCCGTAGTCGGCGGTCGGGGTGTAGCGCCACTGCTCGGCCCGGTACCGCTCGGCCAACTGCGCCGCGGTCTCCTCTGACACCGGCTGGGTGTACGTCAGGTCGAAGCCGCCCGGTACCGCGCGCATCGACTCGATGTCGAAGGTGTTGCCGCCGTTGGGCGTCAGTTTCTGCAGCCCGTACTTGAGCTTGCCCTCCTGGCCCCAGTTGCCGTCGGCTCCCAGGCCGCCGGTGTAGATCGCCCCGTCGGGGCCGAGGACGGTCCGGTTGACGCCGGCCTCCAGGCCCTGGGTGTAGCGGAAGACGGCGCCCTGGTACTGGCCCTTCACCTTCTCCAGGTAGGCGCGCTGGAGGCCGCCGTAGGTGACGTCGCCGATCAGCATCTGGCCCGCGTACCGGCCCTTCGTCAGATACAGCGGGGTGGAGGGCGAGTTGCCGATCTCGTTCTGCGGCAGCCACAGCACCGGCCGGGTGACCGGCTGGTCGTCGAAGGGCCCGGCGGGTTCGGTGTAGTGGTTGAAGAAGCGGTCCCGTTCGATCTGCACGAGCTTCGAAGCGGGCAGCCAGCCGCCCTGGTTGTCGGTGGCGAACAGGCCGCCGCCGGGCCCCCAGCCGAGGCCGTTGGGCGTGCGCAGCCCGCCCGCGACGGGGCTGATCTTCCCGGTCTTCTTGCTCACCTTGTACGTGACCCCGCGGTTCGGCGCGGGCTGCGGGACGCTGGTGGCGCCGCCGTAGTCGATGGCGACGGAGAGGTTCACGTAGAAGTGGCCGTCGCGGTAGAGCAGGCCGAACGCGAACTCGTGGAAGTTGCCGCCGTACGGCCAGGTGGCCACCGTGCGGTACTCGTCGGTGACCTCGTCGCCGTCGTCGTCGACGAGCCGGGTCAGCTCGTGTTTCTGCGAGACGTACAGGGCGCCGTCGACGTACTTGATGCCCATCGGCTCACGCAGTCCGCTCGCCACCTTCTTGACGGTGACCTCGTCCCGGCTGGTCTTCCCCGTCACGTTGTCCAGCAGGTACACCTCCCCGGCGGTCTGCTGGCTGCCGCCCCAGGTGCTGATGGCGAGGCGCCCGTCGGGCAGCCAGTCCATGCCGCTGACCTGCGGCTCGAAGCCCTCGGGGCGCAGGTCGGTGAGGGTCAGGTCGGGGCGTACGGAGGTCAGGGGCAGGCCGTCGCCGGGGGTGTCGCCGCCGGCCTCGCACTCCTTGCGGCCCGGCGCGGTCACGCGGACCACACCGGCGTCGGTGGTCAGTGCCTCGCGGGGGACGACGGTGAAGTCGGCGGCGCCCGGCGGACGCCAGGACAACCGGAGTTCCTGCCCGCCGTCGCGTTCGAAGTGGTCGATGCGCAGCGGGTGCGCCCCGGCGGTGAGGTGGACCGTGCCGTCCTTCGGTTCGGCGCCGTGCAGGCCGTCGTGGTCGACGACCGTGCTGCCGTCGAGGGTGAGCCGGGAGCCGTCGTCGCTGGTGAGCCGGAAGACGTAGGTGCCGTCGGTGGGGGCGAGGAGGTAACCGGTCACCTCCGTCACGAAGTCGTCCGCGAAGCCGCCGAAGTCGGCCTCTGTGGACCAGTCGACCGTCGGCATCAGCTTGTCGTGGTTGGGGGTCTGGCCGGGCTTGAGGGTGCACAGCTTGCTCAGCGGGGTCTGCACGTCGAACACGCGCAGGGTGACGCCGGGCTCCTGGGGCGGGACGTCCGAGGGCGCGGCGGGGGCGGCCGGGGCGGCGGAGAGGCCGGCGGCGAGGATGCCCGAGGTCAGCAGAAGGACGACCCGTCTGCGCAGGCGTGGCAGCGGACGGTGGCGTTGGCGCATTGGTCCTCCGTGGGGGTGGGGACCGGACCGTGCCGGAAATCGCTCCGGTCATGAGCGGAATGGCTGCAGTTCCGCCGTCAAGGTAGGAGACTTCTGCTTGACATGTCCATACTTTGTCATCGCCGTGTTGAAAGTCCGGCGTCGCCGCTACCGCCCCGTCGGTGCGTCCGTCCCGCTCTCGACCCCCTCGACCGTGATGCCCAGCCGGCCGGCCACGGCGGTCAGGGCCGCCCCCAGGGGCAGCGCGATCCGGGTGACGGCGTGCCGGTCGCCCCGGGTCGGGTCCCGGTTGACGATCAGTACCGGCTTGTCGGCCTCGGCGGCCTGCCGGACGAACCGCAGCCCGGACATCACCGTCAGCGAGGACCCCAGGACCAGCAGCGAGGCCGCCGCGCGGACCAGGTCGCGGCAGCGCTCGACCCGCGCCGGCGGTACGTTCTCGCCGAAGAACACCACGTCCGGTTTGAGGATGCCACCGCACAGCGCGCAGTCCACCACCCGGAAGTCCCCGACCTGCTCGTCGCCGAGGTCGGCGTCACCGTCCGGGTTGATCCCGGCGGCCACCGGCGCGAACCCCGGGTTGGCCGCCGCCAGCTTCCGGGCCAGTTCCCGGCGCGGGCTCAGGGCGCCGCAGGACAGGCAGACGACGCGGTCCAGGCTGCCGTGCAGCTCCACGACCCCCGCGCTGCCGGCGGCCTGGTGCAGTCCGTCGACGTTCTGGGTGATCACCCCCGTGAGCAGGCCGTGCCGTTCGAACGCGGCCACGGCCCGGTGCCCGGTGTTGGGCAGGGCCCGGCCGAAGGTGCGCCAGCCGAGGTGGCTGCGCGCCCAGTACCGGCGCCGCGCCTGGGCGCTGCCGGTGAAGTCCTGGTAGGTCATCGGGGTGTGCCGGCTCAGGCTGCCGCCCTCGCCCCGGTAGTCGGGGATGCCGGACTCGGTGGAGATGCCGGCTCCGCTGAGCACCAGCACCCCGCCGGTGCGCAGCGCGTCGGCGACCGGCTCCAGGTCGGTGGTGCCCGGCGGCAGGTCGTCGGTGGGGGTCCAGCTCAGAGTGGGGCGCATCCGCATGCGGCCAGGGTACGGAATCCGGACGGACCGGCGCCGGGGTCAGGGGGCGACCGTCGCCGCGGGGGGAGTCCAGCGCCGGGTGGGGGGCACGCTGGAGGACACCCCGAACTCCTTCCTCAGCCGCTCGGGGACGGCGTAGTGCATCACCCGGCCGCGGGTGAGCGAGGACAGCTCCAGGACCGTGGTGAGGTGGCCGAGCCGGTCCAGGGCCCAGGCACCCAGCGGTGAACGGTCCTCGATCGTCTCCAGCACGCCGAGCAGGTGCGGGACGACCCGGGCCACGCCGTCCCACGCCGTGCGGGGCACCTCCAGCCAGTCGGCGCAGGTGTCGCCGACCAGGTGGCGGATCAGGGCGGAGACGACCGGGTCGAAGAAGGTGCCGGGCACGACCTCCTCGTACAGCTCGATGAGCTGCCGGGTCAGACGGACACCCTCCTCGGAGGGGCCCATGTGCCGGATCATGTACAGGTCGAGGAACTCGCGCGCCTCCTGGAGCGTCTTCGGTACGGCGTCCTGGTCGACGCCGAGGAGCGCGCCGACCACGCGCCAGGCGTAGAAGTACGCCTCGGCGCCCTCCGTGGACATGTGGACGCCGAGCCGGTGCAGGCTGTCCAGGACCAGCAGCGAGAAGAACATCTGCCCGCCGATCAGGTCCTCCTGGCAGATCGGCGTCCCGAGCGCCTCGGTGTCCCAGTGGCCCTCGCGCTTGAGGTGGTGGCGGATGGAGGCGTGCAGCAGGCGCACCTTCTGCGCGGCGGGGAGGAAGCGGCTGCCCGCCTCGAAGGCGTCCGGCTGCATCAGGTACACGGTGAACTGACCGGTCTCGGCCATCCGCTTGGACGGATAGTCCAGGCCGTGCGTGGTGGACAGCAGCTTCGCCACCCGCGGCACGACGTAGCAGGCGGGCATGGAGGCGAAGGACAGCGCGGTGGAGATGTGCACGTTGTTGTCGAGGAAGAACAGCCGGGCCCGTTCCATCTGCTCCCAGTCCACCCAGTCCGGCGGGGCGGCGGTGGCCCGCAGGTACTCGCGGGCGACGTCGGGCAGTCCCTCGGGCAGCGGTGAGCCGGCGGTGGAGACATGGCGCATCAGCGTGTTGAACCGGCCCACCTCCCCCCGCTCGAACAGCGTGGCCACCACGGCGTCGGCGAGTTCGTCGCCGTCGTGCCGCAGCGCGTCCAGGTCGGTCTCGGTGTAGGTCATGACAGCGGCCCTTCTCGGCGGCCCGCGCGGACCCGGCCGGGGCCGGACGCGGGGCGGGTCAGTGGAGGCGGTCGGTGGCGGAGCGGGCGAGGGCGGTCAGGGCCCGGCGCGCCGGATGGGGCAGGACGGCTCCGTCCAGACGGCCGAGGGCCTCCCGGACGCGCGTGTCGATCATTTCCTCGATCTGCTGCGGCGCCTTCACCTCGGTCATCAGCTCGCGTACGTCCCTGAGGTGCTCGTCGGTGAGGTCGCGGCGGCCCAGCAGCCCGGCGAGGCGCTCGCGCTGGGCGGGCCCGGCCGCCTGCCAGGTCCTGGCCAGCAGGGCGGTCGGCCGGCGGCCGCGGAGGTCGTCCAGTCCGGCCTTGCCCGTGCGTCCGGGCTCGCCGAACAGGCCCAGCAGGTCGTCGCGGAGCTGGAACGCCTCGCCCAGCGGCAGCCCGTACCCGGACAGCGCCTCCCGCAGCCTCGGGGCGGCGCCGGCCAGCAGCGCGCCGATGAGCAGGGGCTGCTCCACGGTGTACTTGGCGGTCTTGTAGCGGATCACCTTCACCGACAGATCCGGGTCGGGGTCGGCGCCCGTGCTGAGGATCTCCAGGCACTCGCCCGCGATCAGGTCCCGCGCCAGCTCCGCCCACACCGGCCGGGCCCTGGCCA
Source organism: Streptomyces sp. NPDC000134 (assembly GCF_042899225.1). NCBI lineage: Bacteria > Bacillati > Actinomycetota > Actinomycetes > Kitasatosporales > Streptomycetaceae > Streptomyces > Streptomyces sp. NPDC000134. The sequence continues at coordinate 151,469 of NZ_JBIAZN010000007.1, forward strand.
GATAGGCGGCGGGCAGCCCGCAGCCCGCGAACATCTGGCCGGCCAGCGCCATCAGGTGGTCCCCGACCAGCATGGCCAGCGACCGGCCGGCGGCCCGCGCCCGGGGCCGGCCGGCGACCGCGGCGCGCAGGGCGACGTGCGCGGTGGGCAGGTGGTGGCGGAGCGGGCTGTCGTCGATCAGGTCGTCGTGCACGACGGCCGCGGCGTGCACCAGCTCCATGGCGGCGGCGGCCCGCACCAGGGGGTCGCTGTCGGGCTGCCCCGCCGCCCGCCACCCCCAGTAGCAGAAGGCCGCCCGCAGCCGCTTGCCGTACCGGGCCGCCGCCCGCAGTTGCCCGGCGACCGGCGCCAGCGCCTCGTCGATGGCCAGCAGGTGCCCGGCCTCCTCCGCCAGGAACCCGGCCAGCAGGGTGTCGACGCGGTCCTTGAACGCGGCGGCGTCCCAGCTCTCAGACATCGCCGCGGGGTGCCGCCCGCCGGGCGACGGCGTGCCGGGCCAGCACCTCCAGATGGGCGGGCGGCGGGGCGGCACGGTCCAGCGCGATCCGGCCCCGGGCCATCAGGTCCCGCCCCGCCTCCCGGGCGAGTTCCGGTCCGTCGGAGCGGCGCAGCAGCCCCCGCAGCGTGCCCACGGCGGAGCCGACGGTGCTCAGCGCGAGATCCGTCAGCCCCGCCACGAGCTGCCCGGCCTGCCCGGCCGGGTCACGGTCACCGGACGGCGTCGATGTCATCCCCATCCCCATCCCCATCCCCTTCGTCCCCCTGGATCGTCGGTCGGGTGCGGCGGGCCCCGCCGCACCGGGCCGCCGGTCACAGCATGGCCCCGCGGTCAGCGCCCGCGGCCCGCATTACCCCCATCGAGTGACAAGCGGAAGCCGTGTCCGAATCTCCTGTTCGGGGTAGTACCGGCAGAGGAAGAGAACCGGCCGGAGCCGGACACCCGGACCCCCGCGTCGACGCCAGGAGAGAGCCCAGTGAAGGAGCCGGACGTGGACTGGTACCCCCTGCGGCTGACCACGCCCGTCAAGCAGCACGTCTTCGGCGGCCGGGCCATCGCCGACCGCCTGGGCCGCTCCGGGCTCCCCGAGGGACGTATCGCCGAGACCTGGGAGGTCAGCGACGTCGACGGGGACGGCGCGGCGGTACGCGAGGGCCCGCTGGCCGGCACCCCGCTGCGGAAGCTGACCCTGGACCACCCCGACGACCTGGTCGGACGCAACTGGCGGGGGCCCCGCTTCCCGCTGCTCACCAAGTTCATCGACGCGGCCTCACCGCTGCCGGTCCACCTGCACGCCGACGACACCGCCGCCCGCGCCCAGGGCGAACCCAACGGCAAGACCGAGGCGTGGCACATCCTCGACGCCCGGCCCGGCGCCACCGCCCTGGTGGGCGTGCGCCCCGGCGTACGACGCGAGCGCCTGCGCCGCGCGCTGCTCGAACAGGACTACGACGCCGTCCTGCGCCGACTGCCGGTACGCGCCGGACAGACCCTGTACGTCCCGGCCGGCACCCTGCACAGCTTCGGTCCGGGCACCCTCGTCCACGAGATCGAGCAGACCTCCGACCTCCAGGAACACGCCATGCCGCACCGCATGGAGGACGGCGCCGCCCTGGACGACGACCAGTGGCACGCCAACATCGACGCGCTGCTGGAGCAGTGGAAGCCCGAGCCGCGCCCGCAGTTCGTGCCGGGCCTGAGGCTGCCGGTCCACGAGGACGCCCAGCGGGTGATCCTCTGCGCCGGCCCCTATTTCGCCCTGGAACGGTGGCAGGTGGCGGCCGGCGCCGTGCTGGAGCACCCGTTCAGCACCGCCCTGCTGGTGAGCAACGCGGGGGCGCCCGCCGCCCTCACCTGCGGCCCGCACCCGGTGACCCTGGGCCGCGCGGAGACCCTGCTGCTCCCCGCCGCGCTCGGCGGCGTACGACTGCGCGGCCCGGCCGACGTCCTGGTGGGCTACCTCCCCGACCTCGACCAGGACGTCCGCCGCCCCCTAGCGGCGGCCGGATACGGCGCGGACGCCATCGCCGCGCTCGGCGAGGGCCTCACGCCGCCAGGGACACCCGGTCCCACACCCAGCACAGGCTGACCAGCACGCTGGGCACCGCCGGCGCGGGCAGCGCCCGGCGGCGCCCGGGGACCCGGCGCAGCAGTGCCACCTACGCGATGCGGGCCCTGCGACGGGCCCTCAGCGCCCGCGGTGTCCTCGGCTGAACCTCCCGGCCGGCCCGCGCCGGCCGCTCAGGGCGCGGTGCGCGCGGTGGCCGGAGCGCTCACGGCGGTGGAGCGCCGGCCCCGGCGCAGCAGCGGCGCCTCGATGACGGCGTACGAGAGCAGGGCGAGGACGGTGGTCAGTACCACCGTGGCGGAGAGCCGTCCGTCCTCCACCCCGAGGGAGGCCAGCAGGCGGACGACCGGGTAGTGCCAGAGATACATGCCGTAGCTGAGGTTCCGGCCCGCCCAGGCCAGCGGTGCCAGCGACAGCAGACGCGACAGGCGGGTGTCCGGGCGCAGTTCGAGTCCGGCCACGAAGGTGGCGGACACCGCCGCGACCGCCAGGAACCCGACGGTGTACCAGAGGGCGGTCCAGGCCCCCAGGTCGGCGGTGACCGGCACCTGCCAGGCGGTCAGCAGCAGCAGGGCGAGGGCCGGCCAGGCCAGCTTGCCGGCCCGGTCGCGCAGCGTGTCCAGTCGGGGGTCGCCGGCGCGCAGCCGGGCCAGCACGACGGCCACCAGGGCACCGGCCAGCAACTGGTCGGCGCGGGTGTCCGTGCCGTTGTACAGGCGGTGTGCCGCGTCGGGGGTCCACAGCAGGTACCGCCACAGCACCGGCAGCGCGCACAGCGCCGCCGTGCACACCAGCACCGTACGCGCCCGGAACCGCCGCAGCAGGAACAGCAGGACCGGCGGCCAGAGCAGATAGAACTGCTCCTCCACGCCGAGCGACCAACTGTGCGCCAGCGGCGCGGTCAGGTCGGAGTACGGTCCGGACTCCCCGGCCCGTACGACGTTCACCACGAACAGCGCGGCGAGACCCGCGGCCGCCCAGGCGCCGTCGAAGGCCCACAGCGAGGTGGTGAGGGACAGCGCCGCGCACACCGCGCAGACCGCCAGCAGCGCGGGGACCAGGCGCAGCCAGCGCCGCCGGTAGAAGCCGCGCAGGCCGATGCCGCCGGTGCGCGCGTACTCGGCGAGCAGCAGCCGGGTGATGACGAAGCCGCTGATGGTGAAGAAGACGTCCACCGCGACCGAGCCGCCCGGCAGGAGGTCCGGCCGTACGTGGTAGACGAGGACCAGTGCCACCGCCAGGGTGCGCAGTCCGTCGAGGCCGCTCACCCGGCCCGCGCGGGCCGGCGCGGACGGGAAGCCCCGCCCGGACGACGGCCGTTCGCCGGCCGACACCGGCGCGCTCTGTGCCCTGCCCATGAGAGAACGCTTCCCACCCGCCGACTCCGCCGCTGGAAAGACTCCTGCTACCCGACTACCTGTAAGTCACACGTGTTTGTCCGGGTGTACGGGTGCCGCAGTCGTGGCACCCGGCACCTCCGCACGTTTCTTCTACAGTGATGTAGATTTCATGATCCGGGCCCGTGTCACGGGCCGTCCGCACACGGCGAAGAGGAGTACGCAGTGGGAGTCTCGCTGTCCAAGGGTGGCAACGTCTCGCTCAGCAAGGAGGCCCCGGGTCTGACCGCGGTCCTGGTCGGCCTGGGCTGGGACGTGCGCACCACCACCGGCACCGACTACGACCTCGACGCCTCCGCGCTGCTGCTGGACGCCTCCGGCAAGGTGCTGTCCGACCAGCACTTCGTCTTCTACAACAACCTCCGCAGCCCCGACGGTTCGGTGGAGCACACCGGCGACAACCTCACCGGCGAGGGCGAGGGCGACGACGAGGCCGTCAAGGTCGACCTCGCCGCCGTGCCCGCCGAGGTCGAGCGCATCGCCTTCCCGGTCTCCATCCACGACGCGGAGAGCCGCGGGCAGAGCTTCGGCCAGGTCCGCAACGCCTTCATCCGCGTGGTCAATCAGGCCGGCGGTGCCGAGATCGCCCGCTACGACCTGAGCGAGGACGCCTCCACCGAGACCGCCATGGTCTTCGGCGAGCTGTACCGGCACGGCACCGAGTGGAAGTTCCGCGCGGTGGGCCAGGGTTACGCCTCCGGCCTGGCCGGCATCGCCGCCGACTTCGGCGTCGACGTCTGACTGCACCGCACCGCACCACCCCGCCGGGCCCGCCGCCGCACACGGGCCCGGCGTCCGCGTCCCCCGCGACCGCCACCGGCCCGGCGCGGCGGTTCCGTTGTGGCGCCGGGACCATGGCCGTAGAGTCCGGGCATGTCCCTACGTGATCGTCTGCGTCAAGCCCTCCCCGAAGCGATGCGCGCCCGCGACAAGGCCGCGGTGAGCGCTCTGCGCTCCGCCCTGGCCGCGCTGGACAACGCGGAGGCGGCGCCCGTGACCGAGGCGGACCTGCGGGGTGTGGCCCTGGAGCAGTCGCCGGTCGGCGCCGGTGCCACCGAGGCCGCGCGGCAGGAGCTGAGCGAGCGCGCGATGGCGGACATCGTACGGGCCGAGGTCACCGAACGCCTGGCCGCCGCCGCCGGTCCGGCCGCCCCCGCCCACGCCGAACGGGCCGCGCGACTGCGGGCGGAGGCCGCCGTCCTGCTCCGCTTCCTCGACGGCCACGACACCCCGGACACCCCTCAGGCGGGCATCACCGGCTGACCCCCCGTCCCGGCACCGCCGCCAGCAGCTCCCGGGTGTAGGGATGGGCCGGGGCGTCGAACAGGGTGTCGGCCGCCGCCTCTTCGACGACCCGGCCCGCGCGCAGCACGAGCACGCGGTGGGCGAGCCGGCGCACGACGGCCATGTCGTGCGAGACGAAGAGGTACGCCACCCCGGTGTCGGCCTGTAGTTCCACCAGCAGCCGCAGGATCTGCGCCTGTACGGAGACGTCGAGGGCCGAGACCGGCTCGTCGCAGACGACCAGGTCGGGGGAGAGGGCCAGCGCGCGGGCGATCGCGACGCGCTGCCGCTGGCCGCCGGAGAGTTCGGCGGGCCTGCGGTCCCGTACCGACGCGGGCAGCGCGACCCGGTCCAGCAGCGCGGCGACCCGGGCCGCGCGGCCCGCCCGGTCGGCGACCCGGAAGGAGCGCAGCGGCTCGGCGACGATGTCACCCACGGTCAGCCGCGGGTCCAGCGAGCTGTACGGGTTCTGGTACACCAGTTGGGCGCGGCGGCGCAGCGCGCGCAGCCGGGTGCCCCGGGCGTCGGTGAGGTCCTCGCCGTCGAAGACGATCCGGCCGGCCGTCGGCGCGGTCAGACGCAGGACGAGGCGCGCCGTCGTCGACTTCCCGGAGCCCGACTCGCCGACCAGGGCCACCGTCTCGCCGCGGCGCACGGTGACGGAGACGTCGTCGACCGCGCGCAGGGTGCGGGGGCCGCCGGCGGTGCGGGGGAGGGGGAACTCCTTGGTGAGGTGCTCGGCCCGCAGCAGCGGGGGGCCGGCGGGAGCGGGGACCGGCGGGGCGATCGGGGTGGCGTCCAGGCGGGGCACGCTGTGCAGGAGCCGCCGGGTGTACGGGACGACGGGGGTGGTCAGGACCCGGGCGGTCGGGCCCTGTTCGACGATCTCGCCGTCGGACATCACGGCGATCCGGTCCGCCCGGTCGGCGGCGACCCCCAGGTCGTGGGTGACGAGCAGGATCGCGGTTCCGGACTCGCGGGCGAGCCGCTGGAGGTGGTCCAGGACGGCCTTCTGCACGGTGACGTCCAGGGCGCTGGTCGGCTCGTCGGCGATCACCAGTCGCGGCTCACCGGCCAACGCGACGGCGATCAGGGCCCGTTGGCGCATACCGCCGGACAGCTCGTGCGGATAGCGGCGGGCCTGGGTGGCCGGGTCGGGCAGTCCGGCGCGGGCGAGGAGTTCCAGCGCCCGCTGCGCCGCCGTACGCCGGTCGGCGAGGCGGTGGACGCGCAGCGCCTCGGCGACCTGCGGGCCGACGCGCTGCACGGGGTTGAGGGACACGGCCGGGTCCTGGGGGACCAGGCCGATCCGGGCGCCGCGTACGGCCCGCAGCTCCTTCTCGGACAGCGCGGCCAGGTCCTGTCCCGCGAACAGGATCTGCCCGGCGTCGACGCGGCCGCCGGGTGGCAGCAGGCCGGTGATGGCGTGCGCGGTGGTGCTCTTGCCGGACCCGGACTCGCCCACCAGGGCGACGATCTCGCCCGGTGCCACATCGAGGTCGACACCGTGCACGGCCCGGACCGGGCCGCCCCGGGTGGCGTAGGAGACGCGCAGTCCGCGCACGGACAGCAGGGGGGTGGGGGTGGGGGCGGGGGTCATCGCCGGCCCGCCCCCTCGCCGTCGAGCGCGCGGGAGACCCGGTGCACCGCGAGGACCAGGACCGCCACGGTCAGGCCCGCGAGGGTCGACACCCACCAGGCGTCGGCCAGGTAGTCACGGCCGCCCGCGATCAGCGTGCCCCACTCGGGGGCGGGCGGCGGCGCGCCGAAGCCGAGGAAGCTCAGCGAGGACACCGCCAGCACGGCCGTGCCCAGATCGAGGGTGGCCAGGACGAGCACGGGGCCCAGCGCGTTCGGCAGCACATGCCGGCCGAGGACCGCGTACCAGCGGGCGCCGGACAACCGGGCGGCCTCCACGTACGCGGTGTGGCGAATCCGCAGCACCTCGGCCCGCATGACGCGGGCGAACCCGGCGACACCGGCGACGCCCACCGCGAGCGCCACCTGCACCGTGCCCCGGCCCAGTGCCGTGACCACGGCCAGCGACAGAAACAGCCCGGGGACGGCGAGGAGCACGTCGACGAACCGCATCAGCGCGGTCTCCACCCAGCCCCCGGCGAACCCCGCCACCAGCCCGAGCCCGCTGCCCACCAGGAAGGCGACGGCCACGGCGATCACGGTGGCCTTCAGGGAGAGCGCGGCGCCGTGCACCACCCGCGCGTACAGGTCCCGGCCGAGTTCGTCGGTGCCGAACCAGTGCCGCGCGCCGGGCGGCTGGAGGATCTCGGCGGCCGTGCCCCGCAGCGGGTCGCGGTCGGTGAACAGTCCGGGCCAGAACGCCGCCAGCAGCACGGTGGCCAGGAAGAGCATTGCGAGCACGAGCCCGGGGCGGCGCAGCAGGAAGCGCAGCGGGCGCCGGCCGTCGCGCCGGGCCGGGGCGCGTCCGGCGGGGTCCTCGGGGCGTCGCAGGCCCGCCCCGGCCGCGGGGTCGGTGGTCAGTGCCTCGGTCACGCGGGGCTCCTTCGGGCGGAGGTGACGATACGGCGGTCGAGCAGCGGGTACGCCAGGTCGACCAGGAGGTTGATGAGGACGAACACCAGCGCGCCGAACACCACCACGCCCTGCACCACCGGGATGTCCTGCACGGTCACCGCGTCCGTGGTGATCCGCCCGAGGCCGTTGCGGGAGAAGACGTTCTCCACCACCACGGCGTTGGCGGTCAGTTGGCCCGCCAGGACGCCGACCACGGTGAGCGCGGGCAGCGAGGCGTTGCGCAGCGCGTGCCGGAACCACACCCGGGCCGGGCCCGCCCCCTTGGCCCGCGCGGTCTGCACGTACGGCTCGTCGAGCACGTCCAGCAGACTCCTGGAGAGCACCTGCGCGACCAGCACCGCGGCCGGCACCGCCAGCGTCACCGCGGGCAGCACCAGCCCGGCCGCCGTGTCGTTGCCGAACGCCGGGAAGAGCGGCACCCGGAACGAGAGCAACTGGATCAGCATCAGGCCGACCCAGAACGCCGGCAGGGAGATGCCGACCGAGGGCAGCGACAGCAGCAGGTTGCGCAGCCTGCGGCGCCGGGTGGCGGTCGCCGCCAGGGCCAGCGCGCCGCCCCCCAGGACCGCCAGCGGCAGGGCGGTCCCCGCCAGTTGCAGGGTCGGGGGCAGGGCGTCGGCGAGGGTGTCGGCGACCGGCCGGCCGGTGGCGACCGAGGTGCCGAAGTCGCCGCGCAGCGCGTCCCCGAGCGAGGTCGCGTACCGCACGAGCAGGGGGCGGTCGAAGCCGTACTCGGTGCGCAGTTCGGCCAGTCGCTCGGGGGTGACCTGGGTGGAGTTCAGCCCGGCCCCGGCCATCGCCGCGACCGGGTCGCCCGGCAGGAGGTCGAGCAGCAGGAAGGCCAGGGTGTACGCCGCCCAGAGCACCCCGGCCGCCTGCGCGAGCCGCCACAGCACGTAGCGTCGCATGTCGTCACTCACTCACTCTCGTAGCGGAGCGCTCAGCGCTTCCAGGTGTCGTGCAGCCGTATCCCGCCCGACGCGCCGGGGGTCAGGTCGTGGACCTGCCGCGAGACACCGATCAGCGCCTCCTGGTCGACGATCGGCACCACGTACGCCTGGCGGACCACCAGTCGCTGGGCGCGGGCGACCAGCCTGTCCCGCTCGGCGGTGTCGGTGGTGGCCGCCTGCCGGTCCAGGAGGGCGTCGAGTTCGCCGCCGGGCAGCCGGTAGGAGTTGACCTGGTGGGTGGAGTACAGGGTGCGCAGCGCGTCGGGGTCGGCGCGGGTCAGGTCGCCGCCCCACAGGGCGTCGTAGTCCCCGGTCTTGATGGTCCCCGGGAACTGGGTGACCTGGAGCTGCTTGATCACCAGCTCGATGCCGACGTCCTTGAGCTGCTGCTGGACGAGTTCGAGCGCCGAACCGTAGGCACCGGCGTTGCTGAAGGACACCACGGTCAGGCTCAGTCTCCGGCCGTCCTTGCGGCGGATGCCGTCGCTCCCCTCGGTCCAGCCCGCCTCGGTGAGCAGGGCCGCGGCCCGGCCGGGGTCGTGCGCCAGGTCGCCGGACAGGTCGGTGTAGCCGGGGGTGGTGCGGGACAGGACGCTGGTCGCGGGCCGGGTGCCGGTCGGGAAGACCGCCTCGGCGATCTCCGCCCGGTCGACCGCGGCCTGCGCCGCCTGCCGCACCCGGGCGTCCCGGGTGAGCGGACGCCCGTTGTTGAAGCCCAGGTTGAACACCACGCCGGGGTTGGCGCGCCGCACCACCCGGGCGTTGCCGCGGCGCAGCACCCCCTCGTCCTGCCGGCGCACCCCGCCGATCGCGTCGACCTGCCCGGAGCCGAGACTGCCGGCCCGTACGCCGGACTCGGCGACCACGGTGAACTTCACCGCGTCGAGGTAGGCCGCGCCCTTCTTCTTCCAGGCGGCGGAGCCCCAGGAGTACCCGGCGCGCCGCTTCAGCGTGAGGGACTGGTTCTGCCGGTACCCGGAGACGGTGAAGGGCCCCGAGCCGTGCACGCCGTCGGCGCACCGCCGCTCGGGGGACCTGGCCACGTCGGCCGGGGAGACCAGGCCCAGGCCCGGGGTGGAAGTGGCCTGGAGGAACTGGGCGTTGGGCCGGTCGAAGGTGACCTCGGCGGTCAGCTCGTCGACGACGCGGGTGCCGCGGTAGCCGTCGAGGTAGCCCTGCGCGAGGATCGCCAGGCCGCCCAGGTCGGGGATGGCGTCGAAGTTCTTCTTCACCGCCGCGGCGTCCACGGGCGCGCCGTCGCTGAAGGTCGCCCCCGGGCGCAGGTGGAAGGTGAAGGTCCGGGCGTCGTCGCCGACCTCCCAACTGCGGGCCAGCCAGGGCACGACACGGCCGGTGGCGGGGTCCTGGTCGGTGAGCGAGTCGACGGTCTGGCGCAGCGCGTAGAGGGTGTCGCTGCTGCCGACCTGCTGCGGGTCGAGGCACCCGGCGTCGGTGGCGACGGCGAAGGACAGCGTGCCGCCGGACACGGGCGGGCCGCCGTCCGCGTCCGAACCGCCGGAGGCGGCGCCCCCGCAGGCGCTCGACGTGGCGACGAGGGCGAGCATCAGGGCGAGCGACGAAGCCGAGCGGTAGTGGCTCGGACGATCCTGCTTCACGGGTGGTGTCTCCTGCGGACGTGTGCGAAAGCCGGGAAGGGCGGGGCGGAGGCACGCGGCGACGGTCACCGGGGGCCGGGTGGGGGAGCGGGCCGCCGGGGCGGACCGTGGAGCCGGCGCGCCCAGGGAGCGCGGCCGCGGGCCGCGGGACGGATCAGGCGGCGCGGCTGACGGCGGGACACCCCGCGCTGTTCACGCGCCGCAGATCGATGTGGCGGCGCGACGACAACAAGGTGCGCGCCGGGGCGGGCACGGCGTCGAACACGGTACGGCGAACGGGGAAAGGCGCGCTGCGCATGGCTGCTTTCCTTCCCCCGTGAACGGCCCGGCCGTGATGAAACCCGATAACGGGCGTACCGTAACCAGGTGCGGCCGGAACCGTCAATGGCCTGTTTCAGTGGGTGGGAATTTCCGTGGCATCATGAGCGGAAAGCCGAGCAGTGCCCCGGAAAGGAACGACATGGCCTTGCCCAACGACGATCTCCTGACCACCATCCAGGCGGAACGAGAGATCTACCGCACCTTCTACAAGTTCTTCCGGGTGGTGGACACGGGGCGGTACGAGGAACTCGTGGACTGCTTCACCAAGGACGCGCTCATCGAGTACGACGTCATGCCGGGGCCCACCCAGCGCTTCCACGGGCGGGACGAGTTCACCGCCTTCATGTCCGCCGGCCGGTCCTTCCGGCGGGAGCCCACGGTCGCCCACGTCCTGGGCCAGACCCTGATCGAGTGGACCGACGGCCGCCCTCACGTGCAGGCTTACGCCACGGTTTGGCACTGGAGCGCCACCCGCACGCCCGACGGACGGCACCGTCCGGCGGACTGGACCGTGGTGGGCCTGGTCGAGGACGACTTCGAGCAGGAGGACGGCCGCTGGCTGATCAGCCGCCGCCACGTGGCGCCGGTCGCGGGCCTGGTCGCGGCGGGCAGGGGCCCGGCGTGACCGCCCCCGCCCCGGGACGCCTCCCGTTCTCTCACGCGCAGAGGGTGTATTCGGACGCTCGAACACCGGTTATTCGGATACATGGGTGACACTTATTCGGAGGGGCAGGTGGCGGATGTTCGGAGACATCGGTGACGGTTATTCGAGGACATCGGTGACATTCGTTCGGATGCTTCGGTGACATCTTCCCCGAACGGACGTCCTTTCTCCGCCAAGTGCGGAGGACGGGCGTCCGTTTTTCTTTCTCCTGTGGCAACGTTCACGTTTTGCCGGAAGGATGCCCGGTCAGTGGCCCGGCAATCGACCGCGACCGCCGGAAGTCGAACAGTTATTTGACACGCCAGCAATGTTCAGCGTGTACCGTCGGTCCGGTTCTGCCGAGAGCGTGTCCCGTCCATGCCGTTCCCACCCGTGCCCGCCAGGGGCCCCCGGACGACGATGTCCGGAAGAGAGCCCGGCGCGGCGATCACGAGCCGCTGACGCCCGTCCGCCGACCGCACCTTCTGAGAACCGCCCACGCACCACGGCCATGGACCGGACACGCCCCGGCGGGCACACCACGCCGAGCCGAGGGGGAAACGATGACCGAGACGGCACTTACGACCGGCCGGCCGGGGAGCGGCAGGGGACCCTTCCGGGAGGGCTCCCCCGTCTACATCCCCGGACGCCTCGACACCGAGGAACCGGTGCCACCGGATGAAGTCTGCCTCTCCCTGCACAGCCTCGAACTGGCGAACCTCGGAGTGCGCCGCGCCCTCGTCCACGAACAGGTGCGCACCGTCCTCGGCACCCCCGACAAGCGCGGCCACCCGTACTGCATGTGGCTGGCCGTCCTGACCCTGCTCTACACCGGAGACCTCGTCCACGCCCACTCCGAGGTCCGCCAACTGGCCACGGACCCGCGCTGGCTGGGCTCCCCGGGGCACCAGGACCTGCTGACCCTGATGCGGGCCCGGATCAGCCTGCTGGCCGGCGACGGCGTCAAGTCGGCCGCGCTGCTCGGTGACGCGCTCGCCCGGGGCCTGCCCACCGCCCTGACCGGCCTGGCCGCCGCCTGGCTGGTGGAGTCCCACGTCCTCGCCGGTGACCCGGAGGCCGCCCACCGGGTGCTCCTCGCCCACGACCTGGCGGGCCGGCTCGACCCCGCACTGCCCGACGCCGCCCACGTCCTGGCCGCCCGGGGAGCACTGCACATGGCGACGGGACGGTTCCAGCACGCGCTGGACGACCTGATCGCCTGCGGGCGGGTACTGACCGCGCAGAACGTGGCCAACCCCGCCGTCGTACCGTGGCGGTCACGGGCCGCCTTCGCCGCCCTCGCCACCCGCCGCCGCGACCTGGCGCTCGCCCTCGCCGCCGACGACCTGACCGCCGCCCGGACCTGGGGCGCGCCGCGCGGCATCGGCCTCGCCCTGCACGCCGTGGCCGTCATCGGCCGGGACGAGTGCGCGGTGGCGCTCCTGGAGGAGGCGGTCGAACTCCTCGACCTCGCGCACGCCCGCGCCGAACTCGTGCACGCCCTGCACGACCTGGCCGAGCTGCAGACCGAACGCGGCGACCCCACCGCGGCGCGGGCCAGGCTGGAAACGGCGTACGCGGTCGCCCGGGAGAGCCGCAACGGGCTGTGGCCACCCCGCCTGGAGGCCGCGCTGAACCAGCGCGACCACCCCGAACTGACCGGCCAGGAACTTCGCATCAGCGAACTGGCCCGTGCCGGCTACAGCAACCGGCAGATCGCGGAAACCCTCTTCCTGGCCGTACGCACGGTCGAGTTCCACCTGTCGAGCGTGTACCGGAAACTCGGTGTCTCCGGCCGCCGCGGCCTGCAATCCGCGCTGGGTCCGCCACCGTCCTGACCGCCGTTCCACGACGCGCCGTCCTCCTTTCCGGAGGGCGGCGCGTTCGCGTTTCCCGCAGGCGTTCGCGTTTCCCGCAGGACGGCACCGCAGCGGACCCTGTGGTCCGACCGTAGATTCCACCGGCAACCCTTGAATCCGGAACATGCCAGGTGCGAAGGTCGATGACATCAGGCCACGCACGAACCCCTGACGGAAAGGGTTTCCCCGCCCATGCCCGAGCAGACGGAACTCGCGGATCTCGTGAAATCGCTCGCCGAACGCGTACGAGAACTCGAAGACGTACGGGAACTGAACCGACTGCGCGCCGAATTGCCGCGCCGCATCAACAACGGGCAGTGGGACCGGGTCGGAGAACTCTTCTCCCGCACCGCGCACCTCGACTACGCGCACCTCGGCCAGGCCGCCGGACGGCCCGCGATCACCGAGTACTTCGCCGCCCTGCCCGGCCGCATCCAGCAGGACAAGCCGGGCTCGGCCCTGCTCGTCAAGCAGTTCGTGCACGGCCACGACGTGGAGGTCTCCGGCGACGGTGCCACCGGGGTGTCCTTCTTCGAGGAACGGGTCGTCTTCGACGACGAGAGCGCGATGGTGGCCGGCCGGTTCCACGACACCTACGTCCGCGAGGACGGCCGCTGGCTGTTCTCCCGTATCGAACTCGACCTGTACTGGGTCCTCCCGCACCACGAGGGACTCGTCCGCAAAGCGCCGTCGGTGAAAGGCTGAGGGACAATACCGTGCTGCAGAAGAACACGACCAAGCGCCTCGGATACTGGCTGCTGCATCTGCACCGCCTTTTCGACGAGGCGACCGGACGCGCCCTGGCCGGCGAGCAGCTCGACCGACGGCAATGGCAGGTGCTGCACGCCATCAGCATCGGCGTCGACGAAGTGGCCCGGATAGATTCCGCGTTCGCCCCCTTCCTCGCGGTGGACCGGGCCTCCTCCTATCAGCCGGTCATCGATGATTTCGTGAACCGGGGATGGGTGACCGTCAACGGGAAGAACGTGGTCCTCACCGAAGCCGGGAACGCGGCCCACGAACGCGCGGAGAAACTCGTCAACGCCCATGCCGCCCGCTCCCTCACCGGCATATCGCAGGAGGAGTTCCTCGCCGCCAACGACGTCCTGGCCCGCATCGCGGCGAATCTCGAAAGCGAATAGCGGGGAAGCGCCATGACCCCCACCCCAAGCCGCCACCGCCGGAGGCCCTGATGCCGCACCCCACCGCACCGACCCGCGACGAACTCGTCGCCGCCGCCGCCAAACTGGTGCCCCTGCTGCGCGCCCGGTCCCTGTGGATCGACGAGCACCGGCGGCTGCCGCAGGACGTCGTCACCGCCATCGAGGACTCCGGCCTGCTGCGCATGCAGATCCCCGCCCAGTACGGCGGGCACGAGTCCGACGCCCGGACCTTCGTGGACGTGCTCGCCGAGATAGCCAAGGGCAACAGCTCCGCCGCCTTCTGCCTCTCCGTGTACGCCACGCTCGGCTGGATGACCGCCCTGTGGCCCGACGAGGCGCTCGACGAGGTGTTCGCCGACCCGCACGTCCGGGTCAGCGGCACCACCGCGGCCACCGGCACCGCCCGCCGCACCCGGGGCGGCTACGTCCTCAACGGCACCTGGCGCTTCAACAGCGGTGTCCTGCACAGCCAGTGGAAGATCAGCGTGGCCCTCCCCGAGGACCCGGGCGACGGACCCCCCGTCCCCCTGTTCTGCCTCACCCCGGTCGCCGACCTGCGCATCGAGGACGACTGGCACACCATCGGCCTCCAGGGCTCCGGCAGCGTCACCACCGTCGCCGAGGACGTCTTCGTCCCCGAACACCGCGTGATCACCGGCGCCGACTTCTACCAGAACGTCTCCCGCTCACAGGTCAACGCCCGCAAACCGCACTACCGCGTCCCCGTCCTGGTCACCACCAACGCCATCCAGAGCGGCCAGTTCGTCGGCGCCGCCAAGTACGCCCTCGCCAGCTTCCTCGAACGGCTCCCCGGCCGCCCCCTCACCTACACCGACTACGCCTCCCAGCGCGAGGCACCCCTCACCCACCTCCAGGTCGGCGAGGCGGCGCTGCTCATCGAGGACGCCGAGGCCCGCGCCCACCGCTTCGCCGACCTCATCGCCGGCAAGGTCGCCCGCGGCGAGCCGTGGAGCACCGAGGAACGGGTCCGCGCCCGGGTGCAGATCGGCTGGATCGCCCGGCAGTCCAAGGCCGCCGTCGACATCCTCGCCGCCGCCAGCGGCGGCTCCTCCATCCACCGGGACGTGCCGGTCACCCGCATCCAGCGCGACCTGCACGCCGCCTCCCTGCACGCCATGATCACGCCCGGCGTCAACGTCGAGCTGTACGGCAGGTCCCTGACCGGCCTCGAACCCAACACGGCCTACCTGTGAACGAGCAGCGAGGGGAGACCCGTATGGACGCCTCCGTCATCGTCGTGGGCGCCGGACCCGCCGGACTGATGCTGGCCGGGGAACTGCGCCTGGCCGGCGTCGACGTCCTGGTGCTGGAACGCCTGCCGGAACGCACCGGCGAGTCCCGCGGCATCGGCTTCACCGTCCGCACCATGGAGGTCTTCGACCAGCGCGGCCTGCTGCCCCGCTTCGGCGACTTCGAGACCAGCACCGCCGGCCACTTCGGCGGACTGCCCCTGGACCTGACCGTCCTCGGCGCCGCGCACGGCGCCGCCCGCACCGTCCCGCAGTCCCGCACCGAGACCGTCCTGGAAGCCTGGGCCCGCGAACTGGGCGCCGACATCCGGCGCGGCCACCAGGTCACCGCCCTCACCGAGGACGCCCACGGGGTCAGCGTCGGAGTCGAGGGCAGCGCCACCGCGCTGCGGGCCCGGTACGTCGTCGGCTGCGACGGCGGCCGCAGCACCGTCCGCCGCCTGGCCGGCTTCGACTTCCCCGGCACCCCCGCCACCACCGAGCTGTACCTCGCCGACGTCCGCGGCGTCGACCTGCCGCCCAAGATGACCGCCGACCCCTCCGCGGGCGGCCTGGTCATGATCGCCCCGCTGCCCGGCGGCATCACCCGCATCATCGCCGGCGAACGCGGCACCCCGCCCGTCCGGCGCACCGGACCACCGGAGTTCAGCGAGGTCGCCGACGTCTTCAAACGGCTCACCGGAACCGACATCTCGGCCGCCGAACCCGTCTGGGTCAGCGCCTTCACCGACGCCGCCCGCCAGGTCACCCAGTACCGCCGCGGCCGGACCCTGATCGCGGGCGACGCCGCCCACGTCCACCTCCCGGCCGGCGGCCAGGGCATGAACACCTCCGTCCAGGACTCCGTCAACCTCGGCTGGAAACTGGCCGCCGTGGTCAAGGGCACCACCCCCGACAGCCTGCTCGACACCTACCACGGCGAACGCCACCCCGTCGGCCGCACCCTGCTGGCCAGCACCCGCGCGCAGAGCCTGCTCATCCTCGGCGGCGAAGACGTGACCCCGGTCCGCGAGATCCTCACCGAACTCCTCGGCCACACCGAGGTCGCCCGCCACCTCGCCGCCCGGGTCAGCGGCCTCGACATCCGCTACGACGTCGGCGGCGGCCCGCACCCCCTGCTCGGCGCCCGGCTGCCCCGGCTCGCCCTCGACCACGGCACCCGCCGCCGTACCAGCACCGAACTGCTGCGCACCGGCCGCGGCCTGCTGCTCGACCTCGCCGACAACCCCACCCTGCGCCGCCGCGCCCGGGACTGGACGGACCGCGTCGACATCGTCACCGCCACCCCGCGCGAGGTCCCCGACGACAGCCCCCTGCACCGCACCACGGCGGCCCTGGTACGGCCCGACGGCCACGTCGCCTGGGCCGCCCCCGGCAGCCACCACGACCTGCCGACGGCGCTGGAGCGCTGGTTCGGCCCGGCCCGCTGAGCCGGCCCCACAGGAAGCAGAAGGAGAACCATGCACAGCACCCTGATCGTCGCCCGGATGGCACCGGACTCGGCGGAGCACGTCGCCGGTCTCTTCGACGCCTTCGACCGCACCGAGATGCCCGGCCGGATGGGCACCCGGCGCCGGCAACTGTTCAGCTACCGCGGGCTCTACTTCCACCTCCAGGACTTCGACAGCGACGACGGCGCCGGCCGGATCGAGGAGGCCAAGACCGACCCGCGGTTCGTCGCCATCAGCGAGGACCTCAAGCCGTACATCGAGGCGTACGACCCGGCGACCTGGCGCTCGCCCGCGGACGCCATGGCCCGCCGCTTCTACGAGTGGAGCGCCCGATGAGCGCACCGTCCCTGCGGCGCGTGGTCATCACCGGCCTCGGCGTCACCGCCCCCGGCGGACCGGGCGCCAAGGCATTCTGGAACCTGCTCACCGACGGCCGCACCGCCACCCGGCGCATCTCCCTGTTCGACCCCGCGCCGTTCCGCTCGCAGGTGGCCGCCGAGGTCGACTTCGACCCCGTGCTCTCCGGGCTCTCCCCGCAGGAGGTCCGGCGGATGGACCGGGCCGCGCAGTTCGCCGTCGTCACCGCCCGCGAGGCCGTCGCCGACAGCGGACTGGCCTTCGAGACCGTCGACCCGCGCCGCACCGGCGTCACCATCGGCAGCGCGGTCGGCGCCACCATGGGCCTGGACCAGGAGTACCGCACCGTCTCCGACGGCGGCCGCCTCGAACTGGTCGACCACACCTACGCCGTACCGCACCTGTACCACTACATGGTGCCCAGCTCCTTCGCCACCGAGGTCGCCTGGGCGGTCGGCGCCGAGGGCCCGGCCACCGTCGTGTCCACCGGCTGCACCTCCGGCCTGGACGCCGTCGGCCACGCCGCCGACCTGGTCCGCGAGGGCACCGCCGACGTGATGGTCGCGGGCGCCACCGACGCCCCCATCTCGCCCATCACCGTCGCCTGCTTCGACGCCATCAAGGCCACGACCCCGCGCAACGACGACCCCGAGCACGCCTCCCGGCCGTTCGACGCCAGCCGCAACGGCTTCGTCCTCGGCGAGGGCTCCGCGGTGTTCGTCCTGGAGGAACTCGGGCACGCACGGGCCCGCGGCGCCCGGATCTACGCCGAGGTCGCCGGGTTCGCCACCCGCTCCAACGCCTTCCACATGACCGGGCTGCGCCCCGACGGCAAGGAGATGGCGGAGGCGATCCGGGTCGCCCTGGACGAGGCCCGGCTCAACCCCGAGGACATCGACTACGTCAACGCCCACGGCTCCGGCACCAAGCAGAACGACCGGCACGAGACCGCCGCGTTCAAGCGCAGCCTCGGCGAACACGCCTACCGCACCCCGGTCAGCTCCATCAAGTCGATGATCGGGCACTCGCTGGGGGCGATCGGCTCCATCGAGATCGCCGCCTCCGTGCTCGCCATCGCCAACGACGTCGTCCCGCCCACCGCCAACCTGCACACCCCCGACCCCGAGTGCGACCTGGACTACGTGCCGCTGACCGCCCGGGACCAGCTCACGGACGCCGTGCTGTCGGTGGGCAGCGGATTCGGCGGATTCCAGAGCGCCATCGTGCTCGCCGACCCCGAACGGAGGCCCCGATGACCCGGCGCACCCTGGTCACCGGCCTCGGCGTGACCGCGCCGACCGGCCTGGGCGTGGACGAGTACTGGGCGGCCACGCTCGCCGGACGCGGCGCGATCCGCCGGGTCACCCGCTTCGACCCCACGCCCTACCCGTCCCGCCTCGCCGGTGAGATCAGCGGTTTCGACGCCGCCGACCACCTGCCCGGCCGGCTGCTGCCGCAGACCGACCGCATGACCCGGCTGGCGCTGGTCGCCGCCGACTGGGCGTTCGCCGACGCCGGCCTGGTCCCCTCCGAACTGCCCGAGTACGACGTCGGTGTCATCACCGCCAGCCACTCCGGCGGCTTCGAGTTCGGCCAGAACGAACTGCGCGCCCTGTGGAGCAAGGGCGGCCAGCACGTCAGCGCCTACCAGTCGTTCGCCTGGTTCTACGCCGTCAACAGCGGCCAGATCTCCATCCGCGGCGGGCTGCGCGGACCGAGCAGCGTGGTCGTCAGCGACCAGGCGGGCGGCCTCGACGCCCTCGCCCAGGCCCGCCGGCAGATCCGCAAGGGCACTGCCGCGGTGATCGCCGGGGCGGTCGACGCCTCGATCTGCCCGTGGGGCTGGGTGGCCCAGTTGACCAGCGGCCGGCTCAGCACCGCCGACGACCCCGAGCGGGCCTACCTGCCCTTCGACGAACGCGCCGCCGGCCATGTCCCCGGCGAGGGCGGGGCCCTGCTGGTCCTGGAGGACGCCGAGCACGCCCGCGAGCGCGGCGCGCCCCGGGTCTACGGGGAGATCGTCGGGCACGCCTCCACCGTGGACCCGCGCCCCGGCAGCGACCGCGCCCCGACCCTCCAGCACGCCATCGAACTCGCCCTCGCCGACGCCGGAGCGGACGCCACCGACATCGACGTGGTCTTCGCGGACGCCGCCGCCGTCCCGGACCTCGACCGGGCCGAGGCCGAGGCCATCACCAAGGTGTTCGGCGTCCGGGGCGTGCCGGTGACCGCGCCGAAGACCACCACGGGCCGGCTCTACTCCGGCGCCGCCCCCCTCGACGTGGCCGCGGCGCTGCTGTCGATCCGCGACGCCGTGATCCCGCCGACCGCCAACTCCCTGCCCTCGCCCGCCTACGACATCGACCTGGTGACCGGCGCCCCCCGCCCGGCCCCGGTCCGCGCCGCCCTCGTCCTCGCCCGCGGCCACGGCGGCTTCAACTCCGCCCTCGTCGTGCGGGCCGCCGACACCCCCTGAAAGAAGGGCCGTTCATGGCTGCCACCGAATTCACCCTCACCGACCTCAGGAACGTCCTGCTCCAGGCCGCCGGCACCGACGACGCCGCCGCCCTCGAAGGCGACATCGGCGACCTCCGCTTCGAGGACCTCGGCTACGAGTCGCTGGCCCTGCTGGAGACCGCCGGGCAGATCGAGCGGACCTACGGCATCAGCCTCGACGAGGACGCCTTCGCCGCCGCCGACACCCCGCGCGCCCTCGTCGACCTCGTCAACACCCATCTGTCGGCCGCCGGCACCGTCCGGCCGTGACACCGGCCGCCGCGAAAGGACACGCACACATGACCGACAACGCCAAGGTCGCCCTGGTCACGGGCGCCACCAGCGGCATCGGCCTGGCCACCGCCAGGCTGCTGGCCCAGCAGGGACACCGGGTCTTCCTCTGCGCCCGGGACGCGACAGCGGTCGCCGACACCGTCAAGACCCTGCAGAACGAGGGCCTCGACGCCGACGGCACCACCGGCGACGTCCGCGACCGGCAGCAGATCACCGCCGTGGTGCGGGCGGCCGTCGCCCGGTACGGCCCGATCGACGTGCTGGTCAACAACGCGGGCCGCAGCGGCGGCGGCGTCACCGCCGACCTCCCCGACGACCTGTGGGACGACGTCCTGGCCACCAACCTCACCAGCGTCTTCCTGGTGACCCGGGAAGTCCTCACCACCGGCGGGATGCGGCACAAGGAGCGCGGCCGGATCATCAACATCGCCTCCACCGCCGGGAAGCAGGGCGTCGTCCTCGGCGCCCCCTACTCGGCCTCCAAGCACGGCGTGGTCGGCTTCACCAAGGCCCTCGGCAACGAACTCGCCCCCACCGGCATCACCGTCAACGCGGTCTGCCCCGGCTACGTCGAGACCCCCATGGCCCAGCGGGTGCGCGCCGGATACGCCGCCGCCTACGACACCACCGAGGACGCCATCCTGGAGAAGTTCCAGGCCAAGATCCCCCTCGGCCGGTACTCCACGCCCGAGGAGGTCGCCGGACTCGTCGGCTACCTGGCCTCCGACACCGCCGCCTCGATCACCGCGCAGGCCCTCAACGTCTGCGGCGGCCTCGGCAACTTCTGACCGACCCGACGCCCCCGCCATGAAGGAGAGTTCACGATGACCGTCCGCGAGGTCGAGCACGCGATCACCGTGCACGCCCCGGCCGCCGAGGTCTACCGGCTGCTCGCCGAGGTGGAGAACTGGCCGCGCCTCTTCCCGCCCTCGGTGTACGTCGAGTACCTGGAGCGGGAGGGGAACAAGGAGCGCATCCGCATCTGGGCCACCGCCAACGGCGAGGCCAAGAACTGGACCTCCCGCCGCGACCTGGACCCCGAGGGCCTGCGCATCACCTTCCGCCAGGAGGTCTCCGCCCCGCCCGTGGCCGAGATGAGCGGCACCTGGATCGCCGAACCGCGCGGCGAGCGGGAGACGTACCTGCGGCTGCTGCACACCTACCGGGCGGTGGACGACGACCCCGAGGGCCTCGCCTGGATCGACCAGGCCGTCGACCGCAACAGCCGCGAGGAACTGCCCGGCGTCAAGGCCGGCCTGGAGGAGACCTCCCGCACCACCGAACTGACCCTCTCCTTCGAGGACTCCGTCCACGTCGACGGCTCCGCCAAGGACCTCTACGACTTCGTCAACGAGGCCGACCGCTGGACCGAACGGCTCCCGCACGTCAGCACCGTCACCCTCACCGAGGACACCCCCGGCCTCCAGGTCCTGCGGATGGACACCCGCGCGGTGGACGGCTCCACCCACACCACCGAGTCGGTACGCGTCTGCTTCCCGCACCACCGCATCGCCTACAAGCAGACCACGCTGCCCGCCCTGATGACCCTGCACACCGGCCGGTGGGACTTCCGCACCGACCCCGACGGCACCGTCACCGCCACCTCCCAGCACACCGTCGTGCTCAACCCCGACACCATCACCACCGTCCTCGGACCCGACGCCGGGATACCGGAGGCCCGCACCTTCGTCCGCAACGCGCTCGGCGCCAACAGCCGCGCCACCCTCGAACACGCCAAGCGCTACGCGGAAGAGCGGCGTTGACCCCCACCGTGGCCGTCGTCGGAGCGGGCCCCGTCGGCCTGCTCCTCGCCGGCGACCTGCGGGCGCGGGGCGTGCCCACGGTGGTACTGGAGCAGCGCACCGAGCCGATGACCGAGTCCCGGGCGTCCACCCTGCACACCCGCACCATGGAACTGCTCGAAGAACGCGGCGTCCTCGACCGGCTGGGACCCCTGCCGGACGGCGGCCCCGGCCACTTCGGCGGCCTGCGCCTGGACCTCACCGCCGCCGACCCCGGACACCGCCACGCCGGCCAGTGGAAGTGCCCGCAGACCCGGCTCGAAGCGGTACTGGCCGAACGCGCGGTGGAACTGGGCGCCGACCTCAGACGCGGCCGGCGCCTGGTCGCCCTGCGCGACCGGGGCACCCATGTCGAGGTGGAGACGGCCGGCCCCGACGGCGACCGCGACCACCTGAGCTGCGCCTACCTGGTCGGCTGCGACGGCGAGGACAGCACCGTCCGCCGCCTGGCGGGCTTCGGTTTCGCCGGCCGGGACGCCCGGCGCGAGATGCTCCGCGCGGACGTCGCCGGGATCGACGTCCCCGACCGGCGCTTCGAACGCCACCCGCGCGGCCTGGCCACCGCGCACCGCTGGCCGGACGGCAGCACCCGCGTCATGGTGCACGTCTTCGGCACCGCCCCCGCCGAACGCACCGCACCCCCGTCCTACGCGGAGATCGCCGCCGCCTGGGCCGAGGTGACCGGCGAGGACATCCGCCACGGCCGGCCGCTGTGGCGGAACGCCTTCGACGACACCCGCCGCCAGGCCACCCGCTACGCCCGGGGCCGGGTGGCCCTGGCCGGCGACGCCGCCCACGTCCAGATGCCCGTCGGCGGCCAGGCGCTCAACCTCGGCCTCCAGGACGCGGCCGCCCTCGGCACCCGCCTCACCGCACCCGACCCCGACCTCGACGCCTACGACCGGGACCGCCGCCCGGTCGGCACCCGCACCCTGACCGACATCCAGGCCCAGTCGTACCTGCTGCTGGGCGGGCCGGAGGTGGACCCCGTGCGCCGGCTCTTCGCCGAGCTGCTCGACCTGCGGCCCGTACGCCGTCACCTGGCACGCCGTATCAGCGGGCTCGCCCCGCCCCCGGACCCGGCACCCGCGGCCGGGACGGCACCGACGAAGAAGAGGAGTTCCCCCATGGGCAGGCTGACCCACAAGACCGCGCTGGTGACCGGTTCCAGCCGGGGCATCGGCCGGGCCGTCGCCCGGCGGCTCGCCGAGGAGGGCGCGCTCGTCGCCGTCCACTACGCCACCGGCGAGGACGCGGCCCGCGAGACGGTGGAGTCGATCGAGAGCGACGGCGGCCGGGCCTTCGCGGTCCGCGCCGAACTCGGCGCCCCCGGCGACGCCCACGAACTGTTCCTCGGCGTCGAACAGGGGCTGAAGGAACGCACCGGCGAGGCGGCGCTGGACATCGTCGTCAACAACGCGGGCGTCACCACCCCGGCCGGGGTGCAGCCGGAGGACGTCACCCCCGAGGAGTTCGACCGTCTCTTCGCCGTCAACGCCAAGGCGCCGTTCTTCATCGTCCAGCGGGCGCTGCCGCTGCTGCGCGACGGCGGCCGGATCATCAACATCTCCTCCGGCCTCACCCGCTTCGCCAGCCCCGACCAGGTCGCCTACGCCATGACCAAGGGCGCCGTCGAACAGCTCTCGCTGCACCTCGCCCGGCACCTCGCGCCGCGCGGCATCACCGTCAACAGCGTCGCGCCCGGCATCACCAACAACGGCAGCGCCCTGTTCGACATCCCCGAAGCGGTGGAGCAGATGGCCCAGTTGTCCGCGTTCAAGCGGGTCGGCGAGGCGGTCGACGTCGCCGACGTGGTGACCTTCCTCGCTTCCGACGAGGCCCGCTGGGTCACCGGCGCCTTCATCGACGCCACCGGCGGCACGCTGCTCGGCTGACCGCCCGGCCCGTCCGAGGAGGAAGGACCCGACGACCGATGACCACCGTGCCCTGCCCCCGCTTCGAGGACCGTCCGGAGGACCCCGGCGACCTCGGTGAGCCCGGCGACCTGCGGGCCCTGGTCGCCCGGGTGTTCACCACCCCGCTGCGCCGCCCCGCACCCGCCCCCCGCCCGCCCCTGCTGCGAACGGAAACCTGACGATGGACGTCGGACTGCTCTTCGACCTGCGCAACCCCGCGGCCTGGCACCGCCCGTGGGCCGACCACTACGCCCGCTCCCTGGAGTACGTCGAGGAGGCCGACCGGCGCGGCGCGGGCGGTGTGTGGTTCACCGAGCACCACCTCTTCGAGGACGGCTATCTGCCGCAGCCCCTGACCTTCGCCGCCGCCGCGGCGGCCCGCACCCGCCGGGTCCGCATCGGCACCGCCGTGGTCCTGCCCAACCTGCACAAGCCGGCCCAGTTGGCCGAGGACGCCGCCCTCGTCGACCTGATCAGCGGCGGCCGGCTGGAGATCGGCTTCGGCGCCGGCTACCGGGTCCCCGAGTACCGGCTGTTCGGCGCCGACTTCGACCGGCGCTTCCGCCAGGTGGAGGCCAACATCCGCGAGGTGCGCAGGCTGTGGGAGGAGGGCGGCGTCACCCCCGGCCCGCTGCAGTCCCCCGTCCCGCTGTGGGGCGGCTTCTACGGCCCGCGCGGCGCCCGCCTGGCCGGCCGGCTCGGCGTCGGACTGCTGCACATCAACCACCGGACGTACGTCCCCTACCGGGAGGGCCTCGCCGAGGGCGGCCACGACCCGGACACCGCCCGGGTGTCGGACCTGCTGCCGGTCATCCTCGCCGACGATCCCGAGGCCGCCTGGCCCCGGGTCGCCCCGCACCTGGCCCACCAGATGAACACCTACCAGCAGGGCTCCGTGGAAGGCACCGACCTGCCCCGGCCGCCGCTGCTGAAGGCCGGGGACTTCCCGCAGGCGCCCGCCGCCGACGGCTCCTGGTCGCTGCTGGAGATCCTCACCCCCGAGGACGCCGCCACCCGCATATACGAGCGCGTCCGGGGGCTGCCGGTGCGGCACCTGATCTTCTGGGCGAGCGTCGCGGGCATGCCGGACGACCTGGTCGTCCGCAACATCGAGCTGATCAGCGAACGGCTGCCCGCCCTGCTCGCCGAGCGCGCCGCCGCCGACGCCGCGACCGCCCGGGTGCCCACCCGTGGCTGAGGCCCGCGTCGCCCCCGCCGCCACGGCCGCCGGCGACCGGCGCCTGCTGTTCGTGCTCTCCGGCAACATGGTCCTGGACGCCATCGAGGTGTCCGTGGTGCTCGTCGCCCTGCCGTCGATCGCCGCCGACCTCGGCCTGTCGGTGTGGGCCGTGCAGTGGCTGATGACCGGCTTCGCCCTCGGCTTCGCCGCCGTGCTGCTGCTCGGTCCCCGCCTCACCGCCCGCTGGGGACTGCGGCGCTGCTACCTCGCCGCGCTCCTCGTCTTCGCCGCCGCCTCGGTGGCGGGCGGAGTCAGCGACACCCTGTGGCTCCTGATCACCGCCCGGGTGATCAAGGGGGGCTGCGCCGCGCTCACCGCCCCCGCCGGGCTCGCGCTCATCGCCGCCACCTACCCGGACGGACCCGCGCTGCGCCGGGCGGTCTCCGTGTACTCCCTGTTCGGCGCCGCCGGGTTCACCCTCGGCCTGCTGCTGTCCGGCCTGCTCACCCCCGTGAGCTGGCACTGGACCTTCCTCTTCCCCGCCCCCGTCGCCCTCGCCCTGCTCGCCTGGGGCCTGCGCGTCGTCCCGCGCACCGGACGCCGCGAACCGCCCCGGCTCCGGCCGGCGGTGCTGCGCGACGCCGGCTTGCTCCGCTCCACGCTCGGCGCCGCCACGCTCAACGGCACCTACGCCGCCCTGCTGCTCCTGGTCACCTTCCACGCGGCCGACCGCTTCGGCTGGCGGCCCTGGCAGCTCGCCCTCGCGCTGCTGCCCGCCTGCGTCCCGCTCGCGGTGTCCGTGCCGTTCGCCGGCCGGCTCACCGCCCGCTTCGGCACCGCCGGCCCCATCGCCGCCGGGGCCGCGGCCGCCCTCGCCGGACACCTGCTGCTCCTGCTGCGCCCCGAGCCGGCCTCGTACGCCACGGGGCTGCTGCCGACGCTGCTGCTGGTGGGCCTGGCGTTCGTGCTGTCCTTCGCCGCGCTGAACCTCCAGGCCACCCGGGGCCTGCCGGCCGGGGCCCGCGGCGCGGCCGTACCGGTGTACCAGACCGGTGTGCAGGTGGGCGGCGTGGTGACGCTGCCGCTGGCCGCCGCCCTGCTCACCCACGGCTCCGGCCACCGGCCGGCGCTGCTCGCCCTCGTGCTCGTCCAGGCGGCCGGCGTGGCCGTCTCGCTCACCGGCCTGCGCGGCCGCACCCCCAAGGGAGCCCCCTCATGACCGAGCGACCCACCCCCCTCGTCGCACCCCCGCTGCACGTCGCCGTCATCATCGGCAGCATCCGCCCCGGACGGTTCGGCCCGACCGTCGCCCGCTGGTTCGCCGGCCAGGCCGGACAGCGCGAGGACGTCACCGTCGACCTGGTCGACCTCATCGACTACCCCCTGCCGCTGGAGAAGGCCACCCCCGGCGACCCGCCCGACGAGGCGACCGCCGACCTGCGCGGGCGACTGGCCGAACGCCTGGGCCGCGCCGACGCGTTCGTGGTCGTCACCCCCGAGTACAACAACACCCTCCCCGCGGCGCTGAAGAACGCCATCGACTGGATCTTCGACGAATGGGCGGCCAAGCCGGTCGGCTTCGTCTCCTACGGCGGGATGAGCGGCGGCCTGTGGGCCGTCTCCCACCTGCGGCACGTCTTCACCGAACTGCACGCCGTACCGCTGCGCGAACAGTTGATCTTCCACCAGGTGTGGAACCGGTTCGACGGCGACGCCCCGCGGGACGCCGAGGACAGCGAGGTGGCGGCCAAGACCCTCCTGGACCGCCTGGTGTGGTGGGGCGAGGCCCTGCGCGCCGCCCGCGCCGCCCGTCCCTACCAGCGCTGACCCGCGGCCCGCGGCATCCGACAGAAGGGTTCACCCGTGACCAGCCCCTACGACCGGCCCCTGCGCTTCGGCCTCGTCCTGTTCACCCCCGCCACCCGGGCCGACTGGGTGGCCAAGGCACGTGAGGCGGAGCGGCTCGGCTACGACGTCGTCTCCGTCTCCGACCACCTCGGCATGCCCGCGCCGCTGGCGACCGCCGCCCTGCTGGCCGAGGCCACCGAGCGGGTCCGGATCGGCACCCTCGTCCTGAACACCGTCTTCTACCGGCCGACGGTCCTGGCCCGCGAGATCGCGACCCTCGACCACCACACCGGCGGCAGGCTGGAGGTCGGCCTCGGCGCCGGTTACGACAAGGCCCAGTTCGACCGGGCCGGACTGCCCTGGATACCGGCCGGGGAACGCGTCGACCACCTCGAACGCACCGTGCGCGCCCTGCGCGACACCTTCGCCTCCCCGGACACCGTCCCGCCCCCCGTCCGGCCCCAGGGCCCCCCGATCCTGATCGCCGGCCGGGGCCCGCGGGTGCTGAAGCTGGCCGCCGAGCACGCCGACATCGTCGGCTTCACCGCCACCGCCCCCGTCCGCGACGGCGAGGGGCTGCGCCTGGGCGGCCCGGAGGAGATCACCGGACGTATCCAGGACGTCCACGCCCTGCTCGGCGACCGCGCCCCGCACGTGGAGCTGAACGTCCCCATCCACCGGGTCCTGCCCTCGCCGCCGGCCGCCGGCACCGTCACCGACGTCTGGCAGAACGACCTCGACCTGGACCCCGGCCGACTGGCCGAACTGCCGTCCGTCCTGGTCGGCTCGCCCAAGGACCGGGCGGAGCAACTGCTGGAGCGGCGGCAGAAGTACGGCCTGAGCTACTTCAGCGTCCTCGAACCGGAGATGGCGGCGTTCGCCGAGGTCATCGAGGAACTGCGGTGAGCGCGTCCCAGGAGAGCGCGTCCCAGCAGAGCACGACGCTGGAGATCGCCGTGGAGGAGGACCGGTGCGTGGCCGCCGGGCACTGCGTCGTCGCCGCCCCGGACATCTTCGACCAGCGCGAGGAGGACGGCGTCGTCGTCCTCCTCGACCCCCGGCCGCCCGCCACGGCCCTGGAAACCGTCCGGGAGGCCGCGCTGCTCTGCCCCGCCGCGGTCATCCGCGTACTGCGGGCCCCGTCGTGACCGTCGACGTCCTGGTCGTCGGAGCCTCGGCGGGCGGCCTCGCGGTGGCCGAGGGACTGCGCCGGCACGGCTTCACCGGGACGATCACACTGCTCGACGGCGAACGGGAACCGCCCTACGACCGGCCGCCGTTGTCCAAGCAGGTGCTCGACGGCCGCTGGCCGCCCGAGCGCGCCCGGCTGCGCACCCGGGCCGAACTGGAGGCCCTCGGCGCCGAGCTGCGGCTCGGCGCGGAGGCCGCCGCGCTCGACGTGCCGGGCCACCGTGTCACCCTGCGCGACGGCACGGTCCTCGGCTACCGCAGGCTGGTCCTCGCCACCGGCCTGCACGCCCGCCGTCTGCCGGGCCGGACGCCGGTCGCCGGGGCGCACACCCTGCGGACCCTCGGCGACAGTGTGCGGCTGCGGGCCGGCCTGCTCGCCGCCCGCCGGGTCGTGGTCGTCGGCGCCGGCGTCCTCGGCTGCGAGATCGCGGCGACCGCCCGCGGCCTGGGCCGGGAGGTCACCGTCGTGGAACCGGCCGCCCGGCCGCTGCCCGGCCTCCTCGGCCCCGCGCTCGGCGCCGAACTGGCCGCGCTCCACGCCGAGCACGGCGTACGCCTGCTCACCTCCACCCCGGCGGCCGGACTGACCGGCGAGGCGGGCCGGGTCACCGGGGTGCGTACGGCGTCCGGGGTGGTGCTGCCCGCCGACGCCGTCGTGGTCGCCGTCGGCGGCCGGCCCGCCACCGACTGGCTGGCGGACAGCGGCCTCACCCTCGACGACGGCGTGGTCTGCGACGACCGCTGCCGCGCGGCGCCCGACGTGTACGCGGTCGGCGACGTCGCCCGCTTCGGCGCCGGGCCCGGCACGCGCGGGGTCCGCCTGGAGAACCGGACGAACGCCACCGAGCAGGGCCTGTACGTGGCCGCCGAACTCCTCGGCGCCGCCCCGGGCCCCTACCGGCCCGTGCCGTACGTCTGGACCGACCAGTTCGGCACCCGGATACAGGTCCACGGAACCGTGCCCGCCGACGCCACGGTCCGGATCGCCGAGGGGTCGGTGCGCGAGCGGCGGTTCGTCGCCCACGCCGAGGCCGGCGGACGCCTGGTGGGCGTCGTCGGCTGGAACAGCCCCGGCCGGCTGCGCACCGCGCGGGCCCTGCTCACGGCCGCCACCGCCGCGCCCGCCCCTTCCCCGACCACGACGGCTTCCCCGACCACGACGACCACGACGACCTCTACGACGACGCTGACAGGAGACCCATGACCGCCGCCGTGCCCATGCCGCACAACCGCCGCCCCGACCGCTGCCCGTTCCGCCCCGACCCGGAACTCGAACGCCTGCGCGACGAGGAGCCGGACCTGCCCCGGGTGCGCACCTCCAACCCCCAACTGGGCGAGTTCGACGCCGTACTGGTGACCCGGTACGAAGAGGTGCGCCAGGCGCTCGCCGACCCGCGCTACGAGGCCGGGTTCGCCTTCGACCGCACCGGCCCGCGCACGGTGATGAACCAGCCCGGCATCCTCCTCAACTACGACGGCGCCGAGCACACCCGCTACCGGCGGATGCTCTCCGGCGCGTTCACCGTGAAGCGGGTGCGCTCGCTGGCCCCCGCGATCCGGCGCGTGGTCGACGAGCGGCTGGACGCGCTGGAGCAGGCCGGCCCCGGCGCCGACCTGATCGAGACGTTCGCCGGCCCGGTGCCCCTGCTGGTCATCTGCGAACTGCTCGGCATCCCGGCCGAGGACCGCGACGGCATCCAGCGCCGCAGCGCCACCGGCACCGACGCGGCGGGCTCGCTGGAGACCCAGTTGGAGAACTTCGCCGCGATGGCCGCCTACATGGGCGAGCTGGTACGCCGCCAGCGGGCCGAGCCCGGCGACGACATCCTCGGCGACCTGATCCGCAGGCACGGCGACGAGCTGAGCGACGACGAACTCATCGGCATGGGCAACAGCATCCTGGTCGCCGGCCACGAGACCGTCACCGCCATGATCGGCCTCAGCACCCTGGCCCTGCTGGGCGAACCCGAACAGCTCGCCGTCGTCCGGGACGACGAGGAGGCCGCGCCCTCGGCCGTCGAGGAACTGCTGCGGCTGCTCGCGGTCGCCCCGCCCCTGGTCCGCCAGGCCGCCACCGACCTCGACCTGGGCGGACGGCCGGTCAAGGCGGGGGAGCGGGTGCTGCTCTCCACGCTCGCCGCCCACCACGGCACCGGGCTGGTGGCCGACGCGCCGGACCGGCTCGACGTACGGCGCGCGCCGGTGCCCCACCTGGCCTTCGGCTACGGCGCCCACCAGTGCATCGGGCAGCAACTGGCCCGCCTGGAACTGCGGATCGCCCTGCCGGCCCTGCTGCGCCGCCTGCCCGGACTGCGCCTCGCCGGGGACGCCGACGCGGTGCGGTACCGCGACGACGCGCTGGTCTTCGGCGTGGCCCGACTGCCGGTGGCCTGGTAGCGCACGGCAGCGCCGGGCGGGGTGTCCGTGGGGACACCCCGCCCGGCGCGTTCCGCTCACGCCCCGGCCAGCCGCCCGGTGCGGCGCAGGATGGCGTGCACGGTGGAGACGGCCGGCACCCCGGCCACGCCGCGCCGCACCAGCTCGTTGTGGATGCGGCGGGCGCCCCACCGGGGCCGCTCGTCGCGGATTCGCACCACCAGCGCCTCGATCTCACCGGCGGTGCGGGCGGGGGAGTTCCTGGGCCGGCGCGAGCGGGGGGCGAGACCGGCCGGGCCCTCGGAGCGGTAGCGGGCGAGGTAGACGTAGAACGTCTTGCGGGAGATGCCGTGCCGGCGACAGACCTCGGCCACGGTCAGCCGCTCCCGGTCGGGCGCGAGCAGGATGTCGATCCACCGCTCGGACAGGACCGCCTGGTCGGACAGGACCGCCTGCTCGGGCAGGGTTGCCGCCGCGGGCAAGCTCGCGCGCTCGGGCCAGGCCGCCTGCTCGGACAGGACGGTCCGCGTGGACGGGGTCGCCCGCTGGGGCAGAACCGCCCGCGCGGGCGGGACCGCCCGCTTGGGCGCGATCGCCTGCTCGGGCAGGACCGTCCGCCCGCACGGGATCGCCTGTTCGGACAGGACCGCCCGCCCGGCCGAAGCTGTCCGTTCGGGCGTGACCGTCCGTTCGGGCGCGACCGTCCGCTCGGTCGAGGTCGTCACCTCTGCTCCTCCTCCTGCGTCTGCCCGGCGGTCACTCGCCGGTGCGGTGCGAACCGACCGGCGGTGCGGTCGGCTCGGCGTCCTGCGCGGGGCCGTCCTGCGCGGGGCCGTCCCCGGCCGGCGGCACCGCGTCCGCGCGCCCCGGGATGAACAGGCTCGCGACGACCATGACGCCCAGCGCCACCACCACGGCCAGGTACGCGTGCCGGAAACCGGACCGCGGATCGTCGGGGCCCGCGTTCTGCATGAGCAGCGCCACCACCGCGATACCGATGGACGCGCCCAACTGGTTGAGCATGTAGAGCACGGAACTGCCCTGCGGCACCAGCCGCGGCGGCAGGGTCCGGTAGACGGACCCGATCACCGGCGCACCCGCCGAACCGGTGCCGATCCCGAGGGTGAAGGCGGCCAGCAGCGGCCACAGTTGCGCGGTCTCCGCGTCGAACCGGCTGAAGGCCAGCGAGCTGAGCAGCGCCACCGCCGCGCCGGCCAGGGCCAGGTTGCGCGAGCCCCACCGGTCGGACAGCCGTCCGGCGAGCGGCATCACCAGGGCCGAGCCCACCCCGAACGGGGCCAGCCGCAGCCCGGACTCGAACACGCCGTAGCCGCGCACCTGCTGGTAGTACAGCGGGATCACGAAGATGCTCGCGAAGGTGGCCAGGCCCAGCACGGCCGCCGCGACGACACTCGCGGTGAAGCTGCGCCGGGTGAACAGCCTGAGGTCGATCAGCGGCGCCTTCCCGCTCTTCCGCAGCGCGTGCGCGGCGTATCCGGCGAGCAGGACGACGGCGACGGCCAGCGGCAGCAGCACCTGCCAGGTGGTGAACGAGCCGCGCTGCGCCACCTCCGACAGGGCGAGCACACCGGACGCCACACCGGGGCCGATCAGCGCGACGCCCAGGACGTCCAGCCTCCCCGCCGTCGCGCCCGCCCCGGGCGGATCGACGGGCAGGGTCCGCCGGGCCAGCACGAAGGCGACGACGACGATGGGCACGTTCACGAAGAACATCCAGCGCCAGTCCAGGCCCTGGAGGATCAGACCGCCGACGATCGGGCCGAGCACCGGCCCGGTGGAGCCGACGATGCCCATCACGCCCATCACCCGGCCGACCTGCGTGGGACCGGCCGCGCGGGCCAGCAGGGTGAGCATCAGCGGGTCGAGGATGCCGGCGCCGACGCCCTGGACCACGCGGAACACGATGAGGCTGCCGATGTTCCAGGACAGTCCCGAGGCGACCGATCCGGCCAGGAACAGCACCAGGCCGAACAGCCACAGCCGCCGGCCGCCCACCCGCTCCACCGCCCACGCGGTGACCGGGATGGTCACGGTCAGGGCCAGCAGATAGCCGGTCGAGACCCAGCCGGTGGTGCTCAGCGAGGCGTCGAAGCGGTGCGAGAGGGTGTCCACGGCGACGGCGGTCATGGACCCGTCGAGGATGCCCATGATCCCGCCGACCAGGATCACGCCGATCATGCGCCGTAAGGCCGGGTCGAGCCCTCGGTCCAAGGGGGTGGATGGGGTGGTCATCGTCGTCTCCCGCACAGTCGCATCTACTGAACCCGCCGGTTCAATATGAACCAGCGGGTTCAATTTAGCAATCCTGCGAGGATAGATACAGTCCGGTTCGGAAGACTGGTTCCGTCGGTTCAGTTCGGGCGGTCGGCGGCTACCCTGGAGGCATGGCATCGGCAGCGGCAGTACGGACGGCCCCGCGCGGCCGCATCGACAAACGGCAGGCGATCCTCGACGCGGCCTTCGACGTCTTCGCCGAACGCGGTTACGCGCAGGCGCTGGTACAGGAGATCGCCGAGCGGGCGGGCGTCGCCAAGCCGACGGTCTACAACCACTTCACCGACAAGGAGACCCTGTTCCGGGCCACGCTCACCGCCGCCGCGCACACGGTGATGGACGGCAACATCGCCACCCTCGACCGGATGCGCTCGCCCGGCGACGACCTGCGCGCCGCGCTGAACGAGGTGGCGTACCAGTTGGTGCGCTCCTGCTGCGACCGCCGCTCCCGCTCCCTGCGCTGGCTCACCTACGCCCAGGTGGCCCGCTTCCCCGACCTCATCGAGATCGTCCAGGGCTGTACGTCGGTCCGCATCGCCGAGGCGATGGCGGACCGGCTCGCCCGACTCACCCTCGCCGGCCGGCTGCGCCCCTGCGATCCGGCGGTGGCCGCCGAGCAGTTGCTCGCCCTGATCACCGGCCCGCTGGAGACCCGCTCCCGGCTCGGCACCCGCAAGCCGACCGGCGCGGAGATGCGCGCCCTGGCCGAAGCGGCCGTCGACACCTTCCTGCGCGCCTACGCCACCGATCCGCGGTGACCTCCGCGTCCCGGACCGCCGCGCGGACGCGCTGGTAAACTGGGGGCACGCTTCGACACCGCCGGGGTCCGTGCCAGCAGGCACGGACCCCGGCGCGTTCCGGGCGCCCCCTCAGGAAGGTCTGCCCATGGACGCGAAGACGCCGCCCACCACCACCTCCCCCGCAGCCGACGAGCAGTGGCCGACGGCCGTCACCTTCGACGCGCTCGGACTCCCCGCGGCCCTGGTGACGGCGATGACCGGCCTCGGCGTCACCGAGCCCTTCCCGATCCAGGCGGCGACCCTGCCCGCGGCGCTGGCCGGCCGCGACGTCCTGGGCCGCGCCCGGACCGGCTCGGGCAAGACGCTGGCCTTCGGGCTGGCCCTGCTCACCCGTACCGCGGGCCTGCGGGCCGAGTCGAAGCGTCCGCTGGCCCTGGTCCTGGTCCCCACCCGGGAACTCGCCCAGCAGGTCACCGACGCGCTGGAACCGTACGCCCGGACGCTGGGCCTGCGGCTCGCCACCGTGGTCGGCGGCCTGTCCGTCAACCGGCAGTCGGCGCTGCTGCGCGAGGGCGCGGAGGTCGTCGTCGCGACCCCCGGACGACTGGCCGACCTGGTCTCCCGCCGGGATTGCCACCTGAACCAGGTACGCGTCACGGTGCTCGACGAGGCGGACCGGATGTGCGACCTCGGCTTCCTGCCGCAGGTCTCCGAGATCCTCGGCCAGGTCCGCCCCGACGGGCAGCGGCTGCTGTTCTCCGCCACCCTCGACCGCGACGTCGACCAGTTGGTACGCGACCACCTGCACGACCCGGTCCTCGCCACCGTCGACCCGGCGGAGAGCGCGGTGACCACCATGGAGCACCACGTACTGGTCGTGCATCCCGCCGACAAGTACACCACCGCGATCGAGATCGCCGCGCGGGACGGCCGGGTGCTGATGTTCCTGGACACCAAGGCCGGCGTCGACCGGTTCACCCGGCACCTGCGGGACGCGGGGATCTCCGCCGGCGCGCTGCACAGCGGCAAGTCCCAGCCGCAGCGCACGCACACGCTGGCCCGGTTCAAGGAGGGCGCGACCACCGTGCTGGTCGCCACCGACGTCGCGGCCCGCGGCATCCACATCGACGACCTCGACCTCGTGGTCAACGTCGACCCGCCCGCCGACGCCAAGGACTACCTGCACCGCGGCGGACGCACCGCCCGCGCCGGGCAGTCCGGCAAGGTGGTCACCCTGGTCACCCCCGATCAGCGGCGCGACGCGAACCGGGTGACGTCCGCCGCCGGGGTCCGCCCGACGGTCACCCATGTGCGCTCCGGGGAGCAGCGGCTGACCGCCATCACGGGGGCGAAGCGCCCGCCGGCCGGCGGCGGGAACAGCGGGGGCAACGCGCCCTTCCGCGGCCTGGGCGCCCGCACCGGCCGCCCGGCCAAGGAGTCCCGCCGGACCGCCGAGGCCCGCCGGACCGCGGAGGCGCGGGCGGCGGCACGGGTACGCAAGGGCCGCTGAGGCAGCGACCGGCGCCGCACGCGCCCCTCGGGGGCGGCGCATCCGGCCCGGCCCCTAGGGTGTCGGCATGGACCTCGACACCGTACGGACCTTCGTCGTCGCCGTCGACGCGGGCCAGTTCCGGGAGGCCGCCGCCGAACTGGCCGTCACCCAGCAGGCCGTCTCCAAGCGCATCTCCGCGCTCGAACGGGACCTCGGCGTACGGCTGTTCACCCGGACGCCGCGCGGCGCCCGGCTGACCATCGACGGGCAGGCGTTCCTGCCCCACGCGCGTGAACTGCTCCGCGTCGCCGACCGCGCGGTCGCCTCCGTCCGCACCGGCAGCCGTCCGCTGCGCGTCGACGTGATCGCCTCCCGCAGCGCCCAGGCGGGACTGCTGCGCGACTTCCACCGCGCGCACCCCGGGGTCGACCTCGACGTGGTGATGCTGTTCGACATCGACACGGCCGTCACCGCGATCCGCTCCGGCACGATCGACGCGTCCTTCCGCGCCGTCGCCGCGCCCGGCCGGCCCCTCCCCGAGGACATCGCCTCCGTCCGGGTCCTGGACGAGCCGCTCGACCTCCTCACCGGCCCCGGCCACGCGCTGGCCGGCGCCCGCTCGGTGCCCCTCGCCGAACTGGCCGGGCACCGGATCTGGATGCCGGGTGTCGTCCCCGGCACCGAGTGGGCCGCCTACTACGACGACCTGGCCGCCGAGTTCGGCCTCACCATCGAGGCGACCGGCCCCAACTTCGGCTCCGACGCGCTCCTCGACACCATCGCCGACACCCCCGCCCTGGCCACCTTCATGGGCGGACGGAGCCGCCTGGTCTGGCCCGCCGGACACGGCCTGCGCCGCATCCCGGTGACCGACCCGACCCCCGTCTACCCCCACTCCCTCCTCTGGCACCACGACAACCCCCACCCCGCCCTGGCCACCCTCCGCACCCACCTCACCACCACTCCGGCCGATGAGACCCCCGGGACGACCTGGACACCGGACTGGGCCCCGCCCCGGTGAAGCCCGCCACGCCGCCCCGGACGCCGCGTTCCGGGTGTCACCGGCCCCTGAGAGCCGCGCCCGGTTCGAGGGTGTGGTCGTGGATGTAGCGGGCCAGGGCAACCCGGGAGCGGATGTTGAGTTTTCCGTAGATGCGGCGCAGGTGGTAGTTGACGGTGTGCGGGGAGAGGTGGACGCGCTGGGCGACCTGGCGGTTGGTCAGGCCCCGGGCGACCAGGCCGGCGATGGTGTGCTCCATGTCCGTCAGCGCCTGCGCGGTGCGGGGCGCGGCGGGCTGCCGCTGGTGGGACGC
Organism: Streptomyces sp. NPDC000134; assembly: GCF_042899225.1. Classification (NCBI taxonomy): domain Bacteria; kingdom Bacillati; phylum Actinomycetota; class Actinomycetes; order Kitasatosporales; family Streptomycetaceae; genus Streptomyces; species Streptomyces sp. NPDC000134. Next base: position 187,343 of record NZ_JBIAZN010000007.1, read on the forward strand.
GGCGTCGACGAGGGTCATCCGGCCCACGTGGTCCCGGGTGGTCCACCGACCGTGCCGGGGCGGCGGCTGAGGCACGGTGTCGGCGGGCACCCGCCGTTCGTCCAGCAGGGCCCTCAGGTCCTCGGCCGCGCACGCCCGGGTCCAGGCGTCCCGGTGTTCCGCCGCGACCCGCGCGATGCCGTCCGGGTCGCACTCGTACAGCGAGCGGGCGTGCAGGGCGGCCAACTGGACGGCGGGGGCGTCGGGGTTGTCCGCCGCCAGCTTCTCCACGGTCCTCAGGGCCGTATCGGCGAGCGCGGGGTCCTCGGCGCGGCGGGAGAAGCGGACGAACCAGGCCGCCGCGCCCGGCTCCGCCAGCAGCAGCGGCCGGGAGGACGGCAGCGGGACGGGGGCGGCGGCGAGCAGGCCGGCCGTCTCGCGGACCTCGTTGCGCGCGCCGTGCAGCAGTACGTCCAGCCAGTGGCAGCGCAGGGCCAGAAGCGGCCACGCCTCCAGGGCGGCCCGGTCCTCCCGGCAGTCGGCGAGGTGCCCGGCGGCCGACCCGGTGTCGCCCGCGAGCAGTTCGGCGCGGCACAGCGCGGCCGACGCCCAGGCCGCGAGCCCCGGCAGCCCGCCGTCCGACGCGGCCGACCGCACGCCCCGCGCCCGCCGCCGGGCGGCGTCGGCATCCCCCGTCCGCAGATGTGCCGCCGTCCGTACGAGGTCCGCGGCGAGCCCGAACACGAGGTCCTCCTCCTCGGTCGGCACCTGGCCGAGAAGCTCCTCCGCCGCGTCGAGGTCCCCCAGCGCGACGAGCTTGGCCGCCAGCGCCAGTCGGGGGTAGGCGCCGCCGGCCGGCGGTACGGGCGGCAGGGGCTGGTCGACGGCCCGGCGGCCCCAGCGGACGGCCTCCGCCGTACGCCCCTCGGCCCACTCCAGACCGGACAGGACCACCGCGGCCGTCCGCGCGGCCTCCGGCCCGGCCCCCGCCAACTGGTCGATCACGGCATCGGCCCAGGCGTCGGCGAGCGGGCCGGAACCGGCCGCCGGGCCGGTCCGGTCCGCCGCGAACGCCGCGCCCGCGAGCCCGCCCGCCAGCACGAAGTCGGCCATCAGGCACCGCAGGACCAGCTTCTCCGCCGCCGGGAGCCGCCGGCTGAGCGCGCTGCGGACGAGCAGGACGACCGACTCGGTGTGCCCGGTCCGCAGCAGTGTCCGGATCGCGCCCGTCGTGCCCGCGCCCCCCGGTGCCACCGTCCCGTCCCGTTCCCGCTCCCGCGTGCCCTCCCGGCGCCCGAGTTCGGCCAGGCCCAGCTCGGCCAGGTCGTCGACGGGCACGCCGGGCCGGGCCGCGCAGCGCCGCGCCTCCTTGTGCAGGGCGGCCCGCACGGTCGCCGGGATCGACTCGTACACGGAACGCCACACCAGCGGCTGCTGGAAGCTCACCCCGTCGTCGGCGAAGGTGAGCAGCCCGGCGGCCACGGTCTCGTCGAGAGCGGGCAGCAGCGCGGCGGTACCGGTGCCCAGCATGGCCGCGGCCTGCGACAGCGGGAAGGTGCGGCCCAGGATGGTGCCCACCCGCAGCAGTTGCACCGACTCCTTGGACAACTGCCGCAGATGCTCGTCGACCGCGGCCCGCACCCGCGCCGGAAGCTGTCGCGGAGTGAGCCGGATCAGCTCGCCCCCGGGTCCGATGCGGCCCTCCTCGGCCAGCCCCGCGACCAGCTCCACGATCAGCCGGGGGTTGCCGTGCGCGCAGTTCACCACGTCCAGCAGCCCGGCCCGCGGCGGGACGCCGATGAGGTCACGGACCAGGCCGTGCACCGCCCCGCCGGTCAGCGGCGACAGCTCCAGCAGGTCCACCCGGGCCTCGGCGGCCGGGCAGGGCGTGACCTGCGCCGTGGCGGCACGGGCGAGCAACAGCGTCGGCGACGGCGCGGGGTCCTGCCGCAGCGTATGCAGCAGAGTGCGCAGCTCACCGGCGGTCAGGGCGGCCACGTCGTCCAGCACCAGCAGCTCGCGGTCGCCGGAGGAACGCGGTCGGTGCCCCGGGCCCGCCGCCATGAGCGCCCTGAGGTCCGCCGTGCGCGGGTGGCGCACGGTCAGCCCGCGCCGGCGCGCGTGCCGGGCGGCCTCGCTCAGCAGTCTGGTCTTGCCGACGCCGGTCTGGCCGCTGACGACCAGCACCCGCGGCACGTCGTGTTCCGCCAGGTCGAGAAGGCCGGCGATGCGCCGCTGCTCCTCGTCGCGCCCGTGCAGCCTGACTTCGGGCATGTGAACCCCCGTGACGACGTCCAGGACCAGGAACCGCCGGCCCGGGGGTCGCCCGAGCCGCCGTACCGAGAATCAACCTTCCCCATACGACGGCCGAATGCGGTGACGGCCCTCACAATCGCGCCCGATTGTCTTGTTTCGCTATGGTGCCCGGGGTAGTGGGAGCCGGCCGCGCGGTCAGCCCACGGCGGCGCCCAGCACCTCCGTCAGCAGTCCGCCGACGATACGCGGCCCGTCCTCCGTCAGCACCGACTCGGGATGGAACTGCAAGGAGGCGAAGCCCTGCCCGCGCAGCGCGTGGATCTCGCCGGTCTCCGCGTCCCTGCTGGCCCGCACCGCACCCACCCCCGGACGGTCGATCTCGTCCTCGTCGCCGCGGGCGGCGAAGGTGTTGTAGAACCCGACGCGCTCGCGGCGCCCGAACAGGTCGATCTCCTGCTGCACCCCCTGGTTCGGCACGGGACGCCGGACGATCTCCAGACCCAGCACGGTGCTCAGCACCTGATGACTGAGGCAGATGGCCAGGAACGGACGCCGCCGCCGCAGCAGCGTGCCGAGCGCCGACCGCAGATGGGCGATCTTCGGATCGTCAGTGTCGCGGGGATCACCGGGACCGGGACCCATGACGACCAGGTCGTAGCCGTCGAAGCGGTACGGCTCGTCGTAGCGCCGCACGGTCACCTCGGGTCCCATCGCCCGCAGTTGGTGGTCGATCATCGAGGTGAAGGTGTCCTCGGCGTCGACCACCAGCACCCTGCGCCCGGCCAGCACCGGCACCGCGCGCTCCGGTCCGTCGCCGGTTCCCAGCCAGAACCCGGCGATGGTCTCGTTGCGCCGGGCCAGCGCCTCGCGCACCCGCGGATGGTCGGCGAAGCGGTCCGGTCCCCGGGACTTCAGCGCGGAGAGCAGTCCGGCCGCCTTCGCCCGGGTCTCGGCGACCTCCGCGCCGGGGTCGGAGTGGCGCACCAGGGTGGCGCCCACCCCGATCCGGACCCGGCCGGCGGCGTCGATGTCGGCGGTGCGGATGAGGATGGTGGAGTCGAGCGTGCGGCCACCGTGCTCGTCCCGGCCGATGAGGGCCAGCACGCCGCTGTAGTAGCCCCGCCCCCGCGGTTCGTAACGCGATATCACCTTGGTGGCGCTCTCCAGCGGGCTGCCGGTCACCGTGGGCGCCAGCAGCGTCTCGCGCAGGATCTCGCGCACATCGCGGCCGGTGCGGCCCTCGATGAAGTACTCGGTGTGCGCCAGCCGGGCCATCTCCTTCAGATACGGCCCGACCACCCGCACGCCCGGGTCGCAGATCCGGGCCATCATCTTCAGTTCCTCGTCCACCACCATGTACAGCTCGTCCGACTCCTTGCGGTCGGCGAGGAACTCCATCACCCCGGGCAGCGCCGGGCCGGAGGCCGGATAGCGGTACGTGCCGCTGATCGGGTTCATCACCGCGGTGCCGCCCGCCAGGCTGATGTGCCGCTCCGGGCTGGCCCCGACGAACGTACGGCCGCCGGTGTGCACCAGATACGTCCAGTACGCGCCGGACTCGCGCTCCAGCAGCCGTTTGAAGAACGACAGGGCGCTGTGCGGGCCGTACCCGGTGATGTCGGCGACGAAGGACCGCCTGAGGACGAAGTTGGCGCCCTCGCCCCGGCCGATCTCCTCGTCGATGACCGTGCGCACCAGGCCGGCGTAGCGCTCGTCGTCCGGTTCGAAGCGCTCACCGGACAGGGCGACGGGCCGGTCGGGGAGCCGGCGCAGCGCCTCGGCGAGCGGCAGGCGCTCCTGGGCGGCGACGGTCATGGTCAGCAGCGGCGCGCCGTCGTCGGGGGCGGCGAACCCGCGCTCGCGGACCTGCCGGTAGGGGACGATCGCCAGCACCTCGTGCCCGGCCCCGGCCGCCGGTTCCGGCAGGGGGATCTCCGCGAGCGTGTCCACCGCGGACATCTCGCCGAGCAGCACCTCCAGGGTGTCGCCGGCGCGTTCGGGGCGGTGCAGCAGCGCGTACGCGGGCGGCGGTTCCCGCAGCACCCGGGTCAGCAGTCCCCCGGTCATCGCCGGCTCCCCGCGTCCGGTCCGGCCGCGTCCAGCCCGGACAGCAGGGACTTGGCCGTGGTGACCTGGGCGCAGCGCCCGGCCGCGTACTCCAGCGCCATCCGGTGGTACTCCTCGGAGAAGTCGGCGACCGCGTCGGCCACCAGGAACGTCCGGATGTCGTGGGTGAACGCCTCCACGGCGGTCATCAGCACCCCGACATGGGCGTACACCCCGCAGACGACGAGCTGGTCGCGGCGGTGCCGGCGCATCCGGTCCAGCAGGTCGGTCCTGAAGAAGGCGCTGTAGCGCCACTTGGTCAGCAGCCAGTCGTCCGCCGCCGGGGCCAGCTCCGGGACGACCTCCCGGTCCTCGGGGGCGGGAGTCATGCCCGGACCCCAGAAGTCCTTGAGCAGACCGCGCTGTTCGGGCGTCATCCCGCCGGGCTGGGCGGTGTAGGCGACCGGTATGCCCAGGGCGGCACAGCGGTCGCGGAGCAGTGCCGCGTTGCGCACCAGGTCGTCACCGGGGGCCTGGCCCGCCGGGAACGACCGCAGGAAGAAGCGCTGCATGTCGTGGATCAGCAGGACCGCGCGCCCGGGGTCCACCGCCCAGTCGGCGGTGTTCGGGGGCAGCTCGCCCTGCGTGGGCATCGGGTACGGCACGGTGGGGGGAATCCCTGCCATCGGTTCTCTCGCGTTCCTTCCGTTTCCGGTCCGCCGGGTCAGCCGCGCCAGGCCGAGGCGACGGCGATCGCCTGGCGCGGGTTGAGGCGGGGGTCGCACAGGCTCGTGTACTTGGTGGCGGTGTCCTGGAGGTCGTCCTGGCCGGCCACGCATTCGGTCACCTCGTCCGGGGTGGTCTCCAGGTGCAGCCCGCCCGTGACGCCGCCCGCGACGGCCACCGCGGTGTGGAACTCCTCGACCTCCTGCACGACGGTCCGCACCAGCCGGGTCTTGAGACCGCCGGGGCCGGTCACGGTGTTGCCGTGCATCGGATCGGTCAGCCACACCACGGGATGGCCCGCCGCGCGTACGGCGCTCACCAGCGGCGGCAGCCGGTCGCCCACGGCCTCGGCGCCCATCCGGGCGATCAGGGTGAGCCGCCCCGGCTCGCGTCCGGGGTCCAGCCGTTCGCACAGCGCCACCAGTTCGTCCGGGGTCATGCCGGGGCCGACCTTGCAGGCCACCGGGTTGACCACCGAGGAGAGCAGGGCGACATGGGCGCCGTCGAGCTGCCGGGTGCGCTCGCCGATCCACGGCCAGTGGGTGGAGGTGAGCAGCGACCGGCCGTCCGGCTGGCGTCGCACCAGCGGCAGTTCGTAGTCGAGGAGCAGGGCCTCGTGGCTGGTCCACACCGGTGCCCCGGGCCGGGCCCGGCCGCGTCCGGCGGGCCATCCGAGCAGTTCCATGACGGTCCCGGCGGCCAGGTATCCGGTCAGCAGCCGGGACGGGTCGGGGCGGCGCAGCTCCGCGTCGGGCTCCGGGGAGTTGACCATGTGGCCGCGGTAGACGGGCAGTTCGACGCCGCCCACGGTCTCGGTGGGCCGGGAGCGCGGCTTGGCGAACTGGCCGGCCAGCCGCCCCACGCGCAGCACCGGCCGGTGCGCGGTCATGGCCATGGTGCCCGCGAGGACGTCCAGCAGGCCCGCCTTGCGGGCGATGTCCTCCGGGGTGCACTCGTCCCAGTCCTCCGCGCAGTCGCCGCACTGGACGACCTGCAGGGTCCCCGCCGCGGCCTCCGCGAGGTGGGCGCGCAACTCCGTGACGTCCTCGTAGGTGACCAGCGGAGGCGCGGAGCGCAGTCTTTTCCGTACGTGTTCGACGCCCTCGGGATCGTCCCAGTCGGGCTGTTGCAGTGCGGGCAGTAACGCGAGCGATTCCGTTGATACGGCCATGCCGTGACGGCTCCGTCCGAAAGTGTGGGGGGATGGGGCTTGTCGTCGGGGTCGCCCGGTCAGGCGCGGCCGGGACAGTCCCCGGCGCCGTCGAGCGCGCCGTCCTCCAGGGCCGTCCGGGCCACGGCGGAGGCGACCGCGGGCATCACCCTCGGGTCCAGCGAGTGCGGCACGATCCGGTCCGCGGCCAGGTCGGCGGCGGCGACCTCGGCGATCGCCTCGGCGGCGGCGAGCTTCATGCCGTCGGTGATCCGCCGGGCGCCCGCGTCCAGCGCACCGCGGTAGATTCCCGGCGAGGCCAGGGTGTTGATGACCTGGTTGGGGAAGTCGCTGCCCCCGGTGCCCACCACCGCGGCGTACCGCGCGGCGGTCCGGGGGTGGATCTCCGGTACGGGATTGGAGAGCGCGAGGACGATCGCGTCCGGGGCCATCGCGGCGATCAGTTCCTCCGGCACCGTCGCGCTGGACACCCCGACGAACACGTCGGCGTCCCGCAGCGCCTCGGCGAGCCCGCCGCGCAGCCCGCGCGGATTGGTCCGTCCGGCCAGCGCGGCCTTCGCCGGGTTCATACCGGCACGGTCCGGGGCGAGGATGCCCCGCGAGTCGAGCACGGTGACGTCGGTGAGGCCCGCCGCCAGCAGGATCCGGGCGCAGGCCACACCGGCCGCGCCGGCCCCGGAGACGACGACCCGCTGCCGGGTCAGAGGGCGGCCGACCACCGTGCTCGCGCCGCGCAGCGCCGCCAGCACCGCGATGGCCGTGCCGTGCTGGTCGTCGTGCATCACCGGACAGTCCAGCGTCCGGACCAGCCGTTCCTCCAGTTCGAAACAGCGGGGCGCGGCGACGTCCTCCAGACTCACCGCGCCGAACGACGGGCGCAGCCGCACCAATGTGTCGACGATCTCGTCCACGTCCGTGGTGTCCAGCACCAGCGGGATCGCGTCCAGTCCGCCGAACTGCTTGAGCAGCGCGGCCTTGCCCTCCATCACGGGCAGGGCCGCGGCCGGTCCGACGTCGCCGAGACCGAGCACCGCGGTGCCGTCGGTGACCACGGCGACCAGCCGGCCGGCCCAGGTGTACCGCTCCGCGAGCTCCGGGTCCCGCGCTATCGCCTTGCTGACCGAGGCCACGCCCGGGGTGTACGCGATGGACAGCGCCCGGGAATCGTGGAACGCGGTGGTGACTCCCACGCTCAGTTTTCCGCCTTCATGAGCAGCGAACACCTCGGCGTCCGTCACCGGGTTGTTCACCCCGACTGCGGTCATGGTGAAACCCCTTCTCTTGGGCAGGTCACCAGGACGCTAGTCGAACGTGATGTTCGGGCGCACTACTCGACCGGGTAATCCGCGTGCCCGGACCGAACTACCCACCTGGGTAGTGGCCTCCGGTACGAGGAGGAAACACAATGGTCAAACACCCTTCCAAGGCACCTTCGAGTGCCTCTTCCGACACAACTTTCCGGCACACCTTCGAATACGACGAGAGCCGCCGAGAAGCCGCACAGAAAGCGAGCGCCGAATGCCGACACTCATCATCAGTAATCAGCGCACCGAGGAAATGGTGGGTGACCTCGAACTGCTGGACCCGGAATACCGGCTGTACGTGGGGAATCAGGCCCAGCGCATGGCCTGGTGCCTGCGGGACGGTGACGTCCTGGTCCTGCCCATCGCCGTGAGCGAGGAATTCCTGCGCTATGTCACCGCCGCCCTGGGCATCGCCCGGGACTCGGTGAAGGTGCTGGTGCCGCCGCCCGGCCGCCTGGGCGAGGGCGTGCTGTCCCAGGACCGGCTCACCGACGAGGGGTTCCTCGCCACGCTGCGGGAGGCCGTGCAGACCCACGGCGTCGACCGGGTCCTGCCCTTCCACTTCGACAGCTCCGTCGCCGAACTGACCCGTACGCTCGGCCTGGACAAGGCGACCGGCGGCTTCGGCTTCCTCGACCAGGGCGGCGGCCGGCTGCTGAACAGCAAGGCCACCTTCCGCGCCCTGGCCGGCGGCACCGGCGCGCCAGTCCCGCCCGGCGGGGTGTTCTCCTCCCGCGAGGAAGCCGGGGCGTACCTGTGGGAACGGCTGCTGTCCCAGGGCCAGCCCGCCATCCTCAAGCAGGACTTCCACGTCGCCGGCTTCGGCAACGAGATCGTCAGCCCCGTCCCCGGTGTCGACCCGCTCGGCGCCCAGCGCGCGGTGGTGACCGCGAGCCGCGCCGACCTCGACACGTATCTGAGCGAACGCTGGCCCTGGCTCACCGACGGCGGACGCAACCGGGTGGTGATCGAGCAGTACGTACCGGAGTCCGCCCCCATCTACGCCGAGGTCCGCGTCGAGGAACACGGCGTGGAGTTCACCGGGCACGGCGAGATGCGGATGAAGCCCGTCCTCAACGGCCTCATCGTGCCCGCCCCGTCGGCCGAACTGCCCGCCTTCCCCGGCTTCCTGGACGCGGTACGCAAGCTGTGCCGGCCGATCCACGCGATGGGCTACCGCGGCATCGTCAGCATCGACGCGATCGTCACGCCCGACCGGAACATCCTCATCAACGAGTTCAACTGCCGTACCGGCGGCTCCACCCACATCCACCGGATCGGCGAACGCGTCGTCGGCGACGACTACTTCGAGGAGCGCGTCCTGGTCGAGCTGCGCCGCTGCACCTTCCCGCCGTTCGCCACCGCCGTCGAGGCCCTGGCCGGCCGCGGCCTGGCCTACGACCCGGCCGCCCGTACCGGCGTGCTGATCACCGTCGACGACAACAGCCCGTCGGGCGGCTTCGGCGAGTACTGCGTGGTGGCCCGGGACGCCGAGCAGGCACGGGAACTCGAGCAGGCCGTCGCCGACGTGCTCACCCCGCTGTGCGCGAAGGGCTGATCGCGTTGACCTCCGCACGACCCCGCTACCGGGAGCTGATGACCCGTGAACTCCTGCTGTGGGCACTGATCTCCCTGGCCAGCAAGGCCCCGGTCGCCATGGCCCCGCTGGCCCTGGTCTTCCTCAGCCGGGAGGGCCCGGGGGGCTACACCCTGGGCGCGAGCCTGGCCTCCGCCTACGTCCTCGGTGAGGTGGTCGGCGCCCCCCTGCTCGGGACCCGGCTGAGCCGGGGCCGGATGCGCCGGGAGCTGTCCGCCGGGCTGCTGGCGGGCGCGCTGGCCTTCGGCGCCCTGCCGTTCGCGCACTCCGCCCCGGCGCCCGTCCTGCTGGCCCTCGCCTTCCTGGCCGGCGGGGCCCCGGCCGCCTGTCCCGGCGGCCTGCGGGCCTCGCTGACCAGGCTGGTGGGCGACGACCTGGTGCCCCGGGCGCTGAGCGCCGAGGCCACCCTCACCCAGTGCGTCTGGGCCGCGGCACCCGGCCTGGTCGTCCTGCTGGCCCTCCAGGTCCACCCCGGCGCCCCGCTGCTGCTGGGCGCGCTGCTCGCGGCCACCGCCTCCCTCCTGCTGCTCCGCCTGCCGGAACCGCGGGTGTCCGAACCCACCGGCCCCGCCGGGCGCACCGCCGCGCCGATGACCCGGACCCTGCTGTCCGGCTGGCCCGTCTACCTCACCAGCGCGGCGGCCATGGCGATGCTGGCCACCGCCGAACTCGTCCTGCCCGCGCTCCTGGAGGACCGGCACATCACCGTCGGCTGGTCGGGCCCGCTGCTGGCCGGGTTCGCCCTGGCCAGCGCGGCCGGCGCGCTCTGCTACGGCCTGCGGACCTGGCCCGGCTCGGTCCGGGTGCAGAGCCTGGTCCTGCTCGTCGTCACCGCCGCCTGCGTCTGCCTGATCACCCTGCTGCCGGGTCTCGGGGGCATCGCCGCGGCGCTGCTCCTCGCGGGTGTCTTCCAGTCCGGCGTCATGGTCACCCGCAACCTCAGCCTCCGGGAACGCCTGCCCGAACACGCCCACGCCGCCGCGTACTCGGTGATGTACGCCGTCCAGGGCGTGGGCTACAGCGCCACCGCGTCCCTCTCCGCGGTGGCCCTGGACCTGGCGACCCCCTCGGTGGCGATCCTCGGCGGCGTCGCCGTCACCCTGGTCATCACCGCCGTCAGCGCCTTCGCCGAACGCGGCCCCAAGCCGCTCACCACCGCCGATCCGCCCACCTTCGCCGACGCCGACCAGTGCACCTGACCCGCCCGTCGCCCGGCCGCCCCCGCGCGGGGTGGCCGGGCGGTTCGTCCCCGGGCCGGCCGGCGCCCGCCGTCCCGGCCCCGCGGCGCGCTTAGGCTGAGGGGCATGATCTCGGTGGAGGGGAAGCCCCCGGGCGCGCCGCTGTCGGGGGCGTCGCGGTGGTGGGTGCGGCTGCTGCCATGGGGCCTGGCGTTCGTGCTGTGCTCCGCCCTGCTGCCCACCACCATCAAGGTGCTCAGCGCCGACTACGGGCTGAACGCCGGTGTCGCGAGCGCGCTGGCCATCCCGCAGGCGGCACCGCTGCTGTTCGCGGTCGTCCGCCCGCTGCGCGCCTGGTACGTGATCTTCGTCGCGGACGTGGCCGGGGCGCTCGTGCTGCTCACCGCCGACTTCGAGGCACGGCTGCTGTGGCCGTTCCCGCCCATGCAGATCGTCGGATACATCGGCCTCTGCGTCGCCCTCGGCCTGCGCGAGCGTGGCCGGACGCTGATCCTGGTGTGGCTGGCGACGGCGGCCGTCAACGCCGGCCTGATGACCGTCGCCCCGCACGGCGCCAACGGCATGACCGCCCTGCTGACCATCCTCGGCGGCGTCACCCTGCTGCTCACCGGCGCGCTGCGCGAGCGGCACGAGGCACAGCGCAGACTGGCCGAGCAGAAGACGATCAGCGAGGCCGAGCGCGGCCGGCGGACCCTCCTGGAGGAACGCGCCCGTATCGCCCGTGAGCTGCACGACGTGGTGGCGCACCACATGTCCGTCATCACGGTGCAGGCGGACACCGCCGCCTACCGCCTCGACCGGCTGACGCCCGAGGCACGGGAGGAGTTCACGTCCATCGCGGCGGCCGCCCGCGAGTCGCTCGGCGAGATGCGCCGGCTCCTCGGCGTCCTGCGCAACGAGGACGCGCACGGCGAACTGGCGCCCCAGCCGGGCCTGTCGCGGATCGGGCAACTGGTGGAGGCGACGGTGCGGGCGGGCGTGCCGGTGGAGTTCACCCCCTGCGACGCCGACGTGCCCGAGGCGGTGGGCCTCTCCGCGTACCGCATCGTCCAGGAGGCCCTCGCCAACGTCGTACGGCACGCGCCGGGCGCCCCGGCCCGGGTGTCGGTGACGGCCGCGCGGGACGGGTCGCGGCTCACCGTCCTCGTCGTCAACGGGCCGCCGCCCGAGCCGCCCACCGCGCCGCTGGAGTCGACCGGCACCGGGCACGGCCTCGTCGGCATGCGCGAGCGGGTGCGGCTCGCCGACGGCACCCTCGACGCCGGCCCCCTGCCGGACGGCGGCTTCCGGATCGCCGCACAACTCCCCCTGACCGGAAAGGACCTCACGTGACGACGCGCGTCATCATCGTCGACGACCAGGCCATGGTGCGGGCGGGCTTCGCCGCGCTGCTGGCCGCCCAGAGCGACATCGACGTGGTGGGCGAGGCCCCCGACGGCGCCCAGGGCGTCGAGCTGAGCCGGCGGGTCCACCCCGACGTCGTACTGATGGACGTCCGGATGCCCGAGATGGACGGCCTGGAGGCCGCACGCCGCATCCTCGCGCCCCCGCCGGGGGTGACGCACCGGCCGCGCGTGCTGATGCTCACCACCTTCGACGTCGACGACTACGTCTACGAGGCGCTGCGCGCGGGCGCCAGCGGCTTCCTGCTGAAGGACGCGCCGCCGGCCGACCTGATCGCGGCGGTACGGGTCGTGGCCTCCGGCGACGCGCTGCTCGCCCCCTCCGTGACCCGCCGCCTGATCGCGGACTTCGCCCGGCAGCGCCCCGCCGCCCGGGGCAAGCCCGCGCTCCGCCTCAAGGCCCTCACCCAGCGCGAGACCGAGGTCCTCACCCTGGTGGCCCGCGGCCGGTCCAACACCGAGATCGCCCAGACGCTGGTGCTGGCCGAGCAGACGGTGAAGACGCACGTGAGCCGCGTCCTCACCAAGCTCGACCTGCGCGACCGCGCCCAGGCGGTGGTCTTCGCGTACGAGTCGGGGCTGGTGACCCCGGGGGAGTAGGGCCCCGCCACCCCCTACCGGGGTAGCACCTCCGACTTGGCTCCCGGGTATGACGCCCGGTACACGGCCGCCCTCGCACACTCCTCCCCGTCACGAGGAGATCGCGAAAGGGCGGAACATGAGGCTACGGCTACGCAGCACCCGGCGACAGCAGGCGGACCAGGTACGGGAGGCGCCCGCCGCCACCCCCGGTGCCGCCGTCGAACTGCGCGGTGTCCGGCGGCAGTACGGTCGCGGCGCGGGCTCGGTGCACGCCCTGGCCGGTGTCGACCTGACCCTCCCGAGCGGCACGTTCACCGCCGTCATGGGTCCCTCGGGCTCCGGCAAGTCCACCTTCCTGCAGTGCGCCGCCGGACTCGACCGGCCGACCGCGGGCTCGGTGCGCCTGGGCGGTACGGAGATCACCGGCATGAGCGAGAACGAGCTGACCGAACTGCGCCGCGGCCGCGTCGGCTTCGTCTTCCAGGCGTTCAACCTGCTGCCGTCGCTCACCGTGGAGCAGAACGTCCTGCTGCCCATGCGGCTGGCCGGACAGCGCCGGGACCACCGCCGAGCGGCAGAGGCGCTCGCCCGGGTCGGGCTCGCCGGCCAGGCCCGCCGCCGGCCCGCCGAGCTGTCCGGCGGCCAGCAGCAGCGCGTGGCCGTCGCCCGCGCGCTGATCACCCGCCCGGACGTGGTGTTCGCCGACGAACCCACCGGCGCCCTCGACACCGGCACCGCCGCCGAGGTCCTCGGCCTGCTCCGGCACGCGGTGGACACCCTCGGCGCCACCGTCGTCATGGTCACCCACGACCCGGTCGCCGCCGCCTGGGCCGACCGCGTGCTGTTCCTCGCCGACGGCGCCCTCGCCGGCGGCCTGGAGGGCGGGCCGGCGGACCGGATCGCGGCGCGGATGGCGGCGCTCACCGCCCGTACCTCCGGCGCGGACGCGATGGCGGGGGCGGTGGCATGAGGCGCCCCGACGGACTGGCCCGCGAGGCCGTCCGCTTCGCACCCGCCTCCTTCGCCGGGACCTTCCTGGTGCTGCTGATGTCCGCGCTGATCGTCTCGGCCTGCGGCATCCTGCTGGAGACCGGCCTGCGCGCGTCGGTGCCGCCGCAGCGGTACGCGAAGGCACCCGTCGTCGCGGCGGCGGCCCCGTACGTGCCCCTGGTCACCGGCAGTGGCGAGGACCGCGAGGAGGAACACGTCCCGCTGCCGGACACGGCACGCCTGGACACCGGGCTGGCCGCGCGGGCCGCCCGAGCGCCGGGCGCGGCCGAGGCCGTCCCGGACGTCACCTTCCCGGTGCGCGCGGACCCCGGACCGCTCGCCCCCGGTGGTGTGCTGACCGGGCACGGCTGGGGCTCGCACGTCTTCACCGGCACCTCGCTGACCGGCGGTTCCGCGCCCCGCGCGGGCGAGGTCGTGCTCGACGCGGGTACCGCTCGCGCCGCGAAGGCCGCCGTCGGCGACACGGTCGCACTGCGGACCGCCGCCGGACGCCGGGACTTCCGCGTCGCCGGGGTCGCCGAGGCGGGGGCGGGGGACACGGTACGGAACGCCGGTGCTGCCGGGGCCGGGGCGGGGGAGCCGGTACGGGACACCGGTGCCGCCGGGGCCCTCGTCTGGTTCGCCGACGCCCAGGCCGCCACGCTCGCCGGCCACCCCGGCAAGGTGGACGCCATCGTGGTGCTGGCGCGGCCCGGCACCGACCCGGGCGACCTGGCCGGCTCGGTGCGCGAGGCGCTGGCCGGTTCGGACGCCCGGGTGCGCCTCGGCGGCGACCGGGGCGCCGTCGAGGAGCCCGGCCTCGGCCACGCCCAGGAGACGCTGACCGGGATCGGCGGCTCGTTCGGCGGCATCGCCACCCTCGTCGCGATATTCACCGCAGCCGGGACCGTGGCCCTGTCGGTGGCCCAGCGGGCCCGCGAGTTCGCGCTGCTGCGGGCCGTCGGCGCCACTCCCCGGCAGATCCGCCGAGCGGTCGCCGGGGAGGCACTGCTGGTCGCCCCGCTCGCCGGGATCGCCGGCTGCCTGCCCGGCATCGGGCTCGCGCACTGGTGGTTCGGGGAGTTGCGGGAGCGCGGCGCGATCCCGGAGGCGGTGCGGATGCACGTCTCCGTCCTTCCCCTGCTCGCCGCCGTGGGCGTCGGCCTGCTCACCGCGCTCGTCGCGGGCTGGACGGCCGGGCGCCGCCCCGCGAGGACCAAGCCGGGACAGGCGCTGACCGACGCCTCGGTGGAGAAGCTGCGGCCCGGGGTGATCCGTACCGGTCTGGGCGTCGCCGCCCTCGTCGGCGGCGGGTTCCTCACCGGTGTGTCCGCCTCCTCGACGGGAGACGACGCGGCGGGCGCCGCTCTCGGTGTCGTCATGCTCTTCATGCTCGCCGTCGCGCTGCTCGGCCCGCTGGCGGCGAAGCTGTGCGCGGGCCTGTTCGGCCTCCCGCTGCGCGGCGCGGGCCCGGCCGCCGGGCTGGCCGCCGCCAACTCCCGTGCCAACGCCCGCCGTCTCGCCTCCGCGATCACCCCGATCGCGCTGGCCATGGCGTTCGCCTCGACCCTCGTCTTCATGCAGACGAGCGAGGCCCGCGTCGCCGACGAGCAACTGCGGGCGGGCCTCACCGCGGACCACGTGGTCACCGACCCGGCCGGGCTCCCGCCCGACGCGGTGGCCCGCGCCGCCCGCGCCCCGGGCGTGACGGCGGCCGTCGGCCTGCTGACCACCGAGGTGCTGGTCCCGACCGGCTCCGGCGAGTTCGCGTCCCTGGACGGGGCGGCGGTCCAGGCCGTCACCGGCTCCGCCGCGCACCTGGCGAGGGTGCAGGACCTGGACGTACGCGAAGGCAGCCTCCAGCGGCTCGGCAGGGACCGTATCGCCATCGACAGGACCCTGGCGGCCTCGGCGGGCGCCGGCGTCGGCGACCGGCTCCCGCTGTACCTTCCCGACGGCACCGGGGCCCGCCCCGAGGTCGTCGCCGTCTACGGCCGGGGCATCGGCCTGGCCCCGGTGACCATGGACCGGGCGTCCCTGGCCGGACACGTCACCTCACCCTTCGACAGCACCCTGCTGGTACGGGGCGGCTCGCGGACCTCGCTCACCGCGCTGGGCCGGGTCACCGACGCCGCCGGCTACGCCACCGAACGGAACCTCGACGCGAAGATCGGCGCCTGGTCCAACCACACCATGGCCGCGGTCCTGGGCGGCTTCGCGGCCGTCGCCGCAGTCAACACCCTGGTGATGACGGTCCTCGACCGCCGCCGCGAACTGGGCGCGCTGTGCCTGGTCGGCGCCACCCGCCGCCAGGTGCTGGCCATGCTCCGGTGGGAGGCGCTGCTGGTCGCCGTCGTGGGCCTGGTCCTCGGCTCCGCGATCGCCGCCGCCACGCTGATCCCGATGATGCGCGGCCTCACCGGCGAGGGGCCGTACGTGCCCCCGCTGCTGTACGGCGCCTTCGCGGCAACCGCCGCCGCCCTGGCCCTGCTCGCGGTCACAATGCCGGCCCGCGCGGCGCTGCGCCGCCGGTCGTAACCCCCGTACACCGCCCGGGAGCCGGCCTCCCGCCGGCTCCCCTTTCCCACCCGCTGAAAGGACGTCATGACCACGACCCTGGCTCCCCCCGCGCGCCTCGGGAAGCCCGCCGTCCGGGCCCTCGGCCTGCTGGCGGTCGCCACCGGCGCCCTGGAGTCGGTGGTGACACCGACCCTCCCCCTCCTGCAACGCGAACTGGATCTGAGTCCGGCCGAGGGCGCGCTGCTCAGCATCGTGCTGCTGATCACCGGCGCGCTCGTCACCCCGATCGCGGGCAAGCTCGGCGACCGCCACGGCGGGAAGCGCGTCATGATCCGGCTGATGGCGGTGGTCTCGGCCGGCGGCCTGGTCTCCGCCCTGGCGCCGAACCTGCCCGTGCTGCTGCTCGGCCAGATCCTGCAAGGGGCGATGGTGGGCGCGCTGCCCCTGTCGTTCATCCTCGTGCGCACCCACCTCCCCCCGGGAGAGTCGAAGGTGGCCATCGGGGTGGTCAGCGGGCTGTTCGTCGGCGGAGGGATGGCCGGCACGCTGGCCGCCGGGCCGGTGGCGGAGCACCTCTCCCGGCACTGGATGTTCGCGCTGCCCACCCTGGCGGTGATCGGCGCCACCGTCCTCGTCGACCGGCTGATGCCGCGCGACCCGCCGCCCCGGCCGGACGCGGGCCGGGTCGACCTGCCCGGCCTGCTGCTCCTCAGCGCGACGCTGGTCACGCTGATGCTCGTCCTCGCACTGGCCCCCGACATCGCCTCGCAACCCCTGCTGCTCGGCGCCCTCGTCGCCCTGCTCGCCGCCTTCGCGACCGGATGGGCGGCCGTGGAACGCCGGGCGGCCTCGCCGATGGTCGACCTGCGCATGCTGGCACGGCCGGTGATGTGGAAGTCGTGCGTGCTGACGTTCGTGATCTGCCTCGGCACCTCGATGGCCGTCTACCTGGTCCCGCAACTCCTCGCGGTCTCCGGCGACACCTACGGTTTCGGCGCCGGAGCCACCGCGATCGGCTTCTACCTGCTGCCCGGCGCCGTGGCCGCGACCCTGGCCGGACCGGCCGGCGGTACGGGTGCGCGGCGCTTCGGTTCCCGGGCCGTGGTCGCCGCCGGCGTCCTCCTGACGGCCGCCGCCCTGCTCGCCCTGTCGGCCGTCCACAGCGAAATCTGGCACCTCGTCGTCGGCAAGGCACTGATCGCCCTCGCCAACGGCCTGTGCGTGACGGCCCTGGTGACCGGCATCGCCACCTCCGTCGACCGGCACGACACCGGCATCGCCACCAGCCTGGTCCTGGTGACCCGCGTGCTCGGCTACGCCGTGGGCGCGCAGCTCGGCGGCGCGCTCCTCACCGCATGGACCCCCGCCGGATCGGACGTCCCGGCCGAACCGGCCTTCGTCACCGGCTTCCTCGTCGCCGGCGCCGTCACGGTGCCGGCCCTGCTCGTCGTCCGCACCCTCGGCAAAGGAGTCAAGGAATGACCCGCACCGAACAGCTCACCCGCCCCCGCAGCACGCCGAGGCGCGAGGTCCTGGTCTCCGGGGCCGGGATCGCGGGCACCGCCCTCGCCTACTGGCTGAACCGCCACGGCCACGCCGTCACGGTGGTGGAGAAGTCGGCCGCCGTGCGCGGCGGCGGTTACCCCGTCGACGTCCGGGGCGCCGCGCTGGACGTCGTCCGGGAGATGGGCCTGCTGCCCGCGCTGCGGGAGGCGCACGTCGACCTGCGCCGGCTGACCTTCCTGGACCGGGACGGCGCCGAGGTGGCCTCCCTCCACCCGCACGCCGTCACCGGCGGTGTCCCGGGCCAGGACCTGGAGGTGCGGCGCGGGGACCTGACCGACGCGCTGCACACGGCGGTCCGCGACGACGTGGAGTTCGTGTTCGGCGACTCCATCGCCGCCCTCGACCGGTCCGGCCACGGCGTCGACGTCACCTTCCACGGGGGCGCGCAGCGCACGTACGACCTGGTGATCGGCGCGGACGGCACGCACTCGCGCACCCGGGAGAGGCTGTTCGGGCCCGAGGAGAGGTTCCACCGCTACCTCGGGTACTGCTTCGCCGTGTTCACCATGCGCAACACCCTCGGGCTCTCCCACGAGACCGTGATGTGGAACACCCCCGGCCGGGCCGCGGCGCTCTACGCCGTGGGGGACGGCGAGGACGTGCACGCGTTCCTCACCTTCGCCCGTCCCGAACCTCCGATGGCCGCGCTCCGGGACCCCGAGGCCCGACGGGCCCTGGTCGCCTCGGCGTTCGCCGACGCCGGTTGGCAGGTCCCGGGCATGCTGGCCGCCCTGCGCGACGCGGACGACCTGTTCTTCGACCGGGCCGGCCAGATCCGGCTGCCCCGCTGGTCCAGCGGCCGGGTCGCGCTGGTGGGCGACGCCGCGTACGCGCCCTCGTTCCTCACCGGACAGGGCACCAGCCTCGCGCTCGCCGGCGCGCACCGGCTCGCCGCCGCCCTGGCCGGCGGCCGGGACCACACCACGGCCTTCGCCGCCTACGAACACGCCCTGCGGGAGTCGGTGACCGGCACCCAGGACCTGGCCGGCCGGGGCGGCGCCACCCTCTTCCCGACCACCGCCCAGGCCCTTGAACAGCGCGACGACAGGCTGCGCCGGCTCGTCGCGGACAGGCTGCTTGCCCACCGGGAAAGCCAAGAGTAACTTTCCTGGTGGGAAAGTGAAGCTGACCGGGGAGGGCGGTGGCCGTGAGCGCACCGATGGACGCCGAGCAGGCGTGGCAGGACCTGCAGCGCATCCGCGTGCCGCAGGAGCGGGTGTACGACGAGGTGGAGCGCTCCGGTCCCGGCGGCCCCGGCGCCACCTGGGCGACGGCGGCGGTCATGTGGGTCTTCCTGGCCGGGCTCGGCCTGGAACCGCCCCGCTGGGGCGTGGTGACGGCCACCGCCGGCTATGTCGCGCTGCTGGCCTGGCTGGCCGTGCTCGGCAACCGCCGACGCCGGATGCGGCTGCACCGTTCCCGCTACGACTGGCGGTCGTCCGTCACGTTCTTCGCGGGGGCGCTGGTGACGGGCGGCACGGTCCTGCTGACCGGCCGTCTGGTCGAGCCCTTGGACCCGGTGCCCGGCAGCCTGATCCGGGCGACCGTGTCGGCGGCCGTGTTCGTGCTGTTCCTCCTACCGGCGAACCGCTGGGCGACCGGCTCGCTGCGCACCCGGGCGGAGGCGGGCCGATGAGCATCCCCACCGGCTTCGACGAGCTGATCCACCCCGCCACCCGCCTGTCGGTGGTCGCCCTGCTCGCCGCCACCGAGTGGGCGGAGTTCGCGTTCGTCCGCGACAGCCTCTCGCTCAGCGACTCCGCGCTCTCCAAGCAACTGCACACCCTGGAGGAGGCCGCGTACGTGGAGATCCACAAGGAGGGCGGCGGCCGCAAGCGGCGTACCCGGGTACGGCTGACGGACCGCGGCCGCGACGCCTTCGAGGGACATGTGGCGGCGCTCCGGGCGATCGTCGAGGGCGCGGGCACCCCGGCACCGACCGACCCGGCGCAGCCGCCCCAGGCGCGGCCCGGGGCGGCGGCCCGATGACGGCGCGACCCCCGGCCGAGCCCGTGGTCCGGGCCCGCGGCCTGACCATGTCGTACGGCGACATCGACGTCCTGCACGGCGTCGACCTGGACCTGCACCGCGGCGAGGTCCTCGCCCTGCTCGGGCCCAACGGCGCCGGCAAGACCACCACCGTCGAGATCCTGGAGGGCTTCCGGCGCCGCTCCGCCGGCGACGTCCGCGTCCTCGGCACGGACCCGGAGCGGGGCGGCGACGCCTGGCGCGCCCGCATCGGCCTGGTCCTGCAGTCCTGGCGCGACCACCGCCGCTGGCGGGTCGCCGAACTCCTGACGCACTTCGCCGCGTACTACGCCGACGCCCGCGACCCGGCCGAACTGCTGGCCCTGGTCGGACTCACCGACCAGGCCGGCCGGCAGGTGGACCGGCTCTCCGGCGGCCAGCGCCGGAAGCTGGACGTCGCGCTCGGCATCGTCGGCCGCCCCGAGCTGCTCTTCCTGGACGAGCCGACCACCGGCTTCGACCCCGAGGCCCGGCACGAGTTCCACCTCCTGATCGAACGCCTGGCCGAGGACGAAGGCGTCACCGTCCTGCTCACCACGCACGACCTGGGGGAGGCCGAGCGGCTCGCGGACCGCATCGCGATCCTGGTCGGCGGACGCATCCGGGCCCACGGCACCCCCGCCGAACTGGCCCGGCGGGCCGCCGCGCGGGCCGAGGTCCGCTGGACCGCCGACGACGGCACACCCCGCCGCCGACGCACCGATGACCCCTCCCGACTGGTGTGGGAACTGCACCGGGACGCCACCGGCCCGATCGCCGGCCTGGAGGTCCGCCGCCCGACCCTGGAGGACACCTACCTGCACATGCTGCACCGGCGGGACGAGGACGCGGACGCGGAGGCACCGGTCGTATGAAGGGACCACACATGACGGGCTACCGGCGGGCCGGCGTCCGGCGCGGCCTCATCGAGCTGGGGCATCTCCTGCACAACCCCAAGGAACTGAGCGGCCATCTCTCCAACGTGGTCATCGCCCTGGTGATCGCCGGCTACATCGGCGACGAGGTACCCGGCACCCGGACCCCGATGGCCCACCTGGTGCTCGCGGGCTTCGCCGCCTATCTGCTGTTCCAGATCGGCTTGGTCAACCTCCCGCAGATGCTGGTGACCGAGCGGGAGGAGGGCGCCCTGCTGCGGCTGCGCGCGACCCCCGGCGGGATACCGGCCTACCTCATCGCCAAGTGCCTGCTGATCGTCGCCACCGCGGCCGGCACCCTGGTCCTGCTCCTGGCGGCCGGTGCGCTGCTGGTGGACGGGCCGCTGCCGCACGGGCCGGCCGACTGGCTGACCCTGCTGTGGGTCACCGCCCTCGGACTCCTCGCCGTCGTCCCGCTGGGCGCGGCCATCGGCGCCGTGCTGCCCAACCCGCGCGAGGCCCTGGCGCTGATCATGCTGCCCACGATGGGCCTGCTGATCACGTCCGGCGTGATGTTCCCGATCACCTCGCTGCCGGGTCCGGTCCAGCAGGTGTCCTCGTTCTTCCCGCTCAAGTGGACGGCCCAGGGCCTGCGTTCGGCGCTGCTGCCGGACGGCGCCCGCGCCGCCGAGCCGGCCGGCTCCTGGGAACTGCCCCTGGTCGCCGCGGTCCTCACCGCCTGGGCCGTCGCCGGCTTCCTGCTCGCGGTGCCCCTGCTGCGCCGCGCCGCCCGCCGCGAGTCCGGTTCCCGCCTGACCGCCCGCCAGCGCCGGGCGGCGGCGGACGGGGCGATGCCCGCGCGGAGTTGACGGCCCGGCGGCGGGGGAGCGGACGCCGTTTAATCGCTTTCACCGTCGGTGGCCGGGGGATAGCGTGCGGGTCCGGTGAGCGATCCGAGAGGAACAGGGGTTTCCGTGCCGTCCGCTTCCTCCGCCGGGTCCGATGCCGGTCGCCCCGCCGCGCCGGGTCTGTGGCGCGACCCCGACTTCCGCCGGCTCTGGACCGGGCAGACCGTCTCCCAGCTCGGCGAGCAGGCGAGCCTGGTGGTGCTGCCCCTCCTCGCCGTCCTGACACTGCACGCCACCGCCGGTCGGACGGGTGTGCTCCGCGCGGTGGGACAGGCGCCGATCCTGCTGCTCTCCCTGTTCGCCGGGGCGTGGGTGGACCGGTGGCGGACCCGTACGACGATGGTGCTCACGGACGCCGGCCGGGCCGTGGCGCTGGGTGCCGCCGCCGTGGCCTGTCTCTTCGGCCACCTGGGCATGCCCGGTCTGTTCGTGCTGGCCTTCGCCGTCGGGGCCCTGTCGGTGTTCTTCGACGTGGCCTACCAGGCGTCCGCCGTACGGCTGGTGCGCCGCGAGGACCTGGTGCGGTGCAACAGCGCCCTGGAGGGCAGCCGGTCCGCGGCACAGATCGGCGGCCCCGCGCTCGGCGGCGCGCTGGTCTCCCTGCTGCCGGCGCCGGCCGCGATGACCGTCGGCGCCGTGCTCTTCGCGCTGTCGTTCCTGTCGATCCGGCGCATCCGCCGCCGCGAGACACTCCCGGAACGCTCGGCACGGCCCCCTCGGGTGTGGCGGCGCATCCACGAGGGCCTGCGCTTCGTCGCCGGTGACCCCGTGCTGCGCGCGGTGTGCCTGGCCTCGGCCGCCTTCCAGCTCTCCGTCGCGGCGACGATGACCGCCCATCTGCTGTTCCTGCCACGGGAACTTCACCTGTCCGGCACGGTCGTCGGGCTGGTTCTCGCGGCGGTGGGACCGGGCGCGCTGGCCGGCGCGCTGCTGGCCGCCCGGCTGCCCGGCCGGTTCGGGCACGGCCCGGTCCTGGTGACCGCCGCCGTCCTCGGCGACGGCGTCTTCCTGTGCGTGCCCGCCCTGCACGGCCCCTCCGCGGCGACCGTCGCCGTGCTCGTGGCGGTGAGCTTCGTGTTCGGGGCCGGCGGGCAGTTGGTGAACGTCACGGTCATGGCCGTCCGGCAGGCCGCCACCCCGGACGGGATGCAGGGCCGCGCGGCCGCGACGATCACCTTCGTCGGCATGGGGCTGACCCCGCTCGGCTCCCTGCTCGGCGGATTCCTCGCCCAGCAGTGGGGGCCGCGCACCAGCCTGCTGATCACGGCCGGGGGCATGCTGCTGTCCCCGGCGGTGATGGCCCTGTCACCCCTGGCCCGCCTGGGGCGCACCCTCCCGGCCTGCCGGGAGCCGGCCCCGCGCCGGGTTACGGCGTGACCCGGTTGCCGCCGAAGGTCACCACCAGGCGGCCGTCCGAGGCGAAGGACCAGCCGAGGGCACCGGTGTAGGCGGAGCAGCGGGAGCCGTTGGTGCCGGTCCAGAACTGGTTGGAGCCGTCCACGTTGCCCACCGTCTTGTCGTTCGACCCGTCGTCGCGGCGGCACGAGACGTTGTCCCGGAACACCGACGTACCGGAGTCGAAGGAGAAGTTGCGCTGGGCGTTGTCGATGCTGACGTTGCCGGAGATCGTCATGGTGCCCGGGTTCCGGTTGTAGGTGAACCCGTGCTTGCCGTTGTCGTAGGCGATGCTGCGGCGGACGACATGGTTGACCTTGATGTCCTCGCCGCCGAGCTTGTAGCCGTTGCGGTCCCCGCTGGAGTTCTGGGTGCCGTCGGACAGGGTGCCGTTCTCGTAGGCGAGGGAGTCCTCGATGGTGACCGGGCCGATGGGGCCGGTGTCGGTCTTGGTGTAGAGGTCCCAGCCGTCGTCGATGTTGTTGTGGGACACGGCGTAGCGGAAGACGTTGCCGGAGCCGACGGTGAGCTTGGCGGCGAAGCCGTCGGCGTCCTCACCGTCGGAGTCGGCGTTGTCGTGCGACTCCGCGCTGAGGATCAGGTTGTTGGACGGCCACTGGGCGCGGGGGGTGTCGGAGGTGGTCCGGGAGAGCTGCAGCCCGGTGTCGCGGTTGTAGCGGGTCACCGTGCGTTCGATGACGTTGTTGCTGCCGCCGACGAAGATGCCGTTGTCCCCGGCGCGCTCGACGACGAGCCCCTTGACGTGCCAGTACGATCCGTTCACCGCGAGCCCGCGGTTCGAGGAACTCTCCGACTGCGCCGAGAAGTCGAGCACGGGAGTCTCGCCCGGGTAGGCGGACAGCTCGGTGCGGTCGCCGGAGGTGCCGCCGGAGCCCGTGGGGAGGGTGACGGTCTGCGCGTAGCGGTAGGTGCCGCCGCGCACGTAGATGGTCCCGCCGGGAGCGATCCGGGAGATCGCCGAGGTGAGGGTCGTGGGGCTGGACTGCGTCCCGGACGCGCTGTCGGTGCCGTTCGGCGCGACGTACAGCACGGTCGCGGCGGACGCGCCCTGCGCGGTGGTGCCGGACAGTCCGACGAGCGCGCCGCTCAGCAGTCCGACGCACGCCAGGATGGGCCTTGTTCGCATCGTGTCTCCAGGGGGGAGTGTGTGGGGGAAGAACTGGAGAAAGCGCTTTCCCATGGGACCCTAGGAGCCCTGCCGTGAGCACGTCAATAACCGGGTATCTGATTTCTGTTCACCAGCATGAACGCCCCCCGGGGGTTTCGCCGGTGACCGTTCACGCCTCGCGCAGGGCCGAGGCGGCGACCTCCAGGCAGTCGTGCAGCAGCCTGTCCCGCCGGTCCGCGAGAACGGCCGGACAGGTCTCGGCGCCGGGGGCGTCCGTGACCGGAACGTGCGCGAGGCCGGGGCGGGAGTAGGCCCGCGCGACACTCAGCGGGAGCAGCGCGATGCCGTGCCCGGAGGCGATCAGCTCGAACTTCTCCAGGCATGACCACCAGGACGGCCCCCGCCGCGAAGGTGCCCCCGCCTCAGAGCGCGGCGCCGGTCTCCTCCGCGAGGGTCTCCACGAGACGGTCCCGGAACGCCGTGTCACGGACCGCGCGGTGCGGTTCCCGCGGGCGGCGAGGGGCGCCGTCGAGGTGCGGGCCGCTGCTCACGTACACCAGGCGGCGCGGCCCGCGCAGCAGGGCCGTGAGCAGGTAAGGGGCGACGATGTCGACCGGCATCACCGCCGGTCCGCTCCACACGCCGGCGTTGTGCACGACCGCGTCGAGCGGCTCGGCGCCGTTCAGCTCGTCGGCGACGCGGCCGTGCACGGCGGTACTCCTCCCTTCCCGCATGTGCGCCCACGGAACCCCGCTCGGCGTACCGGCGTCCCCCCACACGACGGACGGACGCCGATCACCCGGGAGAGCACGTGGCGAAGAAGGACCGCACGACGGACGCGGCGGGAAAGGACCGCGAGAAGTGGATGGCGCGCTTCCAGGTACGGCTGGCCATGCGGCCGGGCGTGGACCGGGCGATCGTCCTCCAGGCGGTCGAGGAGGTCACGGCTCACTGCGCGCAGACGGGAGAGCACCCGCGCACCGCCTTCGGCGACCCGGACACCTACGCCGAGCGGACCGCCGCGCGACTGGTACCGGCGGACCGGGCGGCACGCGAGGGACGGCACAACGCGGTGATGAACGTCCTCGACTCCGTACGCGGGAAGACCGAGCACATCACCGATCTGTGACCGGCCGAGGGCGACGTACCGTCCCCGGCACGCCTGCGTCGCACCGGCGGACAGGCATCCGCGTTTCCATCACAACCGTGGTCGTCCGCAGTCGGTCACGGTGGTCCGGTCATCGTCCGCGCGTGCCCGATCCCGGACCGGGCACGACCCCGGGCCGGCGCGCCACGCGGTAGCGGAGGTGGACGATCGCCGCGCCGAAGGTGCGGGTCTCGACGAGTTCGAGGTCCACCCGGCGCTCGTCCCGGGGGAAGAACGGAACGCCGCCGCCGACGAGGACCGGGTGGACCCGCACCCGGTACTCGTCGATCAGCCCCGACGCGGCGGCCTCGGCGGCGAGGGTCGCGCCGCCGATCGCGATGTCGCCCCCGCCCGGCTCGGCCCGCAGCTTCTCGATCTCCTCCGCCAGGGTGCCGGAGGCCAGGCGGGCGTCGCCCCGCACCTCCCGCAGCGTGGTGGAGAACACCACCTTGGGCAGCGCCCGCCAGAGCGTGGCGAACTCGTGCGTGGGGAAGCCGAGCGACGGGTCGTGGTCGCCGGTCTCCCAGTACAGCATCGTCTCGTACAGCTTCCGCCCCAGCAGGTGGACGCCGGCGCCCCGCACCTCCTCGGTGGCGAAGCGGAAGACCTCCTCATCGGGCGCCGTCCAGTCGAAACCGCCGTCGGGTCCGACGATGTAGCCGTCGAGCGAGACGCTCATCGAACAGGTCACGCTGCGCATCGAGCAGCCCTCCTCGGGAACGGGCCTCGACAGTACGGCAGCCGGGCACCGCGCAACAGCGGGCGGCTCAGCCGACGGTCTCGCCCGCGGGCCCGCTCGCGCCGGCGGCACCGCTGTCGGGGCCCAGCGAGCGTCCCTCCCAGGTGAGCACCCGCCAGCCCTCGTCGGGTGTGCCGGACAGGATGACGACGCCCGTGTTGCGCAGTTCGTGGGTGGAGGCGAACCCGACGTCGACGTTGGCCGCGCGGGCCGCCACCCAGGTACGGATCGCGGCGCCGTGGCTGACCATGGCGACCGTCCCCGCCCCGGTGCCCGCGGCCTCGGCGACGACGGCGTCGAAACGCGACAGGAACTCCGTACCGTCCTCCCCGCCCGGCATCCGGCGCTCCGGATCGCCCGCCGCCCAGGCGAAGGAGGTGGTGAGGTAGACGTCGACGGCCTGCTCGTCGCCCCGCATCTCCAGGTCACCGGCGGAGATCTCCCGCAGCCCGTCCCGCACGAGGACCTCATGACCCGTCCGGGCGGCCAGCGGCGCGGCGGTGAGCCGGGTGCGCAGCAGGGTCGAGACGTACAGCGCGCCGATGTCCTCCCGCGCCAGCGCCTGAGGAAGCGCCTCCGCCTGTTCCTCTCCCAGCGGGGTCAGTCCGGGGCCCGGCACGGCGGTGTCCAGCAGGTGCTTGACGTTGGAGGGCGTCTGGCCATGGCGAATGAGCAGCAAGCGCATGTGAGAGTCGGTCTCCAGGTACGTTGGTGCGGAACCCCCACTCTGCCACGGCCCCGCGCGGCGTACGGCGGGCCGCCCCCTCGGTCCCGCCGGCACAGCCCGCCGGCACGGGCGAGGACCGTCGGTCAGGAGGGCTGGACCTCGTCCCAGAGGGCGAGGGCCTGGGCGGGGTCCGGGCCGACGAGGCGGTCCAGGCCGGCCAGCGTCATCTCCGCCCACCGGCCGGCCCGCTCCCACATCCGTTCCTCGAAGACGCGGACGGCCTCGTCCGGGCCGCCGGGACCGGAGGCGGCGGCGAGGGACTCGGCGAGCTCGGCGCCCTCCAGCATCGCGAGGTTCGCGCCCACGCCCAGCGGCGGCATCAGGTGAGCGGCGTCGCCCAGCAGCGTCACCCCGGGGACGTGCGGCCAGGTGTGGGGCGCGGGAAGGGCGTGCAGGGGGCGGTGGGCGAAGGCAGTGCCGTGGCGCAGGAGGTCGAGGAGGGGGGCGGCCCAGCCGTCGAACAGGGCGAGCAGGTGGGCCCGCACGGCCTCGGTGTCGGCCGGGTCGAGGCCCGGCTGCCGGTCGGGCTCCACGCGGGCCTGGGCGTACACCTTGACGTGGCCGCCGCTGTTGCGCTGGGCGACCAGCGAGCGGTTGACGCCGTACACCGCCAGGGAACCGTCGCCGACCAGTCGGGCCAGGCCGGGGTGGCGGGTGTCGACGTCGTCCAGGGAGGTCTCGACCAGGGTGACGCCGGTGTACCGCGGGGTCGCCGGCGAGAGTGCCCGGCGGACCCGGGACCAGGCACCGTCCGCGCCGACCACGAGGTCGAACCTCTCCCGCCGCCCGTCCGCGAAGCACACCGCCACGCCGTCCCGGCCGCTGTCCGGCACCACCTCCGTCACGGACCGCCCCCAGCGGACGTCCAGCGGCCCGAGCAGCAGGTCGCGGAGCTGCCCGCGGTCGATCTCGGGATTGGCCCGGTCGTCCGGGCGGGGCCGCCAGTCGCGCAGCACGGTCCCGTCCGTGTCCAGGACGCGCATGGCCTGCCCCTCGGGCCGGGACAGCGCCGCGAACTCCGTCAGCAACCCCGCCTTTTTCAGAGCAAGTTGGCCCATTCCTTCATGCAGGTCCAGCGTGCCGCCCGGGGGACGCGCGTCGGGGGCGGGATCGCGTTCCAGGACGGTGACGGGACGACCGTGGCGGTGCATGACCCGGGCGAAGGTGAGGCCGGCGGGGCCACCGCCGACCACAGCGATACGGGGACTCATGGCCCCCAACCTACGGTCCCGGGCGTCATGACGGCGTCGTCCGGCCGGCCCGGTGGCTCTCCGGCGGGCCCAGGTAGCTCGGTTCCAGACCGCCGGTGTCGAGCACGATCCGCTGCACGATCACCGTCGGGTCGACCATCCAGAACTTCAGGGTGTGGGTGCCGGGACCGGACAGGGGGTGCTCGGTGACGGTCAGGTTGGTGTTGTCCGAGGTGTTCCGCTCCCACTGCTTGTTCATCGACGTGTCGTCGGCGCCCGTCGCCCGGGTGACGTTCACCGTCCGGGGCGTCGCGTCGTCGAACGACACCGCGTACCGCAGGCCCTCCGTCGGCAGCACGTTGTTGCGCGGCGACAGGTACACCAGCACCCGCACCGTCCCCGGGTCGGTCGTCAGCGTCACCTCGTACTCCAGGCGCGGGCCGTTCCCGCCCGGGGTGCGGCTCGGCGCCGTCACCGGCCACGGCGTCATCCCGGACCCCGTCCGTCCGATGTCCGGCAGCTCCCGCCAGGTGACCCCGCCGGTCTCCACCGCCCGGGTGGCGTGGGCCGCCTCCAGCGCCAGGTATCCCGACGCCTCCACGAAGCCCCGGCGCCCCTCGCGCACCCCGAGCCGCGGGTTCTCGACCCGGGCGGTCACCCGTACCGTGGCGCCGCCCGGCCCGTGCACCGTCAGCGGCACCTCGGTCGTCCCGTGCGGCGCCCGGCGCCAGTCCGCCCGTACCGTCGCGCGGACCTGGTCCGTCACCCGGCCCCGCGCGGGCCGGACCGTCAGCCAGGGCACCGGTGACTCGATCCGGTACGCGAACGCCTCCCGGCCCCGGTTGAACACCTCGACGTACGGGTCGGGAGCGGTCCGGTACGGGCTCAGCGCGGGCAGCACCGCCGGGGCGTCCGAGGCGGGCCACCACGCGTCGGAGCCGTCGATGCCGACGCCCATCTCCGCCCCGGCCGGCACCTCGACGCGCCGCACCGCCGGGAACACCTCGTCGGGCAGCGCCACATGGTTCGGCGTCTGCGGCTGCTGCCAGGGCGCGTCCGGGCCGTAGCGCGCCACGTCCCCGTAACCGATCTTCGGCTGGGTCTGGAAGCCCTTCCACTTCCCCCCGGCCAGCTCGTTGTTGTAGTGGTCCGACAGTGCCTGGTCGTCGGCGAAACGCGCGTCGGTGGCGTCCGCCAGCGCGTTCGTCCCGGCCCGGCCCTGCGCCGCGTAGTGGAGGTTGGTGAACTCCGCCTCGCGCAGCGCGTACAGGTTCGCCGTCGCCTCGACCTGGTAGCGCACGAGCTGGAAGTACGCGTCCCGCCGCTCGGCCGGCAGCTTCGCCCCGATCCGCTCGGCGCGCGTCGCGAGCCGCCGCCATTCGTCGGTGACGCGCTCCAGCTCACGGTAGTGGTTGAGGTGGTACGGGCTGCGCCGGTCGTCGTAGACCACCGCGGAGGAGTCGGTGGCCGGGTCCTTCGCCGGGTCCAGGGTGATCCGGCGGTTCAGCAGTTCGGGCTTGCGGCGGGCCTGGAGCGCCCCGTACGTGTGCAGCACGTCGGCGATGGCGGCGGCGTACCGGGGGCCGAAGTTCTCCTCCGCGTACGCCCGTTCCCACTCTCGCAGGCGTTCCAGCGGCCAGCGGTCGGGGTCCCAGGCGTAGTCGAGGAAGAACTGCAGGGGCAGCTCGTGGTTCTTCATGTCGCCGACGTTGACCACCCACAGCCGGTCCACGCCGTAGGTGTACGCGAGGTGGAGCTGTTCCCAGGTGGAGACGAGGTTGACGGTGTCGACCCACTTGTAGTTGCGGCCGCCGCCGACGTAGTCGAAGTGGTAGTAGATCCCGTAGCCGCCCGCACGCGGCTCGGCCGACCGGTCCGGGAGCTTGCGCAGGTTGCCCCAGTTGTCGTCGCAGAAGATCACCGTGACGTCCTCGGGCGGGCGCAGGCCCTCGGCCCAGTACCGCTGGACCTCCTTGTAGAGCGTCTGCACCTGCGGTATCCCGGTGAGCCGGTCGGCCCCGGCCTCCTCGGCGAGGATGCGGCGCTGGGCGGCGAGGATGGACTCCATCAGCTCGATGCCGTCGCCGTCGGGCAGGCTGACGTCGCCGTTGCCGCGCATGCCGAGGGTGACGACGCCCTCGAAGTCCTCCTCCACCATGCGGCGGACCCCGTCGCGCCAGTACGCCTCGATGGCGGCGCGGTTGCGGCGGTAGCTCCACTCGCCGGTGCCGCCGTACGGGTCGTGGCCCGGGACGGTGATGTCGCCGGCGGCGTCGCGCTGCGCGGCGACGGCGTGGCGGTTCCACTCCTCGATGCCCCGCATCATCGGGGCCTCGTGGGAGGTGCCCATGACCACGCCGTAGCGCTTGGCGGTGGCGTGGTTCTCCGGGTCGTCCTCGGCGAAGGCGCGGCCCCACACGGCGGGCCACAGGTAGTTGGCCTTCAGCCGCAGCATCACCTCGAAGACCTTCTCCCAGAACTTGCGGTTGAAGCCGTTCGGGAAGCCGGGCGCGAGGCCGGGACCGAAGTACGCCGGGGCCCAGGTGCCGAGCGCCGGGTTCTCGTCGTTGACGAAGAAGCCGCGGTACTTCACCGCCGGGGTGCCCTGGGTGTGGCGGCCGGGCAGCACGTACAGCTCGTCATGGCGGTGCGGCGGCACGTCGTCCCAGAAGTGCCAGGGCGACACCCCGATCTGCCGGGACACCTCGTACACCCCGTAGATCGTCCCGCGCTGGTCGCTGCCCGCGACGACGAGGGCGCGCCGCACACCGGGCAGCGGATCGGGCACCACCTGCTGGAGCGAGGTCTCCCACTTCCCCGCGACACCGGACACGTCGAGTTTCCCGGCCTCGACCAGAGCGTCGATCAGCGGGCTGCGGCCCAGCGTGCCGACCAGCACCAGGTCCCTCGCCCCCGTCTCGCGCGGGCCGTGCGCCACGGCGGGCTCGGTGCCGGTCACCCGGCCGATGTCGGTGCGCAGATCCCCGACGACCCGCAGCACCCCCGGGTGGTCGCCCCCGTCGACCACGAGCGGCGCCGCGCGTCCGCCCGCCACCAGCGGGAAGGCGCCCTTGCCGGGGACGAAGGACACGAACCGGCGGTACGGGCCGGAGGCGGCCCCCGCTCTCCCGGCGGCGCCCGGCCCGAACGGCGAGGCCGGGACGGCGGCCGCCGCGGGGGAGGCGACGGCACCGGCGGTCACCGCGGTGGCCACGGCCGCCGCCAGCACCGTACGCCGGCGGGGGGACGGGGCGGCGGGGGTGCCGCCTTCGGAAGACCTGCTCATGGACTCGACCTCCGGAGCGGAGCGGGACGATCGGGACGGGGGAGCGGGCGCGGGGGTCACCGGAACAGCCGGACGGGCACCGCGCCGGCCAGCAGCCGGTAGCCGTACGGGTTCAGGTGCAGGTGGTCGCCCACGTCGGCGGCGGGCAGCAGGCGTTCCGGAGCGTCGGGGGCCCGCACCGCGGCGTCGAAGTCGATCACCGCGTCGAAGTGGCCGGCGGCCCGGACCCACGCGTTCACCGTCCGCCGGGACTCCTCCCGCAGACCGGCCGGGTCGTCGTACATCTCGTTGCCGCCGAACGGCAGCAGGGTCGCCCCGTACACCTTGATGCCCTGGGCGTGCGCGCGGACGACGATCTGCTCGTACGCGGCGATCAGCCGGGCCGCGACCTCCTTCTGCGCGGCGGGCGTGGCCGGTGCCGTGCCGATGTCGTTGACCCCCTCCAGGACGACGAGCCACCGCACACCGCTCTGCGCCAGGACGTCGCGGTCGAGGCGGGCCAGCAGATTGGGGCCGAGTCCGTCGTTCAGCACCCGGTTGCCGCCCGCGGCCTGGTTGAGGACGGCGGTGTCCGCCGCGCCGCCGGGCCGGGACAGCAGCCGGTCGAAGAACTGGTCGGGCCACCGGTCGTTGCCGTTGGTGGTCGAGCCCCGCCCGTCGGTCAGCGAGTCACCGACGACCGCGACCGCGTCCGTACGCGCCGGTGCCCAGGTCTCGATCCCGCTGAGGAAGTACCAGTGGTCGGTGGGTGTCGCCCCGGGCAGGTCCGCGGCGTCGACGTGCCGGCCGGCCAGGAGGTGGGACGTGGTCCGCGACCCGGGGTGCGAGGTGATGTCGAGCGACGCCTGGCCCTCGGCCAGATACGTCGTCACCGTCAGGTTGCTGCCCGCCGGCACGCGGAACGGCAGGGGGTCGGACACCGCCTGCGCGCCCGCCGGCACGATCGTCGATCCGGAGCCCTGGAAGGTGACCGGACGGGCCGAACCGGGCTCGATGGCGGCGGTCCCGGCCCGTCCGCCGGCCGGGCGGGCCACCGACACCGAGGTGAGCGGCAGGGGAGCGCCGCCGAAGGCGTTGGAGAAGCGCAGCCTGATCCGCTCCCCGCCGACCGTGACCCGCACGGTCTGGCGCAGGGTGCTGTCCACCAGGACGGCCTTGTCCTGCGTGAACGGCGCCGGCGGCATGTTGCCGGGCTCCGTCGACTGCGGCATCGCCGCCCAGGTGTTCACCCAGTGCCGCCCCGCGGGGGCCGTTCCCGGCAGGCTCGACGCGCCGCCGGTGGAGGCGGCGGTCAGCAGCGTGACCACGAGGAGTCCCACGGCGGCGGGGGTGCTGATCCATGACGTTCTTCGCACGGTGGTGCCGTCCCTTCATGGCGCCGACCGTCAGCGGGGCAGCTCCGCGAACCGCACAGCCGGGCACGACGACGAGGCATTCCGAAAAGGCGCGTTCACACGGGGCTCTCACGAAACGACGACGACGTTAGGCAGCCGACTTTCGACACGTCAAGGCGTCGGACTCCGAAACATTCCGAAAGCCCGACGGCTGAGACAGCCGCCGGGCCTAAGGGTATTGACCCGAAGCCGACGGGCCGTTAGGTTCCGTCAGCGCCAGGTGTTTCGAAGTTGGCTTCGAATGTTTCGAAGCGGCGGTAAGAGGGGCCGGTGAGAGGGGCGGCGGGCGGACACGGGGTCCGCCCTGCCCTGATCACATGTTCCGGGCGCCCGCCTTGATCGCCTCGCGGATGCGGGGATACGTGCCGCAGCGGCAGATGTTGCGGATGCCGTCCAGGTCGGCCTCGGTGATGGTGCGGCCCTCCTCGCGGACGCGGCGGACCAGGGCGACGGCGGCCATGATCTGGCCGGGCTGGCAGTAGCCGCACTGGGCCACGTCCTGGTCGAGCCACGCCTCCTGCATCGGGTGCAGGTCGGCGCCCACGGTGGCCGGGAGCCCCTCGATGGTGGTGACCTCGTCGGTCGGGCGCAGGTCCTTCACCGGGATGGCGCACGGGTTGGCGGCCCTGCCGTTGAGGTGGCTCGTACACGCCTTGCAGACGTTGATGCCGCAGCCGTACTTCGGCCCGGTGACGCCGAGGAGGTCGCGCAGGACCCACAGCAGCCGCTCGTCGTCCGGGGCGTCGACGGTGACCTGTTCGCCGTTGAGGCGGAACGTGTGCTCGGGCACGGTAACTCCTGTGGTTCGGGCGGACTTCAGCGGACGTGGTCCAGGCCGTCGGTGGGGGAGGCGGGGACCGGCGGCACGGTGGGCTTGGGTTCGAAGGACAGGGTGCCGTGGTTGACGGGGAAGACCGTGGGCATGGTGCCGGTGGCCCGGCCGTACGCGCAGGCGACCGCCGCGGCCGAGGCGGCGACGCCCAGCTCCCCGGCACCGCCGGGCCGGCCGGTGGTGGGCGGCATGACGATGATCTCCAGCTCGGGCGGGGTGTTCCACTGCCGGGTGTAGAAGTAGTTGTCCCAACTGGCCTCCAGGAAGTACCCGTCGCGCAGGTGCAGGCTGGAGGTCAGGGTGAGGGCGATGCCGTCCATCAGACAGCCCGTCATCTGCGCCTCGACACCGCGCGGGTTGACGGCGAGGCCGACGTCCACGGCGACGACCGCCTTGGTGACCCGGGGGCCGGCGACCCCGTCGCGGACGGGGCGGCCGACCGTCTCGGGGCGGCAGTCCAGCTCGACCAGCACCGCGCAGGCCGAGTGGTACTCGGAGTGGAAGGCGATGCCCTGCGCGGTGCCGGCCGGCATGGTCCGGCCCCAGTCACCGGCCTCGGCGGCCCGGTCCAGCACGGCCCGGAAGCGGTCGTCGCGCAGGAAGTCGTGCCGGAAGCGGCGGGGGTCCTTGCCCATCCTGGCGGCGAGCCGGTCGACGAGGAGTTCCCGGGCGCAGGTGACGTCGGGGGAGTACACATTGCGCATGCTGCCGGTGTTGAAGCCCTTGTCGGTCTCGCTCAGCAGACGGCTTCCCACGCCGAAGTCGTAGGGCATCGACTGGGAGAGCTGGAAGAAGGTCTCCGAGAAGCCGATGTCGCCCACGGGCAGCCTCGCGGCCATGGCGGTGAGGATCTCCCCGAGCCCGTGGCCGTAGTCGGTGGCGACGCTGGTGTGCCGCTGCTGGTAGCCGAGGACGGTGCCGCCCAGGTAGGCGATGCGCATCCGGGAGATCGCCATCGGGTGGGTGCGCCCCTGGCGTACGTCGTCCGCGCGGTGCCACATGAGCTTCACCGGCTTGCCGATGCGCCGGGAGACCTCGACGGCCTCCAGCGCGGCGTCGAAGAACAGCTTGCGCCCGAAGGAGCCGCCGCCCTCGGTGACATGCACGGTCACCGCGTGCGGGGGCAGGCCGAGTGAGGCGGCGATCGCCTGCTGCGCGACGATCGGTGCCTTCAGGCTCGACCAGACCTCGGCCCGGTCGGCGCGTACGTCTGCGATGGCGCAGTTGGGTTCCAGCGCGCTGTTGCCGCGGAAGTGGAAGGTGAACTCCTCCTCCACGCTGGGCGTGAGAGGCGGCGGGCCGAGCGGCAGTCGGGCGGCGCGCAGTTCCCTCAGCACGGAGGCGTCGGACTTGCCCTCCGCGGTGCCGGGCCGCCAGGTCACCCGCAGCGCGCGGACCGCGTCGACGCACCGGCCGAAGGTGGTCGCCCGTACCGCCACCCCGGTCGGGATCACCACCACGTCGGTGACCCCGGGCAGGGCGCGGACCTCGGCCAGGTTGGCCACCGAGCCGACCTCGCCGTTGATCGTCGGGGGCCGGCACACCATGGTCGGCAGGGCGTCCGGGACGTCCAGGTCCATGGTGAACCGCTTGCGTCCGGTGACCGCCGCGAGGGCGTCGACGCGGCCCCGCGGGGTGCCGATGACGGTGAACGTCTCGCGCGGCTTGAGCGTGACGGAGGCCCGCTCGGTCCGTACGCCCGCCGCCTGCCGGGAGAGTTCCCCGAGGCCGGCGCTCCGGCCGCCGGGGCCGGTGACGACGCCCGCCTTCATGGTCACCGCGGTGACCGGGGTGTCCCACCGCGCGGCCGCCGCCCGGAGCAGCCGCTCACGGGCGAGGGCGGCGGCCACCCGGATCGGGGTGTAGGTGGCGAACGTCGTGTTCGATCCGCCGGTGAGCTGGTTGAACAGCAGCTCCGGCCGCGCGTCGGCCAACGTGACGCGCACCCGCGCGAGGGGCACGCCGAGTTCCTCCGCGATCAGCATGGCGGTCGACGTGGTGATGCCCTGCCCCACCTCGGTCCGCGGCAGCGCGAAGGAGACGGTGCCGTCCGTGTTCACCTCGACCGTGATCAGGCCGGACGTCGGCAGGGCCGCCGCCGTCATCACGTCGTTGAGGTCGATCAGTTCGGTGAGGTCGGGGGAGGGGAGGCCGGGTGACGCGGCGTCGGCCCGCGCCCCGGACGCGGGGGCGAGCTGGGCCGCGGTCGTCAGCACCGGGGCGGCCAGGACGTATCCCAGGAACCGGCGTCTGGCGAAGGGCCGGGACACGGGGTCCCGCGGCTCCGGGCCGTCGGTGCCGCTGCTGTGCGAAGTCGTCATCGTTCCCACTCGGGTCGTCGGCAGGAGGGTGCGCGGGGGCACGCCGCCGGTGGGCGCGCCCCCGCACCGGCTCAGGAGGGGCGGTTGGCGTCCGGGATCTCCAGGTGGATGCCCCGGCCCTCGGAGAGGAAGAGCAGGACGAACTTGCGCAGGGCCTCCTCCACCGTCCAGGCCGCCTCGGGGATCAGCGGCAGGGGGATGAGCCCTTCGCGGAAAGCTACCAGCAGCGGCCAGGCGGCGCTGATCAGCGGCTGCCAGAACGGTTCCCTGTCCAGCCCGATCAGGTCGCCGGTGCGGTCGCCCAGCGTGTACCGGGCGAAGGCGTTGATGAGGGGCCGGGTGAGACCCGCGTCGAGTTCCGCGACGATGTCGAGGAGCACGTCGGTCAGTTCCTCGCCCTCGGGCGTGGCGGCCAGGATCGGGTCGAGGACCTGCCGGGACTGGGCGTTGGCCGCGTCCCAGGTGGCGGGGATGTACTCGTCCAGGACACCGAGCAGGTGCGCGGTGACCTGCCACACGTGCAGATAGCCGTCCGACTCGGCGGTGGTGACCGGGACCCGCCAGTCTTTTAGCTTGCGCATGACAAACGTGGCCAGGCTGTGCCAGGTGACCATGACGTCGGCCTGGCTGATGGGGATCGTCTGGCCGCCGCTGGTACGGGACCAGCCCGGCGACTGCGGCAGCAGGTGCCGTACGGCGGCGTGCACCAGCCGGGTCTTCACGGCGGTCACGATCATCCCGCCCCGCGGCTGGTAGGCGTCCAGGTCGCCGACGTCGTAGCCGAGCCTGGCCGTCTTGGCGATGCGGTCTTTCATGTCCGCGCCGCCCTTGGAGTAGTAGACGGCCCGCGCCTCCCTGGGGATGGCGGTGCTCATGAGGCCGCTGCCCAGGCCGTACAGCGCCCCGGTGTAGATGCCCTTCCTCGTGGTGAACCTGGCCGCGGCCGCGAGCTTGTCCGGGTCCGCCCAGGACGGCAGCTTGCGCGCGTGCTCCATGAAGTCGCGCAGGTCCGAGGGGAGACCGGCCGGTAAGGGCTGGTCGTTGCGGGTCCACTTGCGCAGCGCCTCGTTGGCCTTGGCCACGTCGCCGCGCTCGATCACGGCGGCGAGCACGGGATCGGCCTCCTCGTCCCAGACCCAGTCGGGGTCGACGCCCGCGCCCCGGCCCGCCACCGAGCCGCCGGGCGCCCAGGTCCACAGGGACCGCGCGCCGGCCGGCGACGCGGCTCCCAGCGCCCCGAGCGCTCCGAGGGCGCCTCCCATGACCAGCATCTTGCGCCTGCTGACATCTTCCATGGCTCTGAACTCCTCCTTGAGTTCGGACGCCGGTACCCCGCACGGTCCGTCCGGGGCCGGTCGCCCTTCAGACGGGACGGTTGGTGTCGGGGATCTCGATGTGCGTCCCCCGCCCCTTGGTGAGGTAGAAGAGGATGTACTGGCGGGCCGCCTCCTCGATCGTCCACGCCAGCGGCGGCACCAGGGGCAGCGGGATGAGCTTCTCGCGGAAGGCGACCAGCTTCGGCCAGGCGGTCGCGATCGCCTTCTCCCAGAACGGCTCGCGCGGGATGCCGTCCCAGTCGGCCACCTGATCGCCCACCAGGTAGCGGGCCAGCGCGTCGACGAGGGGGCGGTCGATGCCGCCGGGGCTGGTCTGCTCGGCGAGCTGGCGCAGCAGGATGTCGGTCAGCTCGACGCCCTCGCGGGTGGGGGCCAGGATCGGGTCGAGCACCTGCTCCGACTGGGCGTTGGCCGCGTCCCAGGTGGCGGGGATGTACTCGTCCCGGATGCCGAGCAGGTGCGCGGTGACCTGCCACAGGTGCAGATAGGCCGTCGCGTCGGCGGCCGGCACCGGCACCTTCCATTCGAGCATCTTCCGCATGGCGTACGTGGGCAGGCTGTGCCAGGTGACCAGCATGTCCTGCTGGCTGATGGGGATCGTCTGGCCGCCGCTGGTGCGGGACCAGCCCGGCGACTGCGGCAGCAGGTGCCGTACGGCCGCGTGCACGAGCCGGGTCTTGACGGCCTGCACGATGACATCGCCGTCGGGCCGGTACGCGTTCAGGTCCCCGACGGCGAAGCCCAGCAGGCTCGTCTTGGCGACCCGGTCCTCCATGTCGGCGCCGCCCTTGGAGTAGTAGACGGCGCGTGCCTCCCGGGGAATGGCGGTGCTCAGCATGCCGCCGCCCACACCGTTGAGCAGGTTGAGGTACAGGCCCCTCGACTTGTTGAACCGGGCCGCGGCCTCCAGCTTGTCCCGGTCCGCCCAGGAGGGCAGCTCGCGCGCCCTCTCCATGAAGTCGCGCAGATCGGCGGGGAGGCCGGCGGGCAGGGCCTGGTCGTTGCGCGTCCAGGTGCGCAGCGCCGCGTTGACCCCGGGCACGTCACCGCGGTCGATCACGGCGGCGGCCAGCCGGTCGGCCTCCTCGTCCCAGACCCACTCCGGGTCGATCCCCGCGCCCTGACCGGCCACCGAACCGCTCGGTGCCCACGTCCACAGGGACCGTGCGCGGGCCGGCGAGGCCAGGCTCAGCGCCCCGAAGGCCCCCAGGGCCCCGCTCGCGAGCAACATCTTGCGCCTGCTGGGTCCGTCCATCGCCACGAACTCCTCCTTGAGTTCTCCGGGACTGCCGTAGGGGTTGGTACGATGAAACACATCGTGCTTCGTTGTTTCATCAGGGGAGCACATGCGCGCCGTGAACGCCAGGGGCTTCACCGAATCCCGGAGGCAGTCGTGGAACCTGTCCTGTCGTCGCTCATGAGGTCGCCCGGAGCCCCGTCCGTGCTGGAGAGCGCGTTCGCCGAGGCCGTCGAGGGCGCGGATCTGGCGGACGAGACGTCGGCCAAGCTGCTCGACGCCGCCTACGAGCAGTTCTGCCGCATGGGCATCAAACGCTCGACCATGGCGGACGTGGCGAGGCTGGCCGGTGTCTCCCGGATCACCGTCTACCGCCGCTTCGCCACCAAGGACCAGTTGGTCGAGCAGGTCGTACGGCGGGAGTTCCGGCGGTACTTCGACCGGTTCATCGTGGACGTCCAGGAGGCCGAGACCGTGGCCGACCGGGTGGTCGTGGGCTTCGCCAGTTCGCTCAGGGCCATCCGGCACAACCGTCTGATCGGCGGTCTGATGGCCGTCGAGCCGGACGCGGTCGTACCGTCCATGACCAGTGACGGCGGGCGCACCCTGGCCGTGGTCCGGCAGTTCGTCGCCTCGCGGCTCGCCCAGGAGCAGCGCGCGGGCAACATCGCCGACGACGTGGAGGTGGACCTGGTCGCCGAGATGATGGTCCGTGTCTCGGCGTCGTTCCTGGTCATTCCCAGCCATGTGATCGACCTCGACGACGACGAGCAGGTGCGTGCCCTGGCCCGCCGGTTCCTCGTGCCGATGCTCACGCCGGCGCACCCGCCTCACGCGTAGGGCTCGCCCCTCTCCGCCCGCTCCACCAGGGACGGGGGAGGCGCGAACCGGTCCCCGTACCGCCCGGCCAGCTCCCCGGCCCGTGCCACGAAGCCCCGCAGCCCGCCGGGGTAGCCGTTGACGTACTGCAGGACGCCGCCGGTCCAGGCGGGGAAGCCGATGCCCAGCAGCGAGCCGACGTTGGCGTCCGGCACCGAGCGCAGCACTTGGTCGTCCAGGCACCGGACCGCCTCCAACGCCTCGGCGAACAGCATCCGTTCCTTCATGTCCGCGAAGGGGATCGTCCGCCCCGGCACGGCGAAGTGCTCGCGCAGCCCGCGCCACAGGCCGGTCCGCCGGCCCCCGGTGTACGCGTAGAACCCGGCGCCCGCGGCGCGTCCGCCCCGGCCGAACTCGTCGATCATGCGGTCGACGACCGGTTCCGAACCGTGCGGGACCCACCGCCCGCCCTCGGCCAACGCCGCCGCCCTGGCCTCCTCGCGAATCCGGCGCGGCAGGGTCAGGGTCAGTTCGTCCAGCAGCCGCAGGGGCGGCACGGGATAACCGGCCTGGGAGCCCGCCTGCTCCACCGACGCGGCGGGCAGGCCCTCGCCGATCATCGCCACGGCCTCGTCGGTGAACCGGGAGATCACCCGGCTGGTGAAGAAGCCCCGGCCGTCGCCCACGACGACGGGCGTCTTGCCGAGCTGCCGGGCGATGTCCACGGCCTTCGCCACCGTGTGCTCGCTCGTCTTCTCCCCGGCGACGATCTCCAGCAGCGGCATCCTGTCGACGGGGGAGAAGAAGTGCAGCCCGACGAAGTCCTCCGGGCGCCGGACACCCCGCGCCAGACCGGTGATCGGCAGGCTGGAGGTGTTCGACCCCAGGACGGCGTCCGGTGCCACGGCGTCCTCGATCTCGCCGAACACCCGCCGCTTCAGGCCGGGGTCCTCGGAGACCGCCTCGATCACCAGGTCGCAGCCGCCGAGGTCGGCGGGATCGGCGGTCGGCAGGATGCGCGCGAGGATCTCTTCGGCCTCCTCCCGGGAGAGCCGGCCACCCGCCACCGCCTCGGCCAGCAGCTTGCCCGAGCGGTCCTTGCCCTTCCTCGCCGTGCCGGGGGAGACGTCCTCCAGCACCACCGTCAGGCCGGCGCGGGCGCAGCAGTACGCGATCCCGGCGCCCGTCGTGCCCGCGCCCAGCACACCCACCCGGTGCGCGGTGTGGCGCGGGTAGCCGCGCGGCCGGCCGCCGCCGGAGGCGACGTGCCGCAGGTCGGAGAAGAACGCCCGCATCATGTTGGCCGAGATCTGGCCCGTCATCAGCTCCACGAGGTAGCCGGTCTCGATCCGCTGCCCGGCCTCGATGCCGACCTGCGCGCTCTCGACGGCGGCGGCCAGGATGTTGCGGGGGGCCGGCAGGTCCGCGCCCTTGAGCCGCTCGCGCAGACGGGCCGAGAGGGCCGGCAGCAGCGCGGCGACCTCCGGGTGGCAGGGATCGCCGCCGGGGAGGCGGAAGCCCTCGGTGTCCCAGGGCTGGGCGGCGCCGGGGTGGGCGAGGACCCACTGCCTGGCGCGGGCGAGCGTGTCCTCGGCCGTCCGGGCGACCTCGTGGACCAGCCCCTTGGCCAGCGCCTGCCGGGGCGTGTACCGCTGCCCCGTGAGGAGGACGTCGGCCAGCGCGCCCTGGAGGCCCAGGAGACGGACGGTACGGCTGACCCCGCCGGCGCCCGGCAGCAGCCCGAGCGTCACCTCGGGCAGGCCGAAGCGGCTGTCGGGGTCGTCCAGGGCGATCCGCCGGTGGCAGGCGAGCGCGATCTCGAACCCGCCGCCCAGCGCCGTGCCGTTCAGGGCCGCCGCCACCGGCCTGCCCAGCGTCTCCAGGCGGCGCAACTGGGACTTCAGAACCGTGCACAGCCCGGTCAGCTCCGCGGCGTCCTCCGGCCGCGCCGCGCTCATGAGCCCGATGTCCCCACCGGCGAAGAAGCTCTTCTTGGCGGAGGCGAGGACGACACCGCTGATGTGCTCCCGCTCCGCCTCCAGTCGGGCGACGGTGGCCTGCATCGCGTCCACGTACGTCTGGTTCATCGTGTTGACCGGGTGGTCCGGGTCGTCCATGGTCAGCAGGACGACACCGTCGGACCCCCGCTCCCAGCGGATCATGTTCTGCTCCGGCATCGTCACCGCGTTCCTTTCCGGGGGAGTCGCTCGGCCGAAGGGGGGGGCGTCACAGCCGCTCGACGACGGTGGCGATGCCCATGCCGCCGCCGGCGCAGAGACTGACCACGGCCCGCCGCGCGGACCGGCGTTCCAGTTCGTCCACGACGGTGCCCACGAGCATCGCGCCGGTGGCCCCGAGCGGATGCCCCAGGGCGATCGCGCCGCCGTTGACGTTGACCTTCTCCCAGGGCAGCCCGAGATCCCTGACGTACCGCAGGACGACCGCCGCGAACGCCTCGTTGATCTCG
Organism: Streptomyces sp. NPDC000134; assembly: GCF_042899225.1. Classification (NCBI taxonomy): domain Bacteria; kingdom Bacillati; phylum Actinomycetota; class Actinomycetes; order Kitasatosporales; family Streptomycetaceae; genus Streptomyces; species Streptomyces sp. NPDC000134. The sequence continues at coordinate 228,492 of NZ_JBIAZN010000007.1, forward strand.
AACAGATCGATGTCGTCGACCGTCAGCCCGGCCAGGTCCAGGGCCTTGCGGGTGGCCGGGGCGGGCCCGGTGAGCATGATCGTCGGATCGGCGCCGCTGACCGCGGCCGCCACCACGCGCGCCCGGGGCACCAGCCCGCACCGCGCCCCGGCCCGCTCCGTACCGACCAGCACCAGCGCCGAACCGTCCACGACGCCGGAGGAGTTCCCCGCGGTGTGCACGTGCTCGACGCGCTCCACCCAGTGGTACTTCTGCAGCGCCACCGCGTCGAAGCCGGCCGCGGTGCCGAGGTCGGCGAACGAGGGCTTCAGCGCGCCCAGCGCCCCGGCCGTGGTCTCCGGGCGCAGGTGTTCGTCCCGGTCGAGCACGACGACCCCGTTGCGGTCCCTGACCGGGACCACGGACTTCGCGAAGTGACCGCCGGACCACGCTCGCGCGGCCCGCCGCTGCGAACGGACCGCGTAGGCGTCCACGTCCTCGCGGGTGAAGCCCTCGACGGTCGCGATCAGGTCGGCGCCGATGCCCTGCGGCACGAAGTACGTACCGAGGGCGGTCTCCGGGTCCGCGGCCATCGGGCCGCCGTCGCTGCCCATCGGCACCCGCGACATGGACTCGACCCCACCGGCGAGCACCAGGTGCTCCCAGCCGGAACGGACCTTCTGCGCGGCCAGGTTGACCGCTTCGAGCCCCGAGGCGCAGAAGCGGTTGAGCTGGACGCCGGCCACCTGGTCCGGCAGCCCCGCCGCCAGCGCCGCCGTCTTGGCGATGTTCATGCCCTGGTCGCCGACCGGGGTGACGACACCGAGCAGCAAGTCGTCCAGTCGCGCGGGGTCCAGGCCCGGGTGGCGGCCGAGCAGCTCACGGATCAGGCCCGTCACCAGGGAGACCGGTTTGACGTGGTACAGGGAACCGCGCCGGCCCCGGCCGCGCGGGGTGCGGATCGCGTCGTAGATGAATGCTTCGGCCACTGTCCTCGCACGTCCTCTCCGCCGGTTTCCGGTGGGGACAAGTAAGAACCGCTATTGGCCCAGCGTCAATAGGGTTGCTCAAACATCAATTGCCTTGCCGCATAAGGCTGTACGGCGATACTCGGGCTTCCTTCTGCACCAGCTATTGACTGACCGCCAAGAACGGGCCCACTGTGGGACCGCCCAGCAACCCGCTCACGGTTCGCGATGGAGGGAGCCCGCCGTGGCCACAGCAGAGCAACTGCACCAGTCCGTCGAGGGACAGACGATCACCGCCCTGCTGCGGCGCAACGCCCGGCGGTTCGCCGAGCGCCCCGCGCTGACCACCGGCATCGGACCGGACGCCGGCACCCTGACGTGGTCCCAACTGCGCGCCGAGGTCGCCGCCCTCACCCGCGGCCTCACCGTGCTCGGCCTGCGCCGGGGCGACCGCATGCTGATCGCGATGTCCAAGCGGGCCGAACACTGGATCGCCGACCTGGCCGCCCTCCACGTCGGCGCCCTGCCGTGCAGCACCTACGACACCCTCAGCACCGACCAGATCGCGGCCGTCGCCCGGCACAGCGCGGCCACCGTCCTCGTCCTGGAGGGCGCGGAACAGATGCGGCGCTGGCAGCCGGTGCTGCGGGACCTGCCGGCGCTGCGTGCCGTCGTCGTCCTCGACTGGGACGCCGCCCCGGCCGACGACCCGCGCTTCGTGAGCTACTCCGCCGTGCGCGGCGCCGCGCCGCCCGACGACGCCGCCTTCGAGGCGCTCACTGACAGCGCCACCCCCGACCAGCCGCTGGCCCTCGTCTACACGTCCGGCACGACCGGCGACCCCAAGGGGGTCGTCCTCTCCCACCGCAACGTCGTCCACGAGTCCCTGATGCAGGACCACCTCGTGCCGGTCCCCGACCACCCGAGGTCGGTGGCGTACCTGCCGCTGGCGCACATCGCCGAGCGGGTGCTCGGGATCTACCTGCCGATCTGCCACGCCGGCCACGTCACCATCTGCCCGTCGCCCGACCGCCTGCTGCCCACCCTGCTCTCGGTGCGCCCGCACGGCTTCTTCGGCGTACCCCGGGTCTGGGAGAAACTCGCGGCCGGACTCCAGGCGCACCTCGCGGCCCTCCCGCCCGAGCGGGCCGAGGCGGTGGCGCGGGCCCGCGAGACGGCCCTGGAGGCGTACCGCCTGCGCTCCGCGGGCAAGGACCTCCCCGCGGAACTCACCGGCCCACTGGCGGAGTCGGACGCGGAGGTGCTGCGCCCCCTGCGCGCGGCCATCGGACTGGACGACTGCCGCAGGGCCTTCAGCGGCGCGGCCCCGATCCCCACCGCCGTCCTGGAGTTCTGGGCGAGCCTGGGACTGCCGGTGTACGAGGTGTGGGGACTGAGCGAGACCACCGGCGCGGCGACCGTCAGCACCCCCGAGGCGTTCGCGCTCGGCTCGGTGGGCCGGCCCGGTCCGGGCATCGAGGTGAAGGAGGCCGCCGACGGCGAACTCCTCGTCCGGGGCCCGGTCGTCCTCGCCGGCTACCTCCAGGCCGACGGCCGCGTCGAGCCCGCCACCGACGCCGAGGGCTGGCTGCCCACCGGTGACGTCGGAACGGTGGACGCGCGGGGACTCGTCACCATCACCGACCGCAAGAAGGAGATCATCATCACCGACGGGGGCAAGAACATCGCCCCCACCCGCATCGAGTCCCTGCTCCGGGCCCACCCCCTGGTCGCGCACGCCGTGGCCATCGGCGACCGGCGGCGCTATGTCACCGCGCTGCTGGTGCTCGACGAGGAGACGGCCCCGCTCTGGGCCAGGGCCCACGGCATCACCGGGGCCGGCCTCGACGCGCTGGCCCGGCACCCGGCGGTGACCGAGGCCCTGGGACAGTGCGTCGCCGAGGCCAACGCGGTGCTCTCCCGCGCGGAACAGGTGAAGAAGTACCGCGTCCTGGCCGGCCCCTGGACCCCGGAGTCCGGAGAGCTGACCCCCAAGCTGAGCGTGCGCCGCCGAGCCGTGCACACCCTGCACGCCGACACGATCGAGTCGATGTACGCGTAGGTTCCGCACATCGCCGCCACGGAAAGGAAGACCACCGCATGGGCGCTCGACGCCAGGTCCAGCGACGCCGGATGGAGCCCGACGCCCGGCGGGCCGAGATCCTCGGCGTCGCCCGCAGGCTCTTCGGAGCCGACGGCTACACCACCGTCTCCCTGTCGGACATCGCCGCCGAGGCCGGCGTGGCCCGCGCCCTCGTCAGCCACTACTTCGGCAGCAAGCGGCAGCTCTACCTGGAAGTGGTCCGGCAGATGATGGTCGTCCCGGCCTCCGTCTCCGCCCGGCTGCCCCCGACCACCGCCGAGGAGCGGGTGTCGATCTGCGTCGACCGGTGGCTGGAAGTCGTCGAACGCAACCGGGAGATGTGGCTCTCCGCGATCGGCCTGGAGGCTCTGGGCAACGACCCGGAGATCGACCGGATCATGCTGGAGGCCGACGAGATCGCCACCGACCGCGTCCTCGAAGCGGTGATGATGACCGACGTCACCGAGGGCCGGCAGAAGCTCCGGGCGGTGATCCGCGCGCACGGCGGCATGCTGAAGGCGGCCTCCCGCGAATGGCTGGTGCGCGGCACCCTCAGCCGGAGCGACCTGCACGTGATGCTGACCCGCACCGTGCTCCACCTGGTGCACAGTGTCTTCCCCGCCCTGCGCGACGACTGAGAGCGCCGCGCACGGCCTTCGCCGAGGAGAGAGAACGCCATGCCCCGAGCCCTGTCGGACGAACGCCGCGACCTGGTCAAGGCGATCGCGGACTTCTGCCGCCGCGAGTGCGGAACCAAGGAGCAGCGCGACAAGCTGACCGCCGACGGCCAGGAACAGCACAACCAGAAGCTGTACGAGAAGATGGCGGGCCTGGGCTGGCTCGGCATCGCCGTCCCCGAGGAGTACGGCGGCGCGGGCCGGGGCATGACGGACCTCTGCCTGTTCCTCCGGGAGACCTCCTACGGCCTGGCCCCCATCAGCGGCTTCGGCACCACCGTCATCGCGGCCGCCGCGTACGAGAGGTTCGGCACCGAGGAGCAGAAACGCGAGGTGCTGCAAGGCGTGACGGCCGGCCGGGTCGAGGCCGTCTCCATGTCGGAGCCGGGCGCCGGCTCCGACGTGGGCGCCCTCACCTGCCGGGCGGAGCGCGTGGACGGCGGCTACCTCGTCAACGGACAGAAGACCTGGTGCTCCAACGCGCACTTCGCCGACCACATCCTGCTCACCGCCCGTACGGGGCGGGGGGAGTCCAAGCACGACGGCCTCACCCAGTTCATGCTGCCGACGGACGCCGACGGCCTGCGCATCCGGGGCATCGACACCATGGGCGGCAAGGACGTCAACGACCTCTACTTCACCGACTGCTTCGTCCCCGACTCCGCGGTCGTCGGCACCCCGGGGCAGGGCTGGACGCAGCTCATGGCCGGACTGAACCTGGAACGCATGATCCTCGCCGGGCTGATGCTGGGCGTGGCCCGGCGGGCGTTCGACGACACCGTGGCCTATGTACGCCAGCGCGAGCAGTTCGGGCGGCCCATCGGCTCCTTCCAGGCCCTCAAGCACCGGATCGCGGACATGGCCACCGAACTCGCCTGCGCCGGACTGCTGCTGGACGACGTGGCCGCCGCGATCGACGCCGAGCCCGGCCGGGTGTTCGCCCGAGAGGCGTCCATGGCCAAGCTCAAGTGCACCGAACTCGCCAAGCACATCACCCTGGAGGGCATGCAGATGATGGGCGGCTACGGGTACGCCACCGAGTACGGCATGGAGGCACTGCTCCGCTCGACCGTCGTCTCCACGGTGTACGGCGGCACCAGCGAGATCCAGCGGGAGATCATCGGCAAGACCTACGGACTGTAGGGCGGCGCGATGCCCACCACACGGTTCTGCGAGACGTTCGGCGTGCGCCACCCCATCGTCCAGGGCGGCATGCAGTGGGTGGGCCGGGCCGAACTCGTCTCCGCCGTCGCCGAGGCGGGCGCCCTCGGCTTCCTGACGGCCCTCACCCAGCCGACCCCCGAAGCACTGGTCAAGGAGATCGCCCGCTGCCGGGAGATGACCGACCGCCCCTTCGGCGTCAACCTGACCATCCTCCCGTCGATCACCCCGCCCCCGTACGACGAGTACCGGCGGGCGATCATCGAGTCCGGCGTGGGAATCGTCGAGACGGCCGGCTCCGACCCCGAGGAGCACCTGCCTGAATTCCGCGCGCACGGCGTGAAGGTGCTGCACAAGTGCACCAGCGTCCGGCACGCGGTGAAGGCCGAGAGGATCGGCGTGGACGCGGTGAGCATCGACGGCTTCGAATGCGCCGGCCACCCCGGCGAGGACGACATCCCCGGCCTGGTCCTCATCCCCGCGACCACCCGGCGGCTGTCCGTCCCGGTGATCGCCTCCGGCGGCTTCACCGACGGCCGCGGCCTGGTCGCCGCCCTCGCGCTGGGCGCCGACGGCATCAGCATGGGCACCCGCTTCCTGTGCACCGAGGAAGCCCCCGTGCACCGGCGCGTCAAGGAACGCATCGTCGCCCACACCGAACTCGACACCGAGCTGATCTTCCGCCCGCTGCGCAACACCGCCCGGGTGGCGAGCAACTCCGTCAGCCGCGAGGTCGTCGGCGTCCTCGCCGACGGAGGCGACTTCACCGACGTCCGCGAACTGGTCGCAGGCAGACGGGGACGGAAGGTGTTCGAGGACGGCGACCTGGACGCCGGCATCTGGAGCGTCGGCATGGCCCAGGGCCTCATCGACGACATCCCGACCGTCCACGAGGTCGTCCAGCGCGTCGTCACCCAGGCCGAAACCCTGATCACCGAACACCTGCTTCCGGCCTGCCGGCGTGAGTGACACGGCGCCGCACCCCGGGCGCCCATCGGCGCATACCGCTCGCCCCACCCGGCCACAGCCGCACCGTGATCCGGCGTCCTGGTTCCAAGGTCGCTGTGGAGACGGGTCCCTGGACCGATGCGAGGGCCGCCCGCAGTGGTGATCATTCGACTCGTCCGCACGAACCGAGGAGGAGTCGATGGTGGTGGAGCAGGTGGACTGGGTGGAGATCCCGGCCGGGACGCTGCGTCGGGGGACGCCGGTCGAGGAGGTGGCCGAGGTGGCCCGCCGCTACGCGGACACCGGCGTGCCGGTGGAGTGGTACCTGAAGGAAGCGCCGCGTACGGAAGTGCACGTCCCGGCGTTCCGGATCGCCCGTACCCCGGTCACGGCCGGCCAGTGGGCCCGCTTCGCGGCCGCCACCGGACGGCAGGCCCCGCAGGCACCGGCGGACCACCCGGTCACCGGGGTCACCTGGGAGGCGGCGACCGGCTACTGCCGATGGCTCGGCGAGCGGCTCGGCGGTGTCGAGGTCCGGCTGCCCACGGAGGACGAGTGGGAGCGCGCGGCGCGGGGCGACGACGACCGGGAGTTCCCGTGGGGCGACGAGTACCGCACCGGCCTGGCCAACCTGGTCGACCTCGGCATCGGCACCACCACGCCGGTCGGCTCCTTCCCCGGGGGCGCCAGCCCGTTCGGGGTGCTCGACATGGCGGGCAACGCCGACGAGTGGACCGCTACCCTCTACGCCCCCTACCCGGGCGCGCCCGCCGAGGTGCCGGCCGCCGAGGACTGGGCCTTCGACCGGCACATCACCCGCGGCGGCGCGTTCCGCCACGACCGCGACCTGGCCCGGTGCGCCCGCCGGCACGGGGCGTACGAGCGGGACCTGTCAGCGATCGGCGTGGGCTTCCGCCTGGCGGCACCGGCCGCGTAGCACCGGACACCGTCTCCCGGAGCGGGCCCGGGGCAGTCCTCCCCTGCGCGGGCGGCGGGGAGGGCGTCGAGGATGGCCGCGACCGTCCGGTCCGGCCGGCAGTCCGGCCACGGTGGAGTTGCCCGCCGCCATCACGCCGGTGATCGCAATGACCGCGGAACGGACTTCTCCCTCTCAGGAAGCCCGCGCGTCGTGCGTCTCGCGGTGGGCGAGGACCTCGTCCATGTGGGTCTGCGCCCACTGCCTGAGCCCGCGTGTCAGGTGGTACAGCGAGAGGCCCAGGTCGGTCGGTTCGTAGGTGACGGTGACCGGGACGGTGGGAGTCACCGTGCGGGTGAGCAGGCCGTCGCGTTCCAGGGCGCGCAGGGTCTGGGTCAGCATCTTCTGGCTGACGCCGGACAGCAGCCGGGCGAGTTCGGAGTACCGCATCGCCCTCGGGGCGGGGGAGGCGCCGGGCTGCGCGGACGCGTCCCCGCCCAGCGCGCACAGGATCAGGACGACCCACTTGTTCGAGACCCGGTCGAGGAGCTGGCGGCTGGGGCACATCGCGAGGAACGCGTCGTACTCCGCCTTGGCCCGCGCCTTCTCGTCGGCCTTCGCCGTCGTCGCCATGGATCACGCCTCTCGCTCTCCGGGTTCGTTACGCACTTCAGAGTGCCTACTTCCCGATAGAGAGTAAGCCACCAACACTGGTGCGTGGGGGGCGGAGACACCACCCCCCGAAAAGAAGTGAAAGGCACTGTGATGAGCACGTCCTCCACGCCTCTTCCCGGCGGCACCTGGACGCTGGGCGACTCGACGGTCACCCGGTTCGGCTACGGCGCGATGCAGCTCGCGGGCCCGTGGGTGATGGGACCGCCCGCCGACCGCGACGGCGCCCTGGCCGTGCTGCGGGAGGCGGTCGACCGCGGGATCACCCACATCGACACCAGCGACGCCTACGGACCGCGGATCACGAACGAGCTGATCCGCGAGGCGCTGCACCCCTACCCGGAGTCGCTGTTCATCGCCACCAAGGTCGGCGCCACCCGCGACGCGCAGGGCAACTGGCCCACGGCCCGGCGCCCGGAAGACCTGCGCAAGCAGGTGCACGAGAACCTCGAATCCCTCGGCGTCGAGACCCTCGACCTGGTCAACATGCGCATGGGTGACGCCCAGGGCCCCCGGCCCGGCTCGATCGCCGAGGCGTTCGAGACGCTCGCCGGCCTCCGGCGCGAGGGCCTGATCCGGCACCTCGGCGTCAGCAACGTCACCGAGGAGCAGGTCGCCGAGGCGCGCGCCGTCGCCCCGGTCGTGTGCGTGCAGAACTTGTACAACCTGGCCCACCGCCACGACGACGACCTCGTGGACCGGCTCGCCGCCGACGGCATCGCCTACGTCCCGTTCTTCCCCCTGGGCGGCTTCACGCCGCTGCAGTCGGCGGCCCTCTCGCGGGTCGCGGAGAGGCTGGAGGCGACGCCGATGTCGGTCGCGCTGGCCTGGCTGCTGCGGCGTTCACCGAACATCCTGCTCATCCCCGGTACGTCGTCCGTCGCCCACCTGCGCGAGAACATCGCGGGCGCCGGGCTCGCCCTCTCCGAGGAGGACGTGGCCGAACTGGACGGCATCGGCCGCTGAACGACGAGCGGGGAAGGACCGGCTCCGCGCCGCCCGGCGCCCTTACGCGGGCCCCGGCGGCAGATGGACGGTCATGATGAGGTGGCAGGTCCCGGTGCCCGAGCCCCGGTAGGTGTGGGAGGTGTCGCCGTCGAAGGTGGCCGTCTGCCCGGCCTCCAGCGGGTACTCGGTGCCGTCGACGACGAGCACCATCCGTCCGGCGGTGACGCTGACGGTCTCGGTCACCCCGGCCTGGTGGGGGTGGCTGGGGTACTCCTCGCCCGGCTCCAGCGTCCAGCGCCAGACCTCGGTGGCGGCGGGCCCGCTGGTGGTCAGCATCAGCCGGGCCTCGCTGCCGCGCTTTCCCTTCCACAGCGGCAGCACGGCGTCGGCGCTCACCACCCGGACGCGTTCCTCGGGGCGGCCTTCCAGCAGGGCGGAGACGGAGACGCCGAGGGTGTCGGCGAGGCGGACCAGGGTGGCGAAGTTCGGGTTGCCCTGGGCCTTCTCCAGTCCCACGAGGGCGCCCTTGCTGACCCCGGCGCGGCGGCCGAGTTCGTCCAGGGACAGCCCGGCGCGGGTCCGGGCCGAGCGGACGTTGTGGGCGAGCGTCCGCAGCGCCGCCTCGGTCCCGGTCATCGCTGTCACCTCTTCACGCAATGGGTCACCGCACCACACCGTTTCACGCATTGAGTCACCGCACTGCACCGCGCGGTCGTTCGGTTGACGTCCTTCGGTCGATGCGTTGTACGGTGTGGTCGTTCCATTGAACGTAAGGGATGACCCCGTGATCGCTCTGCTGCTGGCCCTGGGCAGCTCACTGGCCTACGGCTGCGCCGACTTCCTCGGCGGTCTGGGCGCCCGCCGGGCCCATGTCCTGCGGACCGTCCTGGTCGCCGCCCCGGCCTCGCTCACCGTCGAGCTGCTGCTGTGGCCCGTCCTCGGCGCCTCCTTCGCCCCCGCCACGCTCGGCTGGGGCGCCGCCTCGGGCGTCGCCTCGGCCGCCGCGTTCGCCCTGCTCTACCGCACGCTCGCGATCGGCCCGATGAACGTCCTCTCCCCGGTCACCGCGCTCGTCTCGGCGATGCTGCCGGTCGCCGTCGGGCTGCTGCAGGGCGAGCACCTGGGCCTGACCGGGACGATCGGCCTGCCGCTGGCCCTGGTCGCCGTGGTGCTGGTCAGCGCCGGACACGGCGCCGGCGGCGCCCGCCCGTCGCGCACCGCGCTGCTGCTGGCCCTCGGCGCCGGGGCCGCCATCGCCCTGCAACTGGTCTTCCTGCACCAGGCGCCCGCCGACAGCGGCGTCGGCCCGCTGATCATCGGCCGTGCCGTCTCCTCGGCGGTCACGCTGGCCGCGGCCGGCCTGATGTACCGGAGGCTGGGCCCGGAGCGGCCCGCGTACGCGGTGTCGGCGGCGGCCGGTGTGCTGGACTCGGTGGCCAACCTGCTGTTCCTGCTCGCCGCCCGCAGCGGTGACCTGGCCGTCGTCGCCGTCATCACCGCCCTGTACCCGGCGGGCACCGTCCTGCTCGCCCGCGGCGTCCTCGCCGAACGCGTCGCCCGCGGCCAGCTCATCGGCCTGGGCACCGCCGCGGTCGCCGTCGGCCTCCTCGCCGTCACCTGACGACGTGGACGCCGCCGGCCTGCTCGCCCTCCCCTCGTGGTCCGGACACCGCGGTGACGCCGTCGGCCTCGACGCCCGCGCCGACAGGCGAGGACGCCCCCGCGATCGCCGTCCGCCCCCGCGCCCGCCCCGCACCCCGTCCCGCATCCCGCCCCGGCCCCTGGAAGCCCTGACCCGACCCCGCCCTCCCGCCTGCCCCACCCGCCCCGCTCGACCCACCCGGAACGGACCCTCCCCGATGACCACCTTCCGTATCGGCCCCGCCGTCGCCGACGCCTTCCCCGGCACCCTCATCGCCGTCGTCACCGCCACCGGTCTGCGTGGCCGCGAACCCTGGCCCGCCACCGCCGCCGCCTTGGAGGACCTGGAACGGCGACTCGCCGACGGCACCTGGCAGCCCGCCGACGAGAACGACCCGCGCATCGAGGCGTGGCACACCGCCTACCGGTCCTTCGGCACCAACCCGCGCCGCACCCGGCCCAGCGTCGACGCCCTCGGCCGCCGCCTCGCCAAGAAGGGCACGCTGCCCCGCATCAACCCGGCCGTGGACTCGTACAACTGCGTCTCCGTCCGCCACGGCCTGCCCGCCGGCGCCTTCGACCTCGACCGGGTCACCGGTGACGTGGAGATCCGGTACGCCGACGGCGGCGAGACCTTCACCCCGCTCGGCGAACCCGACACCGTCGAACACCCGAAGCCCGGCGAGGTCGTCTACGTCGACACCACCGACGTGCTGACCCGGCACTGGAACCACCGCGACGCCCACCGCACCCGCGTCACCGAGGACTCCACCCACGTCGCCTTCGTCCTGGAGACCCTCCACGCCGCCCGCGACGGCCGGCTCCTGCGGACCGCGGCGGCCGAACTGCGGGACCTGCTCGCCCCGCACGCCGACGACACCGCCGTGCGTCACCTCGGCCCCGGCACTCCTGCCTGACGCCACCCGGCGGCAACAGCGGTACCGCGCAAGTTGCAGTACAACCTCCGCGTACCGCAGGGGTTTACCGAGAAGTCCGCTTTCCGTAGGTCGCCGGGGCCCGGAGCCCCACATACTTTGGGGCCGTCCCGCACACTCCGTGCCGGACCTGACACCAAGGGGTGACGCATGTCTGTGGGAACCTGGAAAGCGTTACGAGGAAGAGGAAGGCGCCGGAGCCGAAGATCGGGGCTGGTGCTGTCCGTCGTGCTGGCCGCGCTCCTCGCCCCGCTGTCCGTGACCGCCCCCTCCGCCGCCGCCGCCGCGGCCTCGGCCGCGCGGGCCGACACCTTCGACGGCCGTCCCGTGCAGTACTGGAACGCGGTGCTGATGGACGTCTTCAAACGGCAGGTGAGGGTGGGTCCGGGCCCGCTCGCCCGAGCCGCCGCGATGATGAACGCCGCGATCTACGACGCGGAGAGCGCCTACCAGCGCACCTGGCACACCCTGCAGTACGAGCCGTACCTGGAGGCGCCGAAGTACTCCGGCGCGCCCCTGCTGGAAGGGCCCCAGGAGGAAGAGCGGGTCATCGGGCACACCGCGCGCAACCTCCTGGTACGGCTCTTCCCCGGCCAGCAGACGCTCATCAACACCCGCTTCAAGGAGCGGTTCGGCCACGAGTGGACCGACTTCGACATCCTGAAACCGCTGGTGGCCGAGCCGATCGCCGAGCGGATGTGGAACAACCGGTACTCCGACCGCTCGAACGAGGGCGGGTCGTACACCTCGGAGAACAAGCCCGGCGCCTGGCGGCCCACCGGCGGTGCCGGTTGCACGGCCGACGGTGACGCCGTCGACCCGAAGTGGGGACTGGTACGCCCCTTCTCCCTCACCTCCGCCACGCAGTTCCGGCCCTCGACGCCGGAGACCTACGGCACGTACGAAGCCCTGCTGGCGAGCCCCGCCTACCGGGCCCAGGTCGACGAGGTGCGCAGGCTCGGATCGGTGAACTCCACCGAACGCACCACCGACCAGACCGCGGCGGCCTGGTTCTGGGCCAACGACGCGGACGGCACCTACAAGCCCCCGGGACAGATCCTCGACATGACCCGGACCATCGCCACCCAGCGGAACCTCGACGAGTACCCGACCGCCCGGCTGTTCGCGCTCGTCTCGCTGGCGATGGCGGACGGGGCCATCGCCGAGTGGGACGTGAAGTACGAGACGCCGATCGACCTGTGGCGCCCGGTCTCGGCCGTCCAGGTGGGCCTGAACGACCCGGCCTGGCAGCCCCTGGGCAGCACACCGTGCTTCCCCGCCTGGGCGTCCGGCCACGCGACCTTCGCCGGTGCCTGGGAGGCGGTGCTGACGGACGTCTTCGACACGGGTCAGATCCCGTTCACCGCGTCCACCGACGACCCCAAGTCGCCGGTCAAGAACCGCGCGTTCAGCAGCTTCAGGCAGGCCGCCGAGGAGGACGCCAACAGCCGCCTCTGGCTCGGCGTGCACTACCGCTGGGACGCCGTCGACGGGCTCCAACTCGGGCGCAACGTCGGAACGTACGTCGTACAGAACGAGCTGCGGCCGCTCTGAGACCGTGACGTGCTGAGCCACCGCACGCGCCCCGCGCCCGGGACCGGGTGACGGAGCCGGCGGTGTGACTCACGCGGCCGACCGGGCCGGGCCTCGACCAGGGCGAAAGCCCGCCGGGGCCCGACCCGGGCGCGTCCCGGCCGGAACGCGGGGGCCCGGTCGGATCAGACGCGGCGGGCGGCCCAGACGGTGCGTTCGGTACGTACGGTCAGGTCGTCGCGGCGCAGGACGCTGTGCGGGCCGTCGGTGTCGAGGAGCCGGTCGAGGGCGCCGAGGTCCTCGGGGGCCAGACCGTCGGCGACGGCGCCGCGGACGCGTCGCAGGACGCCGAGGGCGTAGCGCCCGATCGCTTCGTCGCGTGCGCCCTCGATGCGCACGGCGACGGTGTGCTCGTCCTCGACGGTGAAGCCGGCGGCGGTCAGCATCGGGCCCCAGTCGGCGCCGCGGTGGGGCAGGTGCCCGGCCTGGAGGCGGTCGGCCGCGGCGTGGACGCGCTCCTCCAGGCCGGGCCGGTCCCCGGGAGCGTCCTCGGGCAGGAAGCGGGGCTGGCCGGCCAGCTCCACGACGGCGAACAGACCACCGGGCGCGAGCACGTCACGGACGGCGCGCAACGCGCGGTCGGGGTCGGCCATGTGGTGCATCGAGGCCGACGCCCACACCAGGTCGGGTGCGCCGAGGTCGGGCCAGACGGGGTCGTCCAGGTCGGCCCGCACGGTGCGTACGCGCTGTTCAAGACCCCGGGCGCAGGCCTTCGTGCGCAGGTGCGCGAGGTGTCCGGCGGATGTGTCGACGGCGGTGACATGCGCTTCGGGGAAGCGGTCGAGGAGGGCGAAGGTGCCGGTGCCCGTGCCGCAGCCCAGGTCCACGATCTGGCGCGGGGCGGTCCGCAGGGGCAGCCGCGCGGTGATGGAGGCGATGTGCTCGGCGAGCACCTCGGCGTCCAGGTCGAGGATCTCGGCCAGACCTTCGGGGTCCTGCTCTTGGTGACTGTGTCCGTGGCTGTGGCTGTGGCTGTGTCCGTGGCTGTGGCTGTCGGTGTGGTGCGGGCTGTGCGGCTGGGTTGGGGGCATGCTTCCACGGTAGGGCCGACATGCGTGAGCAGCATGGCGGCTCCCGGTCTACGCAAGAAGATGGGCGTGCGTGTTGCCCGACGCGCAAAGGACCGCCGCCGCGCCGCTCTCACCCCGGCCGTCAGTCACCGGCGTCCTGCGTGCCGCCGCCGTCGTTGCCCTCGCGCTGGTGTCCGCGGCGCGCGTCGCGGTCGAAGATGCCCAGGATCTCGCACGGCCCGCCGTCGGCCCCGATCGCGTGCGGCATCATCGTCGGGAACTCGGCGGCCTGGTTGGTCTCGACGCGGTAGCGGCGGTGGCCGAGCATGAGGATCGCGGTGCCGGACAGGACGACGAGCCATTCGCGGCCCGGGTGGGCGCGCATGCGGGCCAGGTTCTCAGGCGGTGGTTCGGTCATGCGCCGGCGCACCACGCTCATCCCGGGGTCGCCCTTCACCAGCCAGCGCATCGCGCCATGGGCGCCGTCGATCACCGGGCTGGTGATCACGTCGTCGTCGGCGGTCTCCACGAGCTGGTCGAGCGTGGTGTCCAAGGCGCGGGCGAGCGTGACCAGTTGATCCAGCGCGAGGCGGCGCTGACCGTTCTCGATGCGGCTCAGTGAGGACTGGCTGAGGTGGGCCCGGGTGGCCAGTTCCTCCAGAGACCAGCCCTGCGCCACTCGCAGGGCGCGGACCCGTTTGCGTACGAGGCTGTCCAGGTCGCCGTCATCTTGCGTCATGAGCAACATCGTATGCCTGCCGTGCAATCCCCTCGGTCGCCGCGACCCGACCGCCGTAACCACGACGGTCCCAACGCCGTCACCAGGCGTTACGGCGTCACCGGTGGTGTGCCCCGGATGATCCCGCGTGCCGCGCGCACGAGGGCGGCGTTGCTCGGTGCGGGGGTGCCGCAGGGCAGGTGGAGTACGTCCTCCAGGCCGATCCGCGTGTCCAGGCCGCGGGAGGCCGCCAGCCGCAGCACCGGCCAGGCGGCGTCGTCCTCGCCGTGCAGGAGGATCGGCGTGGCGGCCGGCCGGAGCGCGTCCAGCAGGCGGGTCGCGGCGTGGACGGCGTCCTGCGGGTCGGTCTCGGTGACCTCGGCCAGGACGCGCAGGACCCGGTGGGACGCGGGCCAGTCCAGGAACCGCCGTGCCGCGGGAGTGCCGGAGTACACCCCGGCCTCGATGCCGACGCCCCTCTCCAGCAGAGCGGCGGCGACCTGGGCGGCGCCCTCCTCGTGCCAGTTGACGGAGGCGTGGTCGGGCAGCACGGTCCAGGCCCGCACCTGCGCGGCCCGGACCTCGGGGTCCGGCGTGGCCCAGGCACCGGTGGTGACCCCGACGGGCACACCCGGGACCGCGGCCCGTACCGCGCCGACCGCGGCGGCGACGGCGGCGGCCTCCAGGGTGTCGTGTCCGTCGCGGTCCTTGGGGTGCAGATGGACGTCCTCGGCGCCGGCGGCGACGGCCGCGAGGGCCGCCGACGCCAACTCGTCGGCGGTCACCGGCAGATGGGCGCACTCGGCGCGGCTTCGCGCACCGTTGGGACAGACCTGCAGCATGACGCCATCCTCGCAGGTCGCGCCCCTGGGGGAGCCGGTGGGTGAGGGGACCCGAGGGGAAAGGTGGCCACCGCGCGGGCCAGCGGCGGGGGAGGAGGCGCGCCCCTCCTCCCCACCGCTCGCCCATTACCTCGGAAGTCATCGACCGATTCCCCTCCCACCGGCAGGATCTGGCACATCGACGGAATCCCGCCGGGGGCCCACCGCAGTCACGAGGAGTGTCATGACCGCCGAGTCCAGCGCCACCGCCGCACCTTCCACGTCCGAGGCCACCCGGGCGGTCGTGCGGGAGTTCCTCGCCGCGCGACTGGCCGGGGACACCGAACGGCTCACCGCGGTCTTCGCGGACGAGGTCGACTGGCAGCTCGCCGAGAACCCCGCCGTGCCGTGGATACGCCCGCGTTCCACCGCCGCCGAGTGCGCCGCCCAGTTCACGGAGCTGATGGAACACACCGTGCCCGAGGACGCTCGGGCCTGCGTCGACACCTTCCTCGTCGACGGCACCGACGCCGTCCTGACGGGGCACGTGTCGGGGACCGTACGCGCGACGGGGAAGTCCTTCGAGGGCCCGTTCGCACTGCACCTCACCGTCGAGGGCGGCAGGATCACCGGGCACCGGCTCTACGAGAACAGCCTGTCGATAGCCGAAGCCTGCACTCCGTAAGAGCCGTGCCCGATCCACCAGTGATCAAGTCGCACCGCGTCGTAGGCTCGGCGCATGACGCTCCGGAACCGCTTGGCCGCGCTGCTCATGCCCTCTCCGATGATCCTCGCGGGGGCGGCACTGTTATTCCGTACTCTTGCGCTGGAGGAGGCGAGACCTACGCCCAGCATGTATCCCCGGGTTGCTCCGCCGCCCTCCCTGCTGAAGAGAGAGAAGGAGTATCTGGCCTGGCTGGACGGCTACGTCCAGTGGCTGGTCTCGGAAGCCCGGAGTCGCATGCTGCGTCATCGGACAGTGCTCTTCACGGCCGGTTTCGCGGCGCTGGCCTTGCCTCCTGCCGTGGCGCTGGACGCGCCCAAGTGGGCCTACGTCGCCTTGAGCACCATCCAGGGCCTTTGCGTGTTCGTGCAGATGGCCAGCCATGATCAGAAACTGTACTTGCTGCATCATGAGCAATCGTGCAGGCTTCAGAGACTGCGCAGGGATTTCAGCTTCGACACGTCCACGGCTCGCGGCGACTGGGACATGCGGCTGCGCTTCAAGGAGTTCCGGGAAGCTGTCGAGAGGGTCAAGGAAGAGTACGGGGCGCGAGTGTTCGAAGTCAGGGGCAAGGAGCCGCCGCAGATGCCGCAGACCGTGGTCGCCGAGTGAGCCGGCCGGTCATGACGGGGACGGCGGCCCAGGTGAGGTGAGCCGCGCGGTGCCGGGGGCGCCCTGTTCGAGACGGCGCAGCTTCTCCCGGATCTCCCCGGCGTTCTGATGCCCGACCTCGTCGAAGACCGCCAGTGCCTTGCGCCAACTGGTCCGGGCCGCCTCCCGGTCACCGGCGTCCGCGTACACATCACCGAGATGCCCCAGGGTACGGCCCTCTCCCTCCCTGTTGCCGATCTCCCGGTGCACGGCCAGGGCTTGGCGGTAGTGGTCCAGCGCGTCGTCCAGACGGTGCAGCCGGTGGCCGACCGTGCCCAGGAGGTCCAGCGCCACCCCCTCCACCCAGCGATTGCCGCTCGCGCGAAGGACGCCCAGCGCCTCCTCCAGACACGCCGTGGCCTCGTCGAACCGGCCGAGTCGCTGGTAGGCGTCGCCCAGATTGGCCAGCGAGATGCCCACACCCCACGGACGGCCCAGACGCCGGTCCACGGCCAGGGCTCGGCGCACGTGGACGACGGCCTCGTCGGGCCGTCCGGACTGCAGAAGGGTGTTGCCCAGGTTGCCCACCGCCTGCGACCTCCCGACCGCGTCCCCGAGTTCGCGGTAGAGGACCACGGCCTCCCGGAGGTCGGCGATGGCCTCCTCGTACCGGCCCAGCAGCCCCAGCACGTTGGCCCGTTCCTGGGTCAGCCGGGCCAGGCCCCGGCGGTCCTGGACACCGCCTGCGGCCGTGATCCCCGTCCGTACCGCGTCCAGCCAGTCGTGCAGGTGGCTGCGGAGGTAGAAGAACCCCCACAGGGCCGCCGGGAGCCGCCAGGCGATGCCGGTACGTCCGGCCTCGGCGGCCCGGTGAACCGCCGAGACGAGGTTGGCCCGTTCGGTCTCGCACCACTCCAGGGCCTCGTCGTGGCCCGCGAACTCCAGGGGCCGGCACCCCGGTGGCGGCGGGTCGAGAGGGACGCGTGTCCGGCCCGGGGTGAGGAACGGGCAGGTGGCGTCCGCGGTGTGCAGATACCAGGACAGCAAGCGCTCCAGCGCGCCGTCCCGCCCGCTCGGCGACTCCTCGGCCAGCACCTGCTCGGCGGCGTACACCCGCAGCAGGTCGTGCAGCGCGTAACGGCCGGGCCTGGGCTCGGTGAGCAGATGGGCGCGGAGCAGTTCGGCCAGCAGGCTCTGGGTCTCCCGCAGGGGAAGCCCGGCCAGAGCCGCTGTCGCGGGAGCGGAGAAGTCGTCGGTGCCCGGATGCAGACCCAGCAGACGGAACAGCCGTGCCGCCGACGCCGACAGGGCCGTGTAGGACCAGGAGAAGACGGGCCGCACGTCCATGCCCAGCTCGCCGCTCCCGAAGGCGTCCAGGCTGTCGTGGCTGTCGCTCAGCTCGTCGGCGATGGCGCTGAGCGGGAAGTCGGGCCGGGTCACCGCGCGGGCGGCGACGACGGCCAGTGCCAGCGGCAGGCGGCCGCAGCGCGCGATGATGTCGTCCACGGCGGACGACTGCGCGGCGAGGCGTTCGGCACCGAGGCGCCGGACGAGGAACTCCCGGGCCTCGGACGGTGTCAACTGGTGCAGGGTCAGCGGCTGCGCCGCGTGGCCGGCGATGAGGCCGGTGAGCTGGTCGCGGCTGGTGACGATGACCAGGCAGCCGGGCGAGCCGGGCAGCAGCGGACGCACCTGGTCGGTGTCGCGGGCGTTGTCGAGCACGATCAGCATCCGCCGGTGCGCGAGCAGGCTGCGGTACAGCGCGGCCTGGGCGTCGAGTTGCGCGGGAACGCGCTGCGCGGGGACCCCGAGCGCGTCGAGGAAGACACGGATCGCTTCCGCGGGCGGCATGGCGGAACCGGACGGATCGAACCCCCGCAGGTTGAGGAAGAGCTGTCCGTCGGGGAAGCGTTCGGCGATCTCATGGGCCCAGTGCACCGCCAGAGCGGTCTTGCCGACAGAGATCACCACCGCGGCCGGACGGCTTCCGTACTCGGGCAGCAGGGCGCGTACCTGCTTGAGTTCCGCCTCCCTGCCGGTGAACAGGGGAAGGTCGGCGGGGAGTTGCGCGGGCCTGACGTCAGGCCCGGAGGTATGTCCGGAGCCGTGCCCCGAGGCCGGCGGGGCCGCGTCGGTCGGCGCGTGCGCGGGCTCCGCGAACGGGGCGGGGTCCACCGGCACCTCGCCCGCCAGGATGCGGTGGTGCAACTCCCGCAGCTCCGCCCCCGGTTCGATTCCCAGCTCGTCGACCAGGAGACGCCGTGTCCTGCGGTAGCACGCCAGGGCTTCGGCCCGCTGCCCGGACCGGGCCAGGGCCTGCATCAGCAGCAGACACAGCCGTTCCCGCAGCGGGTACTCGCCGGCCAGCGACGTCAGCCGGCCGATCGCGGTCTCGTGCCGGCCGAGCCGGATGTCGATCTCCCACCGCGCCTCCTGTGTGCTCCGCCACTTCTCGGTGAGCCGGGTGCGTTCCACCTCCGCGAAGGGACCCGGGAGCCCGGCCAGCGGTGTCCCTCCCCAGTCGTCGAGCGCTGCCCGCAGCGACTCGGCCGCGGCGGACCACTCGCCGGCCGCCCGCCGCTCCCTCGCCTCCGCGACCCGCTCCTCGAACACGCCCACGTCCACGGCGACGTCGGCGACATGGGCCACGTACCCGTCCGCGAGCGAGGCGATCACCCCGGGGGTCCGGCCGGCCCGCCGTTCCGGCTCCAGAGCCTTGCGCAACCGCGACACATAGGTGCGCAGCACGGGCACCGCGGTCGCCGGTGGCGCCTCACCCCATACGGCATCGGCCAGCTCACCCACTGTGACAAGACGGCCGCGCCGCAGCAGCAGCGCCGCCAGCACCGCTCGCTGCTGGGGAGAGCCAAGGTCCAGTTCCTCGTCCCCGCGCCAGGCCCGGACCGGTCCCAACACGGCGAATCGCAAGGGCGTGTCATGAACTCCGTCCACTCTTGGCACCCTAGGCGATGCGTCCCGGAAGGTGCGGTGTACTCGTCGGTAGCGCCGATGCCGTGGATGGTGACGTGCTGTCAGTGACCGGCAGGTCGCGGAGAGCCGCCTCGCTCTGCCGCGCGACGGTGCGGACGCGCGGGCCGCGTCGGAGCGAGCGAGTGAACCGTCCCGGGCCCGGACACGTGACTGACCGGTGGCGTCCTGAGGAGCCGGAGGTGTCCCGGGTCTGCCGCACCCCGCCTGCTGGGGGCATCCCGCCGCCGTCAATCGATCGTCAACGTGACGTAGAGCGCCACTCGCAAGACTTCCGGCGGAACGGGGCCGTGGGTCCGGGCCGCCTCGACGACGGTCGGCCACGGCGTCACGCAGCCAAGGGGAGATGACGTGAACTGGGTCGTGATGGGTTCCTGCGGCGTGCCCAGCCCACGCGAACGCGCGATACGGGCGCTCTACGACGAAGAGGTGGGCGGGCTGTACGCCTACGTCGTCAGACTCCTGGGAGGTGACCGGCACAAGGCCGAGGACGTCGTGCAGGAGACGCTGCTGCGCTGCTGGCGTACACAGGACATCGACGACGGCGGACCGGTACGGGCCTGGCTGTTCACGGTGGCCCGGAACCTCGTCGTGGACGA
The DNA here is from genome assembly GCF_042899225.1 of Streptomyces sp. NPDC000134. Classification (NCBI taxonomy): domain Bacteria; kingdom Bacillati; phylum Actinomycetota; class Actinomycetes; order Kitasatosporales; family Streptomycetaceae; genus Streptomyces; species Streptomyces sp. NPDC000134. The sequence goes on from NZ_JBIAZN010000007.1 coordinate 248,464, forward strand.
GTACCGCCTGCGCACCACCCGGCCGCGGGAAGTCGACGGCAACGTCTGGCTGGAGGACCTGCCGGCCACGTCCGCCGGTGTGGACACGCTGCTGTCCGCCGTGGTCCTCGAGAAGGCGTTCCAGCAGTTGTCGCCCAAGCACCGGGAGGCGCTGTACGAGACGTACTACGCGGGCCGGTCGATGCGCGAGGCCGGCCTGGTGCTCGGGGTCCCGCCGGGGACCGTCAAGTCACGGGTGCACCACGCGGTGCGGGCCCTGCGCCTCGCCCTGGGGGTCGTCGAGCGCGCCGACCAGGAGGTCGTCGGGAGACCGGACTGGTCGTACGCGTCCGCGTCAGCGGCGTGAACCGCCGCCGGGAGCACGGGGGTCGAGCGCCCTCGGCCCGGAAGCCGCCGACAGCCTCGGGTGAGCGGCCGGCGGCCCGGCCCGGATCAGCGGCCGGCGCCTGCCGGCACGGGGGTCTGCTCGGAGCCGGCCGCCCATGAGCCCGGTGGGCTCGGCTCACCCGATGTTCATGTCCATGTCGGTCACGTACCAGCGGCCGCCGGTCTCGGTGGCCTCGAACGCGATGTCCAGATCCCCGGGCTCCAGACCCGTGGAGTTGGACAGTACGACCTCCTCCAGCGTCTGCCCGTCGACGCTGATCCGATCGGCCGGGACCTCGGCCTTGCCCCCCGTCGCCGGGACCTGCTTCACCTCGACGGCCGGGTGACCGCCGGCCTGCTGGGGCGTGAAGGCCGTACGCAGCCTGTCGGTGACGGTCTTCACCTGTTTCGAGGCGGGGGAGCCGTCGGCACACGCCGACTCGGCGTCCGCCGTGGAGGGTGCCGATCCGGTGACCGACGGCCCCATGATCAGGCACGCCTGCTCCGTGTCCCCTTCGATGACCGCGGTGACCAGGGTGCCGACCGCCTCTTCGGGGGTGGACCGGGCACCGGCCGGCGACGGGGAGGCGGCCGCCGCGGACTCACCCGCCTTCGGCGACCCGGCCGCGTCGGACGCGCGCCCGGTCGGCTTGCTGGTGGCGGACCCCCCGTCGTCCGAGCATCCGGCGAGAGCGGTCAGCACTGCTGCCAACGCGACTCCGGTGCTCCGACCGGCGGTCCTGGTACGGCTTCTGTGTGGCACTGTTCTCCGCGGCCTTCCCGTGGACATGTCGATGTGCGAGGCGCCACCCCTGGACCCGTCGCCGGCTCACCGCGGCGTGGTTCCACCGGATCACCGGAGGGCCGACCGCGAGGGCGGCACCGGGGGCGGGGGTGGTTGCCGTCACTTGAGTGACGTCCGGCGGCGGGAAACGGTTCATCGCCCGTTCGACGGGCCGGCAGACGCGCGTGGCGCGTGGCGGTCCGTCCGGACCCGCCCCGGCTACGACGACTCGCGCACCACCAGTTCCGTGGGCAGCGTCACCTGCTGCCGGGCCGCGCCGTGCTGGGTGATGGCGGTGAGGATGCGGACCATGGTGCGGCCTATCTCCTCCACCGGCTGGCGCACCGTCGTCAGCGGCGGATTGGTGTGGCGGGCGAGGATGGAGTCCTCGAAGCCCACGACCGCGACCTCACCGGGTGTCCGTCGTTTCTGACGGCGCAGTTCGGCCAGCGCGCCGACCGCCATGAGGTCGGAGGCGGCGAACACGGCGTCCAGGTCCGGGGCGCGTTCGAGAAGTGAACGCATGGCGCGGACAGCGCCTTCCTCCGTGAAGTCGCCGGTCCCGACCAGGAGTTCGTCCACGGGCACACCGGCCGCCTCGTGCGCGGTGCGCCAGCCGGCCAGCCGGTTGCGGCCGACGTCCATGTCCAGGGGGCCGGTGATCGTGGCGATCCGGGTCCGGCCGCGGTCCAGCAGGTGCCGGACCGCCGCGGCGGCACCCCCGACGTTGTCGGCGTTCACGTAACTCAGCCGCTCGCCCGCGCCACGGCGGCCGGCCAGCACGGTGGGCAGGCCCATCTCCTCCAGCATGCCCGGCAGGCGGTCCTCGGCGTGCACGGAGACCAGCAGGACCCCGTCCACGCGGCGCGTCGCCACCGACTCGGTCAGATGGTCGCGTTCGGCCCGGTCGCGGACGAGCATGAGCTGCAACTGGGTCTGCGTCTCGGCGAGGGCTCCGCTGACCCCCCGGATCAGCGCGGCGAAGAAGGGCTCGGAGCCCAGGCGGCTCTCCGACTCCGGGATCACCAGGGCCACGGCGTTGGTCCGGTTGGTCACCAGGCCGCGGGCGACCGAGTTGGGGACGTAGTTCAGTTCCTTGATCGCCGCCAGCACCCTCGCGCGGGCGTCGGCACTGACCGGTCCGGAGTCGTTGACCACGCGGGAGACCGTGGTGCGGCCCACGCCGGCGAGGGCGGCGACCGTCTTGATCGTGGGGTGTCGGCTGCCGCTCATGTGCTCCCTTCCCGGCGGCCGCGACGGCGCGGCCGCGAGGGCGACCGGTAACAATTATTGCAGGTAAAGTTTTCGGAAAGTAGCCGCTCATCTGGGGATATGACTTCGGCGGCGATTGAACCGAACAGATATCGCGTTCACGTCATTGACATGGCACTCCGCTGCGGTGAGTCTTCCATGCATTGGTGGGAACGTTCCCACCACCCGGTGGGCACGTTACCACCGATCATCAGAGCCGCTGTAGTCATTGCAGATCTGATCACTCCTGATGTGTCAGCGACGCCGCTAGGAGGAGATTCGTGGGCACTCCCGGTTCATTTCGCACGAAGGTGGTGGCGGCGGGCGCGACCGCCGCCGCACTGTCACTCGTCGTCGGCTGCAGCAGCAACGACTCGGTCACCGACGGCGGGAAGAAGAACGGCAAGACCGTCATCACCATGGGCCTGTTCGGCGTGATGGGGATGAAGGAGACGGGCCTGCTGGAGCGGTACGAGAAGGAACACCCCGACATCGACATCGAGGCCGAGGTGGCCGGTGACGAGCAGACGTACTACACCGCCCTGCAGACCCACCTCGCCGCGGGCAAGGGCCTGAAGGACGTCCAGGGCATCGAGATCGGCCGGGCCAAGGAGATCACCGAGACCCAGTCGGACAAGTTCGCGGACTTCTCCGACGTGGCGGGCACCGATCACTTCCTGCCCTGGAAGCAGTCCCAGATCACCACCAAGGACGGCGAGGTGCTGGGCCTGGGCACCGACAGCGGTCCCATGGCCGTCTGCTACCGCAGGGACTATTTCGAGAAGGCCGGCCTGCCCACCGACCGCGACGAGGTCGGCAAGCTGTGGGAGGGCGACTGGCAGAAGTACGTCGAGGTCGGCCGCACCTTCAAGGAGGGTTTCAAGGGCGACGAGGTCGCCTACATGGACTCGGCCAGCGGCCTGTTCAACGCCATGGTCTACGGCTACCCCCAGCAGTACTACGACGAAGACGGCGAACTCATCTACGACAAGAACCCGGCCGTCCAGCAGGCATGGGACCTCGCCTCCGACGCCGCCGAGGAGGGGCTGACGGCCAAGCTCCGCCAGTTCCAGCCGGGTTGGGACCCGGGACTGGCCAACGGCACCTTCGCCACCGCCGTCTGCCCGGCGTGGATGCTGAGCAACATCAGTGAGTCGGCCGGCCCGAAGAACAAGGGCAAGTGGGACGTCGCCAGGGCCCCCAAGGGCGCCAACTGGGGCGGTTCCTTCCTCGGCGTGATCGACAAGAGCCCGGTGAAGAAGGAGGCGAAGGAACTCGTCGCCTGGCTGACCGCCCCGGAGCAGCAGGCGTACATCTTCGAGAAGATCGGCAACTTCCCCTCCTCGCGCGAGGCGCTGGAGACCAAGGAGGCCAAGCAGGTCACCTCGGACTACTTCAGCGACGCGCCGATCGGCCAGATCTTCGGTGCCGCCGCGCAGGAGATCCCGGACAAGCAGGTCCTCGGCCGCAAGGACGGCACGATCAAGGACACCTTCTCCCAGGGGCTCGCACTGGTCGCGGAGGGCACCGCGCGTGACAAGGCCTGGGACACCACGATGGAGCGGATCGAGAAGGCCGTCGGCTGACCGTCGTAGCTTCCGCCGCCCCGGGCCCGCCCCGTGCGGGCGCGCCCGGGGCCCGGCTCGGACATCCGCTGTAGGAAGGATTTTCCGGTGGCCACCTCCACCTCGAACGCCTTGGCCGGCGAGGAGCGCCCAGGCCCGTCTTCGGACACGGGCAGCGGGAGCCCCGGCCGGCGGCGGCGAAGTGCTCTGCTGCACCGGCTGGACCTCAAGGGCGCACCGTACGCGTTCGTCGCGCCGTTCTTCGTCGTCTTCGCCGCCTTCAGCTTCTACCCCCTCGTCTACACCTCCTGGATCTCCCTGCACCGCGTCGAACTCGCCACCCTCGACGTCATGGAATGGGTGGCGTTCGACAACTACGTCGAACTCTGGGGCGACTCACGCTTCTGGAACGCGCTGTCCAACACCATCACCATCGGCGTCATCTCCACGGTGCCGCAGTTGCTGATGGCCCTCGGCCTGGCGCACCTGCTCAACTACCGCATGCGGGCCTCGCTGTTCTTCCGCGTGGCCTCGCTGGTTCCGTACGCCACCTCGGTCGCCGCCGCCGCGCTGGTCTTCACCATGATCTTCGAGCGCGACTTCGGCATGATCAACTGGGCGCTGGGCTCGGTCGGTGTCGACCCGGTGGACTGGGAAGCCGACAAGTGGCCCGCGCAGGTGGCGATCTCCACCATCGTCATCTGGCGCTGGACCGGCTACAACGCGCTGCTCTACCTGGCCGCCATGCAGGCCGTCCCGGCCGAGCGGTACGAGGCGGCCGCCATCGACGGCGCCTCGCGGTGGAAGCAGTTCACCCATGTCACCGTGCCCGGAATCCGCTCCACCATCGTCTTCACCATCGTGCTCTCCACGATCGGCGCCACCCAGCTCTTCGGTGAGCCGCTGATCTTCGGCCAGGGACCCAACGGAGTCACCGGCGGCGCGGACAACCAGTACCAGACGCTGGGCCTGCTGCTGTACGAGGAGGGCTGGAAGAACTACCAGATGGGCCGCTCGGCGACCGTCGCCTGGGCGATGTTCCTGCTGCTCGTGCTCGCCTTCGCCGCGCAGCGCCTGGTCAAGCGCCTGCGCTCGCGTCCGTCCTGACCTGGAGTCGACATGACCACCAACAGCCTCCCGGTCCGGACGGACACCCCGGTCCGGACCCCCGCGGCCGGGCCGGCCGGCCCGGCCCGACGCCGCAAGCTGCTGCACCCGGGCGCCGGCCGCCAGCACCACGCCGGCCCGCTCGCCTACGTCCTGCTCGTCGTCATGGCGGTGCTGTCGATCTTCCCGCTGTACTGGACGATGGTGGCGGCCTCCACCGACAACAGCCGCATCAGCCAGACCCCGCCGCCGTTCGTGCCCGGCCCGAACCTGTTCAGCAACCTCGCCCGCGCCTGGGACGAGGCGGCCATGGGCAAGGCCATGGTCAACAGCCTGATCGTGGCCGGGGTGATCGCCCTGTCCACGGTGATGTTCGCGACGCTGGCCGGGTTCGCCTTCGCCAAACTGCGGTTCAAGGGACGCAACGTCCTGCTCATGCTGGTGATCGGCACCATGATGGTGCCGCCCCAGTTGGGCGTCGTACCGCTGTTCATGATGATGTCGGAGCTGGGCCTGGCACAGCAACTGCCCGCCGTCATCTTCCCCACCCTGGTGAGCGCGGTCGGGGTGTTCTTCATGCGGCAGTACCTGGCCGAGGCGCTGCCGGACGAACTCGTCGAGGCCGGACGCGTGGACGGCGCGCACTCGCTGCGGATCTTCTGGAGCATCGTGCTGCCCATCGCCCGGCCCGCGATGGCCGTGCTGTTCATGATCACGTTCGTGCACGCGTGGAACGACTTCTTCTGGCCGTTCGTGGTCCTCGACATGACCAACCCGACCGTTCCCGTCGCCCTCACCCAGCTCAGCGCCGGCTATGTCCGGGACCAGTCGCTGATCATGGCGGGCGCGCTGCTCGGCACGCTGCCACTGCTGGCGATGTTCGTCGTCTTCGGCCGCCAGATCGTCAGCGGGATCATGGCCGGCGCGGTCAAGGGCTGAGCCACCGCCGCCACCCGGAGACGGTCGTACGGCCCACCGCTCCCTCTCCGAAAGGACTCATGTGGTCACCGCAGCACAGCGGAGCGGGCCCCGCCCGGACGGCGCCCGCGTCTTTCCCGAGGGCTTCCTCTGGGGCTCAGCGACCGCCTCGTACCAGATCGAGGGAGCCGCCGCCGAGGACGGTCGTGGGCCGTCCGTCTGGGACACCTGCGCCCGCACCCCGGGCCGGGTCCGCAACGGCGACACCGGTGACATCGCCACCGGCCACTACCACCGCTGGCGCGAGGACGTCGCCCTGACGGCCGGGCTCGGCCTGGGCGCCTACCGCTTCTCCCTCGCCTGACCCGGCCCGTCCCCGGCCCCACCCGGGCCGGGGACGGGGAGGGGCTCGCATCGGTCCAGGCCGGTGGCTTCCGGTGCGGCGCACCCGCGGTACGAGGGGCGCCTGCCGGTGCGGCATACTCTCCGGATGAGTTCACGCAGGTCCCCGGGCAGCCAGCCGATCACCATACGGAGGGCCGTCGCGGGGGACGCCAAGCGGCTCACGCGGCTCGTGCGCGGCTCAGGTGCCTACCGGGGGAAGTACGCGGCCGCGGTCGCGGGCTACCGGGTGGGGCCGGACTACCTGGAGGCCCACCGCGTTTTCGTGGCCGTCGGCGCCGGGGAGGACGGCGGCCGGGTGCTCGGGTTCTACTCGCTCGTCCTCGACCCACCGGAGCTGGACCTGCTGTTCGTCGCCGACGAAGCGCAGCGGCGGGGCATCGGGCGGCTGCTCGTCGCCCACATGCGGGCCGAGGCCCGCGCCGCCGGGCTGGACCGTGTCAAGGTCGTGTCGCATCCTTCCGCCGAGGACTTCTACCACCGCGCCGGTGCGGTGCGGACCGGCACCGTGCCCGCGAACCCGCCCGCCGTGCCCTGGGACCGCCCCGAACTGGAATTCCGTATCCCGTCGGAATGACGTACGCGGGAACCGGGGGCCGCGTGGGCACGGCGACGCCGGTCGCCGGGACGTCACCGCCCTCGCGCCGGTCCCGTCCCGTCCGCGTCGTCCGGTGCGGGACTCCCGCCCGCTCCGGCCGCCGGGTAGACCTGGACGAGCAGGGCCCGCAGTTGCGTCCAGAGGGCCGGTGAGGCTGCCAGGACATCGCCGTCGCGGGGCCAGGTGCCGGGGGTGGGGCCGGTCAGGGCACCGACCGTGCCGTCGGCCTGGTGCACCAGCAGGGCTCCCGCCGCGCAGTCCCACGGGTGCAGTCCGGGCGCCCACAGGGCGTCCGCGCGGCCGGTGGCGACCTGGGCGAGCGCGGCCGCCGCGCTGCCCCCTCGGCGCAGGTCGCGTACCCGGGGCAGGAGAGCGCCGACCGCCGGGCCGGCCAGGTGGCGCTGCTCGGGCCGGCCGAAGTTGAGTTCCACCAGGGCACGGGAGAGGTCGTGCCGGCGCAGCGGGGCGACCGGCGCACCGTCGACGGTCGTACGGGCGCCCGTCCGGGCCTCGGTCAGCAGACCGACGGCAGGCTCGGCGACCACGCCGGCGAGCAACCGGCCGCTGTCCGCGTCGCTCGCGGCCACGCTGACCGCCCAGTCGGGTCGTCCGTAGAGATAGTTGGTCGTCCCGTCGATCGGATCGATGATCCACCGCACCCCGCTGCGGCCCGCGGTGGTCCCCTCTTCCTCGCCCAGCACCGTGTCGTACGGCCGGTGCTCGGTCAGCACGGCCCGGACGGCACGCTCGGTGTCCCGGTCGGCCTGGCTGACCAGATCGTCGGGGCCCGCCTTCTCCTCGATCAGCAGCTCGCGGGCGCTGCCGCGCCAGGCGGCGGCGGTACGGGCGCCCGCCCGAGCGGCCTCGCGGGCGACCTCCAGCAGATCGTCCGGGGCGGCCGGCTCAGCGCGGTTCACCGGGGCTCCTTCCGCAGGGCCTCCCAGGTGGCCGGTCCGACCACCGCCCTGGCGAGAGCGGCGCAGGGGACCGCCGCCAGGGAACGCAGACGGCCGGACGGGCGGCCCGTCGTACGGAGCGAGCGGCCGCTGAAGACGAGATGGGCGGCCATGACGGCCAGCCACGGCAGCAGGGCCGCCAGGGGGCGCGGCTGCCCGGTGAGGACCAGAACCAGCAGTTGCAGGACGGCGCCCGCGAGCACCACCGCAGGACGCCGTCCCGGGAGGCGGATCACCGCCGCGGTCGTCGCCGCGCCCAGCAGCGCGGCGACGAGGGAGTGCCCCGGCGACGAGGGCGTCACCAGCAGGGAGCCCGTCACCGCGGCCGCCGTGCCCGCGACCAGCAGCGCCAGATTCCACGGGGCGGCCCACGGGGTACGACGGCGCAGCGGCACCCAGTCGGCCGGGTCGGCGTCGATACCGGGCGGCAGCCAGCGCACCAGCGCCAGCAGGTGCTCACGGGCCTGCTCGGCCCGCGCCGTCCAGGTCAGCCGGCCGTGGTCGGCGGTGGCGAAGGCAAGGCTCTCCAGGGCCCACCGACTGGTGACGAACGCGATCCCGAACGCCCACAGCGCCACGGCCGCGGACACCGCGAGCGCCGGGCGGCGGCCCAGGTCGACCGCGAGGGCCAGTCCGGCCGTCCCGCGGACGACGTAGCCCGCGCCCACCACGATCCACAGGGCGACGACGGCCGGGCGGGCGGGCGGCGGGACCGTCGCGGTCCGGCCCGTGCCCCGGGCGCGCAGCCCTTCGTAGACGACGGCCACGCCGAACACCGCCCCGGTCACCGCCCACAGCACCCCGGACAGCGACGGCAGGGCCAGGGCCAGGGCCGCCACGGCCGCCAGCTTCGCCAGCGCGACCGCGCAGCTCGCGGTGACCCGGTCCCGGACGCGTTCGAGCGGCCCCGGCAGGCGTCCGCGGTCGTGCCCGGGATGGCTCTGGTCGGCGACGAACCCGCGGATGTCGTTCCACTGGTAGCGGGCGGGATAGACGAGCAGTTCCAGAACCCCCCAGACGATCAGCGCCCGTACCACCGTCCGCCACGTCACATCCGCGCCCGCGGCCACGGCCAGCAGGAACGTGAACGGCATCAGCAGTCCCTTGACGGCGTCCTTGGGCCGGGGCATCACCAGGTACCCCGGCATCGAGCGGGGCCGGGACGCGGCCGGCCGCGCCGTGATGGGGCGGTGCCCGTCTCCGTCCCGCTGGTCGCCGACGGCCGGCGGTGCCCGGAAGGCCGAGGTGGACACCGTGAAGCCGTCCGTCCGCTCCACGCCGCTCACGTGGCGACCCGCACCGTGTCACCGGTGAGGTCCAGGGCCAGCTCGCCCCAGGCGGACCGCACCCAGGCGGCCCCGGCCGCGCGCAACTGCTCGGTCCGGCCGGGCTGCTCCGCTTCGGGGACGAACTGCACCAGCCCGGCGGTGGCGATGCCCGCGGCCACCGCGGACGCCGCTCCGGTGGCGGAGTCCTCGACGGCGAGCGCCTGCCGCGGGGCGATCCCGAGCCCCGCCAGCGCGTGCCGGTAGACGGCCGGGTCCGGTTTGCTGGTCGGTTCCGGCAGGCTGTCCTCGGCGCTGAAGCGGCTCTCCGCCGGCAGCAGCCCCTCCAGGCCGCTCGCGGTGAAGCACGCGGCGAGGCGCGCGAGGGCGCTGGAACTCACCACGGCCAGCCGGTAGCGGCGGCGCAGCGCCGACACGGCGGCCACCACGTCCGGCTGGACCGTCAGCGCCTGCCCCAGGTACGCCGTCACCTCCTGCTTCTCGCGCTCCACCCACGCCTCCAGTTCGGCGGGGTCCAGGTGGACGCCCTGGCGGTCGGCGAGGTGCTGGGCCGTGGTGCGGAAGTTCCTGCCCGTGGTGGTGAGCCGCAGATGCTCGGGGGAGAAGTCCCCGGTGAGCCCGTAGCGGTCGGCGAAGTCCTGGGTGACGGCCGCCGAGGCGACGAACGCGGGTTCCTCGGAGGGGAACAGGGTGCCGTCCGCGTCGAGCAGCAGGGTGGTGACGCCGGTCAGGTCGGGGATGCTCATGGGGCTCCTACGATCGAGGGCTGAGGGGCGCGCTAGGCGAGTCGGTCCGGCGAGGCCAGTGCGGTGCGCAGGCTCCCGCCGCTGCCGAACGCCCCGGCCAGGGCCTCGCGGATGACGGCCACGGCGTCGGCGTCGTCGGCCAGATCGCCGAAGACGTCCCGCATCGCGAGCAGCGGCCCCGGGTCGTCACCCCCGCGCAGCGCGGCTTCCCGCAGCTCCGCGGCACGGGCGTCCTGTACGTCGATGGCGGCGCCGTCGAGGTCGGTCCCGCGCAGGTAGCGCATCCACGCGGCGACGGCGAGGGCGAGCCGGGCGCGCGGCCGGCCCCGGGCGTGCGCGGCGTGCAGGGAGGGCAGCAGGTAGTCCGGCATCTTGGTCGAGCCGCGGCGGCACAACCGCGCCAGCCGGTCCCCGATGCTGGGGTTGCGCAGGCGTTCCAGCACCGTGTCGCAGTAGGCGGGCACATCCATGCCCGGCACGTCGGCGGGCAGCAGCGGGGCGATCTCCTCGCGCATCAGCCGCTCGACGAACCGGGCCACGGCCGGGTCGGCCATGGCCCGGTCGGTCGTGCGGTGACCGGCCAGGCAGCCGACGTAGCCCAGGGCGCAGTGCGCACCGTTGAGGAGCCGGCTCTTGATGAGTTTGTACGGTGCGACATCGTCCACGAAGAGGGCTCCGACGCGGTCCAGCGGCGGCCGGTCGTTGCAGAAGTCGTCCTCGATGACCCATTGGGTGAACGGCTCGGTGATCACCGGCCAGCGGTCGCCGACGTGGAAGTCCTCCTCGACCTCGTCGCGATCGCCGGGGGAGGTCGCCGGCGTGATGCGGTCGACCATGCTGCCGGGGAAGGAGACCCGTTCCTCGATCCACCGGACCAGCGCGGGGTCGCGGCGCGCGGCCAGGGCGGTGATCGCTTCGCGGGTGGCGGCGGCGCTGTCCGGCAGGTTGTCGCAGGACAGCAGCGTGAACGGGGCCAGGTGGGCGCGCCGGCGCCGGTCCAGGGCGTCGGCGAGCACGGCGAACACCGAGTCGGTGTCCGTCTCCGGATCGTCGGGGAGGACGTAGCCGTCGGCGGTGATCGTCAGTGTCACCAGGCGGATGCGGGGGTCGGCCAGGCGCCGCTCCACCTCCGCCCTGTCCTCGGCCAGCAGGAGGTACTCGACCATGCTCCCGATGACCTTGGCCGTACTGTCGTCGCCGTCGCGCTGGACGACCGTGAAGAGGTTGTCCTGCGCGTCCAGGACCTCGCCCATCTCCGGCCGCCGCATCCCGACACCGATCACTCCCCAGCCGGTGAAGCCCAGCTCCGCCAGGTGGTCGAAGTAGACCTCCTGGTGTGCCCGGTGGAAGCCGCCGACACCGAAATGCACGACGGCCGGTTCGATCCGTGACCGGTCGTAACCGGGTGTCTCCAACTGGCCGCCGGTCGAGGCGTCGACAGTGCGGTTGTTCAGGGCGGGAACGGGCGGGGGTGAATCTGGCATGGAGAGCCTCGGTGGAATGGTGCGTACGCCGGCATTCCGGCGGGCCGGCGCAACGGGTCTGCCGAAGGCCGGGCGGGGAACAGGTCACGCCGTGAGAGGAAGAGCGGCGGTCGTTGCTGTCGGAGTACCGCCCCCATGCACGTCCGAAACGACGATGCTTGTCCGAATTGTGCGCAAGGGGGGGTGCCTCTATGTCTTTCGTCAAGCGAGGCGTGGGGTTCTGGGTTCGTAGAAGGTGCCGTCGCGGAGCATCGCGAACAGGACGTTGATCCGTTGTCGGGCCAGGCGGAGGAGGGCTTGTGTGTGGGTCTTGCCGCGGGCTCGGCATCGGTCGTAGTAGGTGCGGGAGGCGGGGTCGTGCAGGGCGGCGAACGCGGAGAGGAACATCGCGCGCTTGAGTTGCCGGTTGCCGCCTCTGGGCGCGTGTTCGCCGTGGATCGAGGTCCCGGAGGACTTCGTGGCGGGGGCGAGACCGGCGTAGGAGGCGAGGTGGGCGGCGGTGGGGAAGCTGGTGCCGTCGCCGACGGTGACCAGCAGTGTGGCGGCGGTCCTGACCGCGATCCCCGGCATCGAGGTCAGGACCTTGGAAAGAGGGTGTGCGTCCAGCAGGGCGCTGATCTGGGCTTCTGTGGCCCGGCGTTGTTCGTGGACGGCGCCGAGCGAGCGGGCCAGGGAGGGGATCACGATGTCGAGGGTGCCGGTGCCCGGGACCACGACGGTCTGCTCATCGAGTGCATCGAAGACGTCATCGATCAGCCGTGTCGCCATGCGTGGGGCTCTTGGGCGGACTGCCTCGACCAGCCTGCGGCGTCCGGCCTTCCGCAGCGCGGCCGGGGATCCGTAGCGTTCCAGCAGCCAGGTCACGGCCTGGTGGTCCAGGCGCGGGCCCAGGACCCGCTCGAGGCTGGGGTGGAACTGGGTGAGCAGGCCGCGGATCCGGTTGGAGGTGCGGGTGGCCTCGGCCGCGAGATCCTGGTCGAAGCCCACCAGCACGGTCAGCTCAGCGGTGATCTCGTCGGTGAGTTCCAGCGAGCGCAGGGTGTGCGGCATGGTGCGGGCCGCGTCGGCGATGACGGCCGCGTCGCGGGCGTCGGTTTTCGCCTCACCTGGGTAGAGGTCGGCGATCCGCCGCATCGACAGGCCGGGCAGATAGGCGACCTTGCAGCCGGCGTCCCGGGCCACCGTCAGCGGGAGGGCGCCGATCGAGGCGGGCTGGTCCACGATCACCAGCACGGTGCCGAACTTGGTCTTCAGCTTCTCGAAGACATCCCGCAGCTTCGGCTCGGTATTGGGCAGATGCTTGTCGAAGACCTTCTTGCCGGCCGGGGTGAGGCCGTGGCCGTGGTGGGCGCTCTTGCCGACGTCCAGTCCGAGGAAGACGCCTGTCTCGTCGCTGTCGGTCACGCTGTCCTCCCGGACGCATGTCGGGTGTGCTGGCCTGGGCGTTGGCGTCGTGCGCGCATCCACGTTATGCAGACCTGCCGCCCGCGAGCGGCCGGGCGTTACACCAGGCCGGGCGGTAGTCGGACCTCTCATCAGCGTCTCCAACGGCGCCTCGCGGGCCCGGTGGCACCACCCCCCAGGTCATCGGTTCGACAGGGGGGACCAGCCATGCCGGGCCCGGAGGCCAGCGGCCCTCTTGCAGGACCGCGAAGAAGATAACGGGGGTGGCCGCCGACCGCACCTTCCGCCCTTCGCCCGGCCGGCTGAGCCGCCCACCGCCGGGACGGCTCTGAAGGAGGACACCACGACGTCCCGCTGATCGTGGACGAAGCCTGGGGGCCCACCTGCCCTTCCATCCCGACCTGCCCGCCTGGGGCATGGACGCCGACGCGGACCTCGTGGTCACCAGCGTCCACAAGATGGGCGGTGCCATCGAGCAGAGTGGCGTACACGAGGGAGGACGAGCTGGTGGTGCCGAGCAGGTCCTCGCGCTGCTTCAGCACCTCGGAGGAGACCCGGTCGCCCTGGAGGTGGAACACGGACCTCGACGGCCGGCGGCGCCACATGGTCCAGCACGGGCACGGCCTGCTCGATGCCGCGCTGCACCGCGCGGCACGCATCCGCGAGGCCGTCAACCGCCGGCGGTCCGGGGGTGTGGCACAGCCTGAGCGGGCCCCGGAGACGTCTCCGGGGCCCGCGGCGCGGGGACGGTGTTCAGGCGCGTTCGACGAAGAACTTCTCGTGCTCGCCGCCGTTGGCCTTGAGCTGGCAGTTCACCGTGCCCCCGGGACCGGTGGCGGCGGTGACCCCGCTGTCGGTGACCAGACGCAGATAGGTGTCCGGGAAGGTCGCCGACTCGAAGGAGAAGGAGCCGTCGGACTGGGGCCGGGCGTGGAACTTCTCGTACGGACCGATGCCGACCTGGCAGTTGACCGTCCCCCCGCCGGCCATGGTGGAGGGCACACCGGTGCCGTCCATGCGCAGGAACACGTTCGGGAAGGCCGCCGACTCGAAGGCGTACGAACCGTCGGACTGGGGCCGGATCTTGAACGTCGTCCAGGTACCGGTGCCGTACTGGCAGTTGACCTTTCCGGACCCCTTGTCGGCGGGGGCCGTCACTCCGGTGCCGTCCAGGCGCAGGTAGATGTTCTCGAAGAATGTCGAACGGATCGTCACCGGTGTATCGCCGGTCTTCGCGAGATCAGTTGCCGATAACGGCATGAGACCATTCCCTCTTTTCGGTTCACGAATTAACGGATGAGACCTCTCCGCACACCGCGATAAAAGCACGCCGCGGCGTGACAATACTTCGACGCCGCATACTGAGCCGACGATTCCTCGCAGGCGCGGCAGGACGGAACCGACCAGTTCAGTGCTCAGGTCAGGACCGTACGGCAACTGCCGGACCAGGGCTCGGCTTCAGGCCGCGAGGAGCCTGATATTCCGTAAGGCTCCGGCAGCGACGTAACCGTAATTCACGCTTCCGCCCCCTTGTCGCTTCCTGCTCCCGCAGGCCCTGGACGCAATGTATTCGGGTATTCACGGACTGTCCATACGTGCGGGAGTGCAATTGCAGGCCACGTCAGGACGCCCGGAAAACCGTCATGGCGCTTACGGGCGGTGAACGGCGGGGTACCCCGGGCCGGCTATGGCGTCGTACCATCTCGACGCCTTTCCGGGGATCATGCGCCCCCGGACCGCCGTCGGCCTTCGGCAGCGGGTGACCCGTACAGGAAGCGTGGACGCACATGTCCGACCATGTCGGCGCCGGCCGGCCCACTGCCGTCGTGATCGGTGCGAGCGCGGCAGGGCTCTTCGCCGCGGCCGCGCTCACCGAGTTCGCCGACGTCACGATCATCGAACGCGACACCCTTCCGGAGGGTGCCGGGCCCCGGCGCGGGGTCCCGCAGGCCCGCCACGCCCACCTCGTGTGGAGCGGAGGCGTCGCCGCCTTCGGTGAGCTGCTCCCCGGTGTGGTCGACGACATCGTGGCCAGGGGCGGCCGTCTCGTCCACATCATGGGCGACATGGTCTCCCGGGCCCCCAACGAGGTCTGGTTCCGGCGCTTCACGACCACCCGGCACCGCAACCTCGTCTGCTCACGCGATCTGCTCGACTCCGTACTGCGCGACCGGGTCCTCGCCGACGAACGGGTCACGGTCGCACAGGCCACGACGGCCGTCCGTCTGGAAGGAGACGCCGAACGGGTCACCGGCGTACGGGTCCGCACAGACGAGGGCGAGGCCGCCTTGACCGCCGATCTCGTCGTCGACGCCTCCGGCCGGGGCTCCCGCGCACCGCGGTGGCTGACCGGCCTGGGCCTGCCCGAGGTCACCGAGCGAGCAGTCGACGCCGGAGTCACCTACGCCACCCGCCTCTACCGCGCCCCCGACAGCACCACGACGGCCGGCTTCCCCGTGGTCAACGTCCAGGCCAACCCCGCCAAGGCGCCGGGCCGGGGCGGCATCGTCCTGCCCATAGAGGACGGCCGCTGGATCGTCACGCTCGCCGGCACCCGGGGCGGCGAACCGACGGGCGATCCGGACGCCTTCGTGGACTTCGCCCTCGGACTCGGCCACCCCGTCATCGGAGAACTGCTGCGCGGCGCCGAACCGCTGGGCGGGGTCACCACCACCCGCGGCACCAGGAACCACCGCCGCTACTACGAGAAGATGAGGAACTGGCCGGACGGTTTCACCGTGCTCGGCGACGCCACAGCCGGGTACAACCCCGTCTACGGGCACGGTCTGACGGTCGCCGCCCAGTGCGCCCTCGCGATACGGCACGTCCTTCGCTCGACCGGCCTCACACCACCTGGCACGGCGCGCCGCCTCCAGCGCGCCGCCGCCCGCCCGGTCGCGGCCGCCTGGGACCTCGCTGTCGGCCAGGACGCCCACTATCCCGGCGCCACCGACACGCCGCCCACCGTGGTGGAGCGCCTCCTGGCCCGGTTCGTCGACCACGCGGTGGCCACCGGGGCCCGCAACCCCCGCGCACTGGAGGCGCTGCTGGACGTCATGAGCCTGGAGAAGCCTGCCACGCGGCTGTTCTCACCCGACATGCTCGTCCCGATGCTCCTCGGTCCGAGACGGCAGCACCTTCGGGAACCACCGCTCACCGACACGGAACGCACGATCGCCCGACTGGGGCGGTGATCACGCGTACCGACCGGACGGGCCGGAAAGACGCTTCACCGGCGGACCGCCGAGATCAGTCCGCCCGCCCGCTCCTCGTGCCGCGGCGAGGTGCTGAAGGGACGGCCGTAGGCGGCGGCGCGTCGGCGCAGGGTGTGACCGGTGGCCTCCCAGCCGTGCCCGGCCAGCCAGCCGACCGGGTCGTCGGGCATCTCGGAGACCCACATGGACGCCGCCGATCCCGGCGCGGCGTCCGCGCCGAAGCGCTCGATCACACCGCGCGAACCCAGCGTCAGCCCCAGCAAGCTGCCCGCCGCCGACCGCGCGCCGATCCGGGCCAGCAGCAGGTCCACCGCGTCCTCGGGCAGATAGATCAGCAGCCCTTCGGCGATCCACACGGTCGGCGCCGCCGGGTCGTGCCCCGCGGCGGCCAGCGCGCCCGGCCAGTCCTCCCGCAGATCCACCGCGACGGTGATCCGCTCGCAGCGTGCGACGGCCCGCTCCCGGCACAGCACCGACGCCTTGAAGTCCAGTGGTTCGGCGGTGTCGACCTCGAACAGCCGGGTGCCCTCGGGCCAGTCCATGCGGAAGGCCCGGCTGTCCATGCCCGCGCCGAGCAGCACGACCTGCCGTACACCGGACGCGGCGGCCTCGCGCAGCAGGTCGTCGAGGAACTTCGTCCTGATGACGATCGAGTGCGACACCGCGAGCCGACGGCGTCGCGCGGCTTCGCCGTCGGGCGGCGGCGAGGACGGCCACAGGCCACCGGCGGCGGCGAAGGCATGCGCCAGCGGGTCGCGGAACAGCGCGTCCTCCCGCTCGGACTCCAGCGCCCGCACCCGGGCCACACCCACCGCCGTGGCCCACACCCCCGACGGCCGCACCCACTCCCGCCCACCAGTCACGAGACCAGCCTAACGGCCGACCGGTCAGGCACGCACCGAGCCGCTGCGGCCACCGGAGCCGGCATCAGGCAAAGGCCAGGAGTCGCCGAGCGCTTTCACGCGCCGGAAGCGCCGCCGGTCGGTGGGGATACCCCCCGGCCGGATGCGGTGCTGGCCCCATCGTGGTCGACCGGCCGCTCCGGCAAGCTCTGTGCCAACGGGGCGGACTGTACTGCGGACCTGGTTGCGGGGGACGGATGCGAGTCGGCCGAACGACGTATCGGGAGGTCGGGATGAAGCGCGTACACCGGGTGCTGGTGACGGTGACGACCGCGTTGACCCTGCTCGCCGCGCCGACCGCCGCGCTCGCCGCGCCGGAGCGAGCGCAGCGCGCCGGACTGCAGGAAGGACTGGACGACCTCACGGCCACGAGCGCCGTGGGGGCACTGATGGAGGTGCGTGACGAGGACGGTGTGTGGCGGGGCACCAGCGGGGTCGCCGAACTGGGCACCACGCGGAAGGTGTCGGCGCACGACCGGTTCCGGATGGGCAGCATCACCAAGACGTTCGTCGCCACCGTCGCCCTGCAACTCGTGGCCGACGGCAGGCTGAAGCTCGACGACACGGTGGAGACGTGGCTGCCCGGTGCCGTCCCCGGCGGCCACCGGACGACCGTACGGCATCTGCTCAACCACACGAGCGGAGTGCCCGACTACCGTCGCACGCTGCCGATGCCGCCGACGCAGGAGTTCCTGGCCGACCGCCTGCGGACCTGGACGGCGGCCGAACTCACGCGGCGGGCGGTGGCCGGCCCGCCCACGTTCGAACCGCCGGGTTCCGAGTACGCGTACTCCAACACCGGGTACGCCCTGCTCGGCCAGATCGTCGAGAAGGTGACCGGCCGGTCGTACGGCGAGGAGATCGAGCGCCGGATCATCCGGCCCCTGGGGTTGCGCGGCACCTCGCTGCCGGGGACGTCCCCGCGCATCCAGGGGCCGCACCCGCACGGATACGTACCGGTGCGGCAGGACTCCGGGACGCGGCTGGTGGACTTCACCGAGATGAATCCGTCGGTGATGGGCGCGAGCGGCGAGATGATCTCCACGACGAGGGATCTCGACCGCTTCATGGCCGCCCTGCTCGGCGGGCGCCTCCTGCCGGACCGCCTGCTCGACGCGATGAAGACACCGGGTGTCGAGAACGGGACGTACGGGCTGGGGCTGCGGTGGCGGGACACCTCGTGCGGGGTGCGCGGATACGGCAACGACGGTGACGCGCTGGCCTATCAGTCCTGGTCGTTCACCACGGAGGACCGGCGCCGCCAGGTCACCATCGCGCTCACGCCCGACTTCCGCGGTGACCCCGACGACACCGTCGACGCGCTCGTGGACAAGGCGTTGTGCGACTGAGGCCCACCCGGCGGATCACGAGGAAGGTGCCGCCGCGGGTACGAAGCCGTCGGTGCGGGGCGTGGGACACGCGGGGCGCAGGGCGTCCGGCAGGGACGGGTGGATCTCGAAGGCGTCCGCCAGACCCGTGTGGCGCAGGACGACGCGCAGCCGCTCGCCGCCGGAGACCAGGCGCAGCCTGCCGTGCCGCTCACGGGTCCGCCGGCGTGCCCTGCACAGCACGTTCAGGCCCGAACAGTCCAGGAAGGACACCGGGGACAGGTCCACCACCAGATCGGGGTGCGGGACGGCGGTGAGGGCGTCCAGGCAGGCCGTGACGAGCGGTGCCGTGGCGATGTCGATGTCTCCGCGCAGTACCAGAACGGTCGTGCCGTCGACGCTGAACTGAGCGCGGACAGGACCGGTGCCTACGTGCTCATGTGTCATACGGACAGCCAAGACCGGGCGCGCGGCGGACAGTAGGGCCCGACGGCCCTTGCGCCGGGACCAGCGGGCCCTGCCGGTACCGGCCGTGCGGGACGAAGACTGGACGCAGCCTGAAGGAGGTTCCCCATGACCCGCACCATCACCGTCGGACTGGACGGCTCGCCGGAGAGCCTGGCCGCCGCCGACTGGGCCGCGCACGAGGCGCGGCTCCGGGACCTGCCCCTGCGGCTGGTGAACGCCTGGGAGTGGCAGCCGCCCGCCTACGCGCCGGCCACCGGACTCGCTGTGCCGGTGCCGCCGAGCGACCTCCAGCGCGCGACGGCCCAACGCCTCCTGGACGAGGCATGGGTCCGGGTCACCCGCGACCGCCCCGGGCTGCGGATCGACGCGGACACCATCTCGGGGCTCACCGTGCCGGCCCTGCTGAAGGCATCCGAGGACGCCGAACTGCTGGTCCTGGGCTCCCGGGGGCTGGGCAAGGTCGCCGGGTTCCTCGTCGGTTCCGTCTCCCTCGCCGTCGTCGCCTCGTGCGAACGCCCGGTGGTCCTCGTGCGGTCCGTCGAGCGGGGCGTCCGGGAGCCGGTGCCGCAGAGCCCGGCGGCCGTACTGCCCGCCGCCGGCCACCGTGATGTCGTACTGGGTCTCGACCTGCACGAGCCCAGCGGCGCGGTGCTCGACTTCGCGTTCGACGCGGCTTCGCGGCGCGCGGCGCGACTGCGGGTCGTCCACGGCTGGACTCCGCCGCCGTACTACTACGACGGCGCGCTCATGCCCGAGCCGAACGACGAGACGGTCACACAGGTGCGGCGCGAACTCACCGACGTACTGCGGCCGTGGCAGGAGAAGCACCCCGCCGTGCGGGTCGACGCCCAGGCCACGATCGGCGGCGCGGGCCGCCACCTGGTCGACGCCTCCCGCGACGCGGCGCTGGTGGTCGTGGGCCGGCGGGTCCGCAGGTCGGCGTTGGGCGCGCACATCGGGCCGGTGGTCCAGGCGCTGCTGCGCGGTGGGCGACCTGGACGAAACCATCAAGATCATCCGTTCGACGATCTTCGGGCTGCGCAGCCGGGACGACGAGACGGCATCCGGGCTGCGGGCCCGCGCGGTGCGGGCGGTCGGCGAGGCGGCGCCGGTCCTGGGCTTCGCGCCCGGCGTCCGGATGGAGGGGCTGCTCGACACGCATGTGCCGAGGGAGACCGCCGATCATGTGATGGCGGTCCTGACCGAGTCCCTCACCAATGTCGCCCGGCACGCCCGTGCGGACCGTGCCGACGTGGTGCTGGAGACCGACGGCAGGAGGCTGCGCCTGACGGTCACGGACAACGGCGTCGGCATCCCGCCGGGGGGCCGCCGCAGCGGACTGGAGAACATGGCGGCACGGGCCCGCAAGCTCGGCGGCGACCTGGAGACAGGGACCGTGGAGGGCGGCGGAACGCGGGTGGTGTGGCAGGTCCCGGTCGGACAGGGTCAGGGCTGAGGCGCGACAGGGCCAGAGCCGGGGCGCGATGACCGTCCTTCAGCGGGACGGGTCACCCTTGTGGTGCCGCGGGCAGTTCCACGGTGACGCGGAGTCCGCCGGCCGGGCGGGGGATGAGCGTGAGGGTGCCGTCGTGTGCCTCGGTGATCGTCCTGACGATGGCCAGGCCGAGGCCGACGCCCGCCTGCCCGGTGTGGACGCGCTCGGTGCCGCGCTGGAAGGGTTCGGTGAGGGTCGCGACCAGGTGGGGGGCGAGCCGCTCGCCGGTGTTCTCGACGGCGAGTACCGCGGTCCCGGCGTGGACGCCGGTGCGGACCCGGACGGTGCCCTGTTCCGGGACGTTGTGCACGATCGCGTTGTGCACCAGGTTCATGGTGAGTTGCAGCAGAAGCGCGGGCGAACCGTGCGCGGGAGCGAGGTCGCCGCTGGTCTCCAGGGTGATGCCGTGCGCCTCCGCGAGCGGGTGGAGCGTCTCCGCCGCTTCCTCCGCGACGAGGGACAGGTCGACCTGCTCGCGGGTGAAGGACCGCTGTTCGGCGCGGCTGAGCAGCAGCAGTGCCTCGGTGAGGCCGATGGCCCGGGTGTTGACGGTGTGCAGCCGGTCGACGAGTTCCCGGGTGTCGTGCTGCGGATCGGCGCGGGCCACGTCGAGGAGCGCCTTGGAGACGGCCAGCGGGGTGCGCAGTTCGTGGGAGGCGTTGGCGGCGAACCTCCGCTGCTCCGCGATGTGCGCTTCGAGCCGCGCGAGCATCATGTCGAAGGCGTCGGCGAGTTCGCGGAACTCGTCCTTGCGGCCCGGCAGCCCGATCCGGTGGGACAGCGATCCGGCCGCGGCCATGCGGGTGGCGTGGGTGATGCGGTCCAGCGGGGCGAGCATGCGTCCGGCGAGGACCCACCCCCCAGCAGGCCGAACACCAGGAGGAACACCATCACCACACCTGCCGTCGGGGCGAAACTGCGCACGAAGAGGGTGCCCGGGGTCAGTCTCACCGCCCCTGATTCGTTGGTCTGCCACCACCCCTGCCGCAGCAGGAACACGCCCACGGCGACGAGCAGCAGGGCACCCGTGAGCATGAGGAATCCGGCGTAGCTCAGGGTGAGCTTGAGGCGCACGCTCAGGCCGGACCGTCTCTCCACCGCCACTGCCCCCGGGCCCGGGTGACGGTCGCCGGGGACCGCCTCGGCCGGACACGGCCCGTCCCCGGGAATCAGCACACACATGTACCGAGACTACGAGCCGGTACATGTCGTCGGCGTATCGACAACCGCGTACGTCCTTTGGTCCACCGAGCAGGCCGGCCGGACAGATCGCAGGACCCCGACTCGGCGCCGAACGCCTTCCTGAGGCGAGGCGCCGGCCGTGCCGAGCCGACGGCGCTACTGCCTATGGGTGTCGTGGGCTTTGGGTTCGCGGGGGCGGGGTACGCGATGCTGGCCTGTTCGCGGGGATGGAGGACTTCGGGATGTCGAGACCTGGTCGGTGGCGCTGGCTGTTCCCCGCGTTGGCCGTGGTGGTATGGCTGCTGGCCGGTGGGGCGATGGGGCCGTTCGCGGGGAAGCTGGGCCAGGTCGCCAGCAACGACCAGGCCGCCTTCCTCCCGGAGACGGCCGAGTCCACCCGGGTGAACGAGTTGCGGCGGGCGTTCCAGAAGGACGAGACCGTTCCCGCGATTCTCGTGTGGGTCGCCGATTCCGGGAAGATCACCGCCGGGCAGCGGGAGCGGGCGGCCGAGGCCGTGCGGGCGGCGGGACGGGTCGAGGGGGTGGCGGGGCCGGGCAGTCCTCCTGTCGGCTCCGCGGACGGGCGGGCCCTGCAGGCCGTGGTGCCTCTGCGCGCCGACCTGGACGACGAGGTGGGTCCGGCGGTCGACGCCATCCGTGCGGCCGCCGGGCAGGTGCCGGGCACCCGCGCGCACGTCACCGGGCCGGCCGCGACGCAGGCGGATCTGTCGGAGGCGTTCGCGGGGATCGACGGGGTCCTGCTCGCCGTGGCGCTGAGCGTCGTACTGGTGATCCTGCTGGTGGTGTACCGCAGTGTGCTGCTGCCGCTGATCGTGATCGTGACGGCCGTCTTCGCGCTGGCGCTGGCCTCCGCCGTCGTCTACGCCCTCGCCGACCGGGACGTCGTCCGGGTCGACGGCCAGGTGCAGGGCATCCTGTTCATCCTGGTCATCGGCGCGGCCACCGACTACGCGCTGCTGCTGACCGCCCGCTTCCGCGAGGAACTCGGCGCGGGCCATGAGCGGTGGGCGGCGATGAGGGTGGCGTGGCGGCGGTCGGTCGGAGCGGTCACCGCCAGCGCCGCCACCGTCGCGCTCGGGCTGCTCGCCCTGCTCGTCAGCGACCTGACCAACAACCGCGCCCTCGGCCCGGTCGGCGCCATCGGTGTGGTCTGCGCCGTGGTCGCCACCCTCACCTTCCTTCCCGCGGTGCTGGTACTGCTGGGCCGCGCCGCCTACTGGCCCGCCCGCCCCGGACCGACCGCCGTTCGCGGCCGGCCGGGGCGCCGGGGGCTGTGGGAGCGCGTCGCCGCCCTGGTCGACCAGCGTCCGCGCCGCATCTGGGCCGCCACCCTCCTCGCGCTGGCGGCGTGCGCCGCGTTCTCCCCCTTGCTCAAGGCGAGCGGCGTGCCGCTGAACGAGATCTTCATCAACGACGCCCGCTCCGTCGCCGGACAGGAGGCACTGACCGCGCACTTCCCCGCCGGTGCCGGCAACCCGGCGGTCGTCATCGCCCGCGCCGACCGTACGCAGCAGGTGATCGACGCCGCCGGCCGGGTCGACGGCGTCGCCCAGGCCGTTCCGGTCGGCGAAGGCGGCCGGCCCGACCCGGGCGACCCGGCCGTCGTCGACGGCCTGGTACGGATCGACGCCACGCTCACCGCGGCGGCGGACAGCGACGCGGCCAAGCGGACGATCCCGCGCCTGCGCGAGGCCGTGCACGCCGTGGACGGCGCCGACGCGCACGTGGGCGGCTACACCGCCGAGCAGTACGACACCCAGCAGACCTCCGCCCATGACCGCACCCTGATCATCCCCATCGTGCTGGCCATCATCCTGCTCATCCTGATCGCCCTGCTGCGCAGCCTGCTCCTGCCGGTGCTGCTGGTCGCCACCGTCGCCCTGAACTACCTCGCCACCCTCGGGGTGACCGCCCTGGTCTTCACCCACGGCTTCGGCTTCTCCGGCACCGACGCCTCCGTGCCGCTGTACGGGTTCGTCTTCCTCGTCGCGCTCGGCGTGGACTACAACATCTTCCTCATGACCCGGGTCCGCGAGGAGGCCCGCCGCGACGGCAACCGGGCCGGCGTCATGACCGGGCTCACCGCGACCGGCGGTGTCATCACCTCCGCCGGCGTCGTGCTGGCCGCCACCTTCGCCGCCCTGGTCGTCATCCCGCTGGCCTTCATGGCGCAGATCGCCTTCATCGTCGCCTTCGGCGTCCTGCTCGACACCCTCGTGGTGCGCTCCCTGCTCGTCCCCGCCCTCGTCCGCCACATCGGCCCCACCGTGTGGTGGCCCGACCGCACCATCCGACCCTGAAGCTCTCCGGAAAAGAGGACCGACGACCATGACCACCCCCGCCCGTACCGCCCGCAGCAGCGTCCAGCAGGCCGCCCTCGCCGTCGGCGCCGTGTTCCTGCTGGTCGGCGTCCTCGGGTTCATCCCCGGCGTCACCACCGACTACGACACCATGGAGTTCGCCGCCCACCACTCCGACGCCCAACTGCTGGGCGTCTTCCAGGTGTCGATCCTGCACAACATCGTCCACCTGCTGTTCGGCATCGCCGGCGTCCTGATGGCCCGCACCGCCCCCGCCGCCCGCAACTACCTCATCGGCGGCGGCGTCATCTACCTGGTCCTGTGGATCTACGGCCTGATCATCGACCACGACAGCGCCGCCAACTTCGTCCCCGTCAACACCGCCGACAACTGGCTCCACTTCCTCCTCGGCGTCGGCATGATCGCCCTCGGCGTCCTCCTCACCCGCCGCACCGCCCCCGCCGCCTCGCGCTGAGCACAGCGGTTCGCGTGCGGTGGTCTTCCGGGCCGCCCGCCTGGTCAGTCACGGCTGACCGGCGGACGGCCTTTTCCGTGTGAGGTGAGCCACAGCCTCCGCCCGCGGGCCCGGAACGGGCAGGAAACGGAGCGCGCACGGGGCCGAACGGGCACGACCGTCCTGTGGTGTGCGCGCCCCCGACGCGGACCGCCGGGTACCGGTTACTCAAGGGTCAGATGTCGCGGTCGCGAATTGCCGGCCGCGATGGCAGGTGGCGGGGGCTTCAGGTATTTACGGCGGCATAGGGGAGAGCGTGTTCTCGGCGCCGGATGACGCGGTCGGGGGAGCGGTGGGGAATGTGTGTTTCCGCTGTGTGAACCACAGGAAAGGCGTCTGGCGCGGGCTGCTCCCGTTCCGATACTGTTGGGCCCGAGGCGAGCCAGGCCCCCCGTATAGAGCCCGTTGTCCGCTTGGGGATATGTAGGGGACGGGTAAGCGTCGGCTGCGGTATGGAGAACGGACCAAGCTGTCTCCGTATCGAACGTGAGTCGCCGTACTCCTGAACGGCTTGTTTCGCTCTCCGGCAATCCGTTAGCCGACGCGTCACGAAATCCGGCCCTTGCGATAGGCGATCCCTGTCGGCCTCGCGTGGTGAACGGGTCGGGCGCGAGGCGCCTTTCCGCGCGCCCTGTCGGCGGTATCCGCGCCGGCCTCTCGTCGCCGTACCTCGCTGTTCGTGCGACGCGCCCTCGGGCCGGGGACCGGCGCCGCTCCCGGCGGGCTGCCTGGGCCGAGCGCCCCCCCGTACCTTCTGGCCCGCCGCCTTCGTACCAGAGCCGCGCGGCCGGCGAACCGCTTCCAGCCCACTGTTAATTCCATGTTGCGGAATGGCCATGCGTACGAGGCGAATGGTTGACGGAATTCGTATGGCTGGAATCCGAACCCGCGTGGCCGGAACGTGTCGGATCGTGGCCGACGGGCGCCCTATGGGCATCGCCTGCATACCCGCTATGGGCTGCGTGCCCCGGCTGCGCGATCGGGCAGAAGGCGCTGCACGATGGGGCAGGAATGGCTGCGCGATCGAGCAAGGGCTGCCGGGGCGGGGCGGTGGGTCGGCTTGTTCTCCTCATGTTCGCGCCAATGGCTCAGGTTAATCATGGAAGTCCGTGCGGTTAATCGTGCGGGTTGGAGCGACGCTGACCTGTGTTTATGCGCGTCTCGCGATCGTTTTCCGCCTGCTGGGGACCGAAAATAGTTCACGGTTGACAATTCCTGGATAGCTAGTTTTGACTGGCGATTGCCGTCGTGGAAGTGGCCGAGAAAGCAACGAGGCGATTCCGGCCAGCCATGCGCGTATCCGGTTCCCAGTGGATGACTGACGAAGGCAGAGGCTGCCATGCGCTTATCACAAGGGGTGCACACCGGCACTGTCGCCGTCATCGGGGTCGCGTCCGCGGTACCGGTGCGGGCGCGGCGCGACCACGGTGCACTGGCCGAGCTGACCGGTGTGCCGCTGCCCGCGGACCGGACGGGCGAACTGGAGTCGGCGTGGACGGCCTGCGAGGACGCCGGCCTCGGCACGGACGACCGGGCGGGTGCCGGAGTCTATCTGTCCGCCGGGACCGAAGCGGGTGCCGGGCCCGGGACGGAAGCGGATGATCCGGCTGAACTCCCGGTCAGGGCGGCTGAGTTGGCCCGCGTGCTCGGGCTGGGCGGGCCCTGCCGGGCCGGGCGGGACCCCCTCGCTGATGCCACCGCCGCCGTACTCTCCGGCGAGTGCCGCCTGGCGCTCGTCGGCACGGACGGTGCCTTCGCCGTGCTCACCCGTCAGGACGACGCACGGGCCGAGACCTTCGCCTACCGCCTCGACACCGACCAGGCGCGGCCCGACGACGTCCCCGCGCTGGTCGAGGCCGCGCTCGCCGCGGGACGCCCCGCGCCGGGCCGCGACGCGGCGGACGGGCCCGCCGTCCCGGTCGTCCTGTCGGCGCACAGCGAGGAGGCGCTGCGGGCACGGGCCGCCGACCTGCGCGCGATGCTGACGGCCGAGCCCGCCCTGCCGCTCGTCGACCTCGCCTTCTCCCTCGCCACGACCCGGCCCGCCCTCTCCCGGCGCGCCGTGCTGGTCGGCCGGGACCGCGCACAGCTCAGCGAGGAACTGCTCGCCCTCAGCGAGGGGCGCCTGCCGGTGCGAGCGGACGGCAGACCCGCGGCGGACGGCGTCGCCTTCGTGTTCCCCGGCCACGGACCGCAGTGGCCGGGCATGGCCGGTGAACTCCTCGACGCCTCACCGGTGTTCGCCGAGCAACTGCACGCCTGCGCCGATGCCCTCACCCCGTACGTGGAGTGGCCCGTGCTCGACGTGCTGCGCGGCACGACGGACGCGTACTCCCTGGACCGGCCGGACGTGGGGCAGCCCGCGCTCTGGGCGATGATGGTGTCCCTGTCCGCGCTGTGGCGGTCCTGGGGCGTGCCGCCCGCTGCCGTGGTCGGCTCCAGCGTCGGCGAGATCCCGGCGGCGACCGTCGCGGGCGCGCTGACCGTCGAGGACGGCGCCCGTGCCGTGGCCCTGTTCAGCCAGGCCCAGGTGCACCTCCTCGAACAGGGCGTGATGCTCTCCGTCCTGGCGCCGGCCGACGAGGTGCGCGAGCGGCTGACCCGCTACGACGGGCTCGACCTGGCCGCCGTACACGCCCCCACCTCGGTGCTCGTCTCGGGAACCGAGGACCAGGCCGACGCGTTCCTCGCCGAACTGACCGCCGACGGTGTCCGGGCCAAGGGCATCGCGATCCGCGTCGCCGCCCACGGCCGCCAGGTCGACTCGGTGCTCGGCATGGTGCGCGAGGGCCTCGCCCCGATCACGCCCCGCCCGACGGAGGTGCCGGTCTACACGGCCACCACGGGCGGGCGCGTCGACCCGCGCACGCTCACCGCGGACCACTGGTGCCGCAACGTGCGCCACACCGCCGACTTCCAGAGCGCCACGCGCGCCGCCCTGGCGGCGGGACACCGGCTGCTGCTGGAACCGAGCCCGCACCCCGTACTGACCAGGGCCGTGCAGGAGACCGCCGAGGAAGCCGCCGTGGAGGCCGCGGTCGTCGGCACGCTGCGCCGGGGCCGGGGCGGCGCCGACGAGGTGACCGCCGCCCTCGGCGAACTGCACGCCGGCGGTGTGCTCCCCGACTGGCGGGCGGTGTTCGCCGGCCGCGACGCGCGCCCGGTGCCGCTGCCCCCCTACCCGCTGCACCTGGCACCCGGGACCGTCCCCGCCCCGACCCTCGCCGACCGGCTCGCCGACGTCCCCGACCGCACGGCGTACCTGCTCGACCTGGTCCGTGCGCAGGTGGCCGCCGTCACCGACAGCGCCCAGGACGTCGTGGACGCGGCCGACCCGGACGCGCCGCTGCTCGAACTCGGCGTCGACTCGGCGGGCGCGGTGCGCCTGCGCAACCTCCTGAACGCGGCCACCGGCCTGAAGCTGCCCGTCTCGGCGATCTTCGACCACCCGACCTGCCACGGTCTCGCCCGGCACCTCGACCGGGTCCTGCTCGGCGTCCCCGCCGAGGACGACGAACCCGTGACCGGGGCGGCCGGCGGCGACGACGAGCCGATCGCGATCGTGGCGATGAGCTGCCGGCTGCCCGGCGGCGTGCACAGCCCCGAGGACCTGTGGGAGCTGCTCTCCACGGGCGGCGACGGCGTCACCGCCTTCCCCACCGACCGGGGCTGGGACCTGGAGGGACGCTACGACGAGGACGCCGAGCGGCCCGGCC
Organism: Streptomyces sp. NPDC000134; assembly: GCF_042899225.1. NCBI lineage: Bacteria > Bacillati > Actinomycetota > Actinomycetes > Kitasatosporales > Streptomycetaceae > Streptomyces > Streptomyces sp. NPDC000134. Next base: position 276,472 of record NZ_JBIAZN010000007.1, read on the forward strand.
GCTACTACCAGCGCGAAGCCGGGTTCCTGCACGACGCCGGCCAGTTCGACCCCGAGTTCTTCGGGATATCGCCCCGCGAGGCACTGGCGATGGACCCGCAGCAGCGACTGCTCCTGGAGATCGGCTGGGAGGCCGTCGAACGCGCCGGCATCGACCCCGCCGACCTGCGCGGCAGCTCGACGGGCGTGTTCGTCGGCGCCATGACGATGGACTACGGGCCACGGCTGTACGAGGCGCCCGCGGAGCTGGAGGGCCACCTGCTCACCGGCAACACCGCGAGCGTCGCCTCCGGCAGGCTCTCGTACTCGTTCGGCTTCGCCGGACCCGCCGTCACCCTCGACACGGCGTGCTCCTCCTCGCTGGCCGCCCTGCACCTGGCCGTGCGGTCGCTGCGGCGCGGCGAGTGCCCGCTCGCGCTCGCGGGCGGCGTCACCGTCATGCCGTCGCAGGGCATGTTCGTCGAGTTCAGCAGGCAGCGCGCGCTCGCCCCCGACGGACGCTGCAAGGCGTTCTCGGCGAGCGCCGACGGCTTCGGCCTCGCCGAGGGCGCCACCATGGTGCTCCTCGAACGACTGTCCGACGCGCGCCGCAACGGCCACCCCGTCCTCGCCCTGATCAAGGGCACCGCCATCAACCAGGACGGCGCGTCCAACGGCCTCACCGCGCCCAGCGGCCCCGCCCAGCGCAAGGTGATCCGGCAGGCGCTCGCCGACGCGGGCGTCCCGGCCGCCGAGGTCGACGCCGTCGAGGCGCACGGCACCGGCACCCGCCTCGGTGACCCGATCGAGGCGGACGCCCTCCTCGCCACCTACGGCCGCGAACACCCCGCCGACCGGCCGCTGCTGCTGGGCTCGGTGAAGTCCAACATCGGCCACACCCAGGCGGCCTCCGGCGTCGCCGGTCTGATCAAGATGGTGCTCGCGCTGCGGCACGGCGTACTGCCCCCGAGCCTGCACATCACGGAACCCACCCCGCACGTGGACTGGACGTCCGGCGCGGTGGCGCTCGTCACCGAGACCACGCCGTGGCCCGAGACCGGGCGCCCCCGCCGGGCCGGCGTGTCCTCCTTCGGCATCAGCGGCACCAACGCCCACGCCATCCTCGAACAGGCACCCGAGGAGAGCCCGGCCGAGCCGCCCGTGCCCTCGGGGCCGGTGCCGCTGGTGTTCTCCGCGCGGACGGAAGAGGCGCTGCGCGCCCACGCCGCCCGGCTCGCCACCGCCGCGGAGCGGACCGCGCCCGCCGACATGGCGGACGCCCTGCTGACGCGGACGGTGTTCGAGCACCGGGCCGTGGTGGTGGCCGGCGGCGCGCACGCGCTGTCGGCGGTGGCCGCCGGCACCGAGTCGGCGCGCGTGGCGGTGGGCGTGGCGCGTCCGGCGGGCCAGGTGGCGTTCGTCTTCCCCGGCCAGGGCTCGCAGTGGCTGGGCATGGGGGCGGAACTGGCGCGGTCCTCACCGGTCTTCCGCGCCTCCCTCGACGCCTGCGCCGAGGCGCTGGCCCCGTATGTCGACTGGTCCCTGCACGAGGCGCTCGCCGACGCCGCCGAGCTGGAACGGGTGGACGTCGTCCAGCCCGCCCTGTTCGCGGTGATGGTGTCGCTGGCCGCGCTGTGGCGTTCCCACGGCGTCGAACCGGACGCGGTGGTGGGCCACAGTCAGGGCGAGATCGCCGCCGCCTGCGTCGCGGGAGCACTCTCCCTGGAGGACGCCGCCCGCGTCGTCGCGCTGCGCAGCAAGGCCATCCTGGCGCTGTCCGGCCGGGGCGGCATGGTGTCGCTGGCCGTCACCGTCGACCAGGCCCGCGAGCTGCTGACGCGCTGGGACGGACGGATCTCCGTCGCCGCCGTCAACGGCCCCGGCTCGGTGGTCGTGGCGGGTGACGCCGACGCCCTGGACGAGCTGATGCAGTCCTGCGCGGCCGACGGGGTGCGCGCCCGGCGGGTGCCGGTGGACTACGCCTCGCACTCGCCGCACGTGGAGCACATCCAGGAGGCGCTGGCCGGGGCACTGGCCGGCATCGCGCCACGGCCCGCCGACGTGCCGATGCTGTCCACGGTCACGGGGGAGTGGCTGACCGGGACCGAGGTCGGCGCGGAGTACTGGTACCGCAACCTGCGCAACACCGTGCGGTTCGAGGAGGCGACCCGCGGACTGCTCGACCACGGCATCGGCGTGTTCGTGGAGTGCAGCCCGCACCCCGTGCTCACCATCGGCGTGCGCGAGACGGTGGAAGCCGCCGAGCGCGAGGCCGTCGTGGTCGGCACGCTGCGCCGCACCGACGGGGACCTGGACCGGTTCCTGCTCTCCGCCGCCGAGGCGTACGTGGAGGGCCTGCCGTTCGACTGGCGCCGCGTGGTGCCCCCCGGGCGGCCCGTCGACCTGCCCACCTACCCCTTCCAGCGCCGGCGGTTCTGGCTCGACGGCACCGCCCGCCCGGCCGCGGCCGCCGACCCCGCCTTCGAGGAGTTCTGGGCCGCGGTGGAGCGCGGCGACCTCGCCACCACCCTGGACGTGCCCGCCGACGCGCCGCTCACCGACGTCCTGACCAGCCTGGCCGACTGGCGGCGCCGCAGCGGCGAGCGGACCGCCGTCGACTCCTGGCGCCACCGGATCACCTGGCGCCCCCTCGGCGCCACCGCCCCGCCCGCCCTGCACGGCACCTGGCTCGTGGTGCGCTCGGCGGCCCAGGCGGACCACCCCTGGCGGGCGGCGGCCGTCGACGCGCTGCGCGCCCACGGCGCCGACGTCCTGGAGACCGACGGCTCGGCCGGCTACCTGCGCGACACCGGCGTCGTACCCAGCGGCGTACTGTCCCTGCTCGCCCTCGACGAACGCCCCGAACCCGGCGCGCCCGGCGTGCCCCGGGGCCTGGCCGCCACCCTGGCCCTGGTGCGGGCACTCGGCGAGGCCGGGATCGGCGCCCCGCTGTGGCTGGCGACGACCGGCGCGGTCTCCGTGGGCCGGTCCGATCCGCCGACGCACCCGGTACAGAGCCAGACCTGGGGCCTCGGCCTGGCCGTCGGCCTGGAGCACCCCGAGCGCTGGGGCGGCCTCGTCGACCTGCCCGTGGTCCCCGACCCGAGGACCGCCACCCGCCTCGCCGCCGTCCTCGCCGGGCGGACGGACGAGGACCAGCTCGCCGTCCGCGCCTCCGGCGTCTGCGTACGCCGGATGACGCCCGCCCCGGCACCGGCCGGAGTGCCCGCCTGGCGCGCCGCCGGCACCGTACTGATCACCGGCGGCACCGGCGCCATCGGCGGCCACGTCGCCCGCTGGCTGGCCGGCAACGGAGCCGAGCACATCGTGCTGACCAGCCGCCGCGGCCCGGACGCGCCCGGCGCGGCCGAACTGCGCGACGAGCTGAGCGGACTCGGCGTCCGCGTCACCGTCGCCGCCTGCGACGCCGCCGACCGCACCGCCCTCGCAGACCTGTTCGACCGGCTCGACGCCGAGGGCACCCCGGTCCGCTCTGTCTTCCACGCGGCGGGCACCGTCCCCACCCTGCCGCTGGCCGAGACCGGCACCTCCGACCTCGCGTACGCCCTGGCCGCCAAGGCCGCCGGCGCGGCCCACCTGGACGAGCTGTGCGCCGGCCGCGACCTGGACGCCTTCGTACTGTTCTCCTCCGGGTCCGCCGTGTGGGGCAGCGGCGAACTGGGCGCGTACGGCGCGGCCAACGCCTTCCTCGACGCCCTCGCGCAGCGCCGCCGGGCCGACGGACTGCCCGCCACCTCGGTCTCCTGGGGCATGTGGGCGGGCGGCGGCATGGTGACCGACGACCTGGACGACCATCTGCGCCGCCGGGGCCTGCGCCCCATGCGCCCGGACCTCGCGGTCGCCGCGCTCGCCACCGCGCTGGCGGCCGGCGAGACGACCCTGACGGTCGCGGACATCGACTGGCCCCGCTTCGTGCCCGGCTTCACGGCGGCCCGCAGCAGGCCGCTGATCAGCGAGATCCCCGACGTCGTCGCGCTCGCCGCCCAGGACGCGCCCGAGCAGCCGGCCGCGGGCGGTGCCCTGGCCGACCGGCTCACCGGGCTCAACGACACCGACCAGCACCGCCTCCTGCTCGACCTGGTACGCGGCCACGCGGCGGCGGTCCTCGGCCACGACGGACCCGGCTCCATCACCGCCGACCGGGCCTTCCGTGAACTGGGCTTCGACTCCCTCACCGCCATCGAGCTGCGCAAACGGCTCAACACCGCCACCGGCGTCAAGCTGCCCGCCACCGTCGTCTTCGACCACCCGACGCCCGAGGCGCTCACCCGCCACCTGCACACCGTGGTGCTCGGCGAGCGGCGCACCGCCGGGCCCGCCGAGAGCGCTCCCCGCGGCACCGACGAGCCGATCGCCGTGGTCGCCATGAGCTGCCGCTACCCCGGCGGCGTACGGGGACCCGAGGACCTGTGGTCGCTCGTCCTCGACGGACGCGACGCCATCGGGCCGTTCCCCGACGACCGGGGCTGGGACACCGACCGGCTCTACCCGGCCGGCGCCGCGGAGCAGGGCCGCAGCCGCACCCTGGAGGGCGCCTTCGTCGACGACGCGGGCGGCTTCGACGCGGACTTCTTCGGCATCGCCCCCCGCGAGGCCCTGGCGATGGACCCCCAGCAGCGGCAGGTGCTGGAACTGGCCTGGGAGCTCTTCGAACGGGCCGGCATCGACCCGACCTCCGTCCGCGACAGCCTCACCGGCGTGTACGTCGGCGCCTCCCCGCAGAGCTACGCGGGCACCCTGGAGCAGGCCGCACCCGAGATGGACGGCTACCGGCTCACCGGCGACGCGCTCAGCGTGGTCTCCGGCCGGATCGCCTACACCCTCGGCCTGCGCGGGCCCGCCGTGACCGTGGACACCGCCTGCTCGTCCTCGCTGGTCGCCCTGCACCTCGCGGTACAGGCGCTGCGCTCGGGGGAGTGCTCGATGGCCCTGGCCGGCGGCACGGCGATCATGGTGACGCCGACGCCCTTCGCCGAGTTCAGCCTCCAGGGCGGCCTGGCCCCCGACGGCCGGTGCAAGCCCTTCGCCGACGCCGCCGACGGCGTCGGCTGGGGCGAGGGCGCGGGCCTGATCCTCCTCGAACGGCTCTCCGACGCCCAGGCCAACGGCCACGAGGTCCTCGCCGTCGTCCGGGGGTCCGCCACCAACCAGGACGGCGCCTCCAACGGCCTGTCCGCGCCCAGCGGCCCCGCGCAGCAGCGGGTCATCCGCGCGGCCCTCGCGAACGCGGGCCTGTCCGCCGCGGACGTGGACGCCGTCGAGGGCCACGGCACCGGCACCCGGCTCGGCGACCCCATCGAGGCCCAGGCCCTGCTCGCCACCTACGGCCAGGACCGCCCCGCCGACCGGCCGCTGCTCCTCGGCGCCCTGAAGTCCAACATCGGCCACACCCAGGCCGCCTCGGGCATCGCGGGCGTCATCAAGATGGTGCAGGCCATGCGGCACGGCGTACTGCCCCGCACCCTGCACCTGGACCGCCCGTCCGGGCACGTGGACTGGACGACGGGCACCGTGGAACTGCTCCCCGAGCAGCGGCCGTGGCCCGAGACCGGCCGGCCCCGGCGCGCCGCCGTCTCCGCGTTCGGCGTCAGCGGCACCAACGGCCACGTCATCCTCGAACAGGCCGCCCCCGCCCCCGCGGCCCCCGCCCCGGCCGACGTGCCCGACGGCCGCCCGCTGGCGTGGGCGCTGTCCGCCCGCGACACCGCCGCGCTGCGCGAGCAGGCCGCCCGCCTGGCGGCCACCGTGGACACCCGGCCGGACCTGCGACCGCTGGACATCGCCGCCACCCTCGCCACCGGGCGGGCCGCGCTCGACCACCGCGCGGTCGTCCTCGGCACCGGCAGGCCCGAACTGCGCGCGGGACTCGACGCGCTGGCCCAGGACGCCCACGCCCCCGACGTGGTCCGCGGCACCCCCGACGGCGGCCGGCTCGCCGTGCTCTTCTCCGGCCAGGGCTCCCAGCGCGCCGGCATGGGCCGGGACCTGTACCGCGCCCACCCCGCGTTCGCCGACGCCTTCGACGAGGCGTGCGCCCACTTCGACCCGCTGCTGGACCGGCCGCTGCGCGAGGTGGCCTTCGGCGACGACCAGGGCGTCCTGGACCGCACCGAGTACGCCCAGCCCGCGCTGTTCGCCGTCGAGGTCGCCCTGTACCGCCTGTGGGAGTCCTGGGGGCTGCGGCCCGACGCGCTCGCGGGCCACTCGATCGGTGAACTGGCCGCCGCGCACGTCGCGGGCGTCTTCTCGCTGGCCGACGCCTGCGCGATCGTCGCCGCCCGCGGCGCGCTCATGCAGGCCCTGCCCGAGGGCGGCGTCATGGTCGCCGTACGGGCCACCGAGGAGGAGATCGCACCGGAGTGCTCCGACAACGTCGGCATCGCCGCCATCAACGGCCCCGACTCGCTCGTCCTGTCCGGCAGCGAACTCGAGGTGCTCGGCCTCGCCGACCGGCTCAAGGCACAGGGCCGCAAGGTCACCGCGCTGCGGGTCAGCCACGCCTTCCACTCGCCGCTGATGGAGCCGATGCTCGACGCGTTCCGCCGCGTCGTGGCGGGCGCCACCGCCCACCCGCCCACGCTGCCGATCGTCTCCACCCTGACCGGCGCACCCGTCGGCGCGGAGGAACTGATGTCGCCGGACCACTGGGTCCAGCACGTGCGCAGGCCGGTCCGGTTCGCCGACGGCGTCACGAGCCTGGCCGCCCAGGGCGTGACGACCATGGTGGAGGTCGGACCCGGCAGCGCCCTCACCACCATGGGCCCGGACAACGCCCCCGACGCCGTGTTCGTGCCGACGCTCCGTGCCGACCGGCCCGAACCGCACGCCGCCCTCCTCGCCGCCGCGCGACTGCACGTGCGGGGCGCGCACCTCGACCTGGCGGCCGTGCTCGGCGGCCACGGCACCCGCGTCGACCTGCCCACCTACGCCTTCCAGCACGACCGCTACTGGCTGACCGCCGCGGTGGCGCCCGCGGGCGACGGCGCGACCGCCGCCCTCGGCCTCACCACCGGCGACCACCCGCTGCTGCGCGCCGCGGTCCCGCTGCCCGACGCCGAGGGCGTCGTCCTCACCGGCAGGCTCTCCACCCGGGCCCAGCCCTGGCTCGCCGACCACGGCGTCGGCGACCGCGTCCTGTTCCCCGGCACCGGCTTCCTCGACCTCGCCCTGCACGCCGCGGGCCACTGCGGCCTCGACACCGTCGAGGAGCTGACCCTGCACGCCCCCCTGGTCCTGCCCGAGCGCGGCGGCCGCGCCCTGCGCGTGACCGTCGGCGCCGAGAGCGACGACCGGCGCAGCATCCGGGTGCACTCGCGGGCCGAGGACGCCGACCGGGACGCACCCTGGACCGAACACGCGACCGGCACGCTCACCGCCGGCGACGCCCCCGCGACCGAACTGTCCGCGTGGCCGCCGCGCGACGCGGCACCGATGGACGTCGACGACGTCTACGACCGCCTCACCGAACTCGGCTACGACTACGGCCCCGTCTTCCGCGCCCTGCGCGCCGCCTGGCGCCTCGGCTCCGACGTCTACGTCGAGGTGTCCCTGCCCGAGGGGACCGGCGGCGAGGGCTTCGGCGTCCACCCGGCCCTCCTCGACGCCGCCCTGCACGCCCCGGTGCTGCGCGCCCTGGAGGAGACCGGCGGCGGCCCCCGGCTGCCGTTCAGCTTCTCCGGCGTACGGCTGCACGCGGCCGGCGCCTCGACGCTGCGGGTGCGCTGGTCGCCCACCGGGCCGGACCAGATGTCACTGGCCGTCGCCGACCCGTCCGGCCGGCCCGTCGCGAGCGTCGAGTCGCTGGTCATGCGGCCGGTCGAGCTGCACAGGACCGCGCCGCCCGCCACCGACGCCCTGTTCCGCCTGGAGTGGACGGGCCTCGACCTGGCGGCGGAGGGCACGGCGGCGACCGGACTCGCCGTGCTCGACGCCGGCCGGACCGGCGCCGACGACCTCGGCCTCGGCGTGCCGGCCGTGCCCGGGTTCGACGCCCTCGACGGCGTGAGCGACCTGCTCGCGCCCTGCCCCCGACCGTCCGCGACCGAGCCGTACGTCCCGGACGAGAAGGCGGCGGTGCGTGCGGCGGTGTCCTGGGCGCTGACGCTGGCTCAGGACTGGCTCGCCGACGAGCGCACCGCCGGCACCCGCCTGGTGTTCGTGACCCGTGGCGCGGTCCACACCCCGGCGCCGGACCCGGCGCAGGCCGCCGTATGGGGATTCGTACGGTCGGCCCAGACCGAGAACCCGGGGCGGTTCGTCCTGCTCGACCTGGACGACACCGAGGAGTCCGCCCGCGCCGTACCGGCCGCGCTGGCCTGCGGCGAACCCCAGTCGGCGGTACGCGGCGGCCTGCTGACCGTGCCCCGGCTCACCCGGGCCAGCGCCGACGGCCCGCGCACCGCGCCCGCCGGCCACCAGGCCCCCGACGCCTGCGCCCCGTTCGACCCCGACCGTCCGGTGCTCGTCACCGGCGGCCTCGGCACCCTCGGCGCGCTGGTCGCCCGGCACCTGGTCACCGACCGGGGCGTACGCCGCCTCGTCCTCGCCGGACGCAACGGCCTCGCCACCGAGGGCGCCCCGGAACTGCGTGACGACCTCACGGCATCGGGCGCCGAGGTGACCGTGGCGGAGTGCGACGTGGCCGACCGGGACGCGGTGGCCGCGCTCCTCGCCTCCCTCGACCGGCCGCTCGGCGCGGTCGTGCACGCCGCGGGCGTCGTCGACGACGGCGTGGTCGAGTCACTGACCCCCGAACGGGTCGACCGCGTCCTCGGACCCAAGGTCGACGGCCTGCTCCACCTGGACGAACTGACCCGGGACTTGGGCCTCTCCGCGTTCGTCGTGTTCTCCTCCGCGGCCGGCGTCCTCGGCAGCGCCGGCCAGGCGGGGTACGCCGCCGCCAACGCGGCGCTCGACGCCCTGGTGCGGCGCCGCCACGCGCTCGGCCTGCCCGGCACCTCCCTGGCCTGGGGGATGTGGGCGGCGGCGAGCGGCATGACGGCCGGTCTCGACGCCGACGACCGGGCCCGCCTCGGCCGCTCCGGCGTCCTGGAACTGCCCACACCGGACGCCCTCGCGCTGTTCGACGCCGCCACCCGGGACGACCACGCCGTCCTCGTACCGGTCCGCCTCGACACCGCGACGCTGCGCGGCCTGGCGGCGGACGGCACCCTGCCCCCGGTGCTGCGCGGCCTGGTCCGCGCCCCCGTCCGCCGTGCCGCGACGGCAACCCCCGCCGAGGGCCCGACGTTCACCGAGACCCTCGCCGGGCAGTCCCCGGCGGACCGCGAACAGACGGTCCTGGACCTGGTCCGCGCCCAGGTCGCCGCCGTCCTCGGCCACACCGCCGGCACCCAGATCGACCCGGGCAGGTCCCTGCAGGACCTCGGCTTCGACTCACTGACCTCGGTGGAGCTGCGCAACCGGCTCACCGCGGCCACCGGCATCCGGCTGCCCTCGACGCTCGTCTTCGACCACCCGTCGGCCGCCGCGATCACCCGGCACGTACTCACGCTGCTCCCGCGCACCGAGACCGAACCCGGGGCCGGGGTGCTGGACCAGCTCGACCGCCTGGAGAGCGCGCTGTTCGCCCTCGCCGACGACGGCACCGCCACCAAGGTCGACCTGCGGCTGCGGGCCCTGCTCGCCAAGTGGACCGACACCCGGGCCGACGCCGCCGACGAGGACCCCGGGTCCGACGACCTCTCCGCGGCCACCGACGACGAACTCTTCGACTACCTCGACAACGAACTCGAAACCTCGTGACCGGTACGGAACGCAACGATCTGCCCCGCATCGCCGTAAGGAGCACGCGCCAGATGCAGAACGAGGACAAGCTCCGCGATTACCTCAAGCGGGCCACCACCGATCTGCGCACCGCACGCCGGCGCCTGCGCGAGGTCGAGGAGCGGGAGAACGAGCCCATCGCCATCATCGGGATGAGCTGCCGCTACCCCGGCGGTGTCACCTCACCGGAAGACCTCTGGCAGTTGGTGACCGAGGGCCGCGACGCGGTGGTCGAGTTCCCCTCCGACCGAGGCTGGGACGTCGAATCCCTCTACGACCCCGACCCGGACCACGCGGGCACCTCGATCACCCGGCACGGCGGCTTCCTGCGGGACGCCACCGACTTCGACCCGGCCTTCTTCGGGATCAGCCCGCGCGAGGCACTCGCCATGGACCCCCAGCAGCGGCTGCTGCTGGAGACGTCCTGGGAGGCGTTCGAACGCGCGGGCATCGACCCGGCGCAGGCCAGGGACACCAAGACCGGCGTGTTCGCCGGCATCATGTACAACGACTACGCCACGCGGCTGCCGCAGGCCCCCGAGGGCTTCGAAGGCTTCCTCGCCAACGGCAGCGCGGGCAGCATCGCCTCCGGCCGGATCGCCTACACGCTCGGCCTCGTCGGCCCCGCCGTCACCGTCGACACGGCGTGCTCGTCCTCCCTGGTCGCCCTGCACCTGGCGATGGTGGCGCTGCGCCGCGACGAGTGCTCGCTCGCCCTCGCGGGCGGCGCCACGTTCATGGCGACCCCGCGCACCTTCGTCGAGTACAGCAGGCAGCGCGCCCTGTCGGTGGACGGCCGCTGCAAGGCGTTCTCCGACAGCGCCGACGGCACCGGCTGGGGCGAGGGCGTCGGCATGCTCCTCGTGGAGCGCCTCTCCGACGCCCAGCGCAACGGCCACCCCGTCCTCGCCGTCATCCGCGGCTCCGCCGTGAACCAGGACGGCGCCTCCCACGGCCTGACCGCGCCCAACGGTCCCGCGCAGCAGGCGGTGATCAACCAGGCCCTGGCCGGCGCGCGGCTCACCCCCGCGCAGGTCGACGCGGTCGAGGCGCACGGCACCGGCACCACCCTCGGCGACCCCATCGAGGCCCAGGCCCTCATCGCCACCTACGGCGCGGAACGGACACCGGACCGCCCTCTGTGGCTGGGCTCGCTGAAGTCGAACATCGGCCACTCCCAGGCGGCGGCCGGAGCCGGCGGCATCATCAAGATGGTCATGGCGATGCGCCACGGCACACTGCCCAAGACCCTGCACGTCGACGAGCCCAGCAGCCACGTCGACTGGTCGGCGGGCACCGTGGCCCTGCTGACCGAGGGCCGGCCGTGGCCGGAGACCGGCGAACCCCGCCGCGCCGGTGTGTCCTCCTTCGGCGTGAGCGGCACCAACGCCCACGTCATCCTGGAAGAGGCACCCGCGCCCGACCCGGACACCACGACGGACGACGACACCCCGGCGTCCGCGCGGACCGCCGACCGGCCGGCCCCCGCCGTCACCCCGTGGGTGCTGTCCGCCCGGACCCCCGACGCACTGCGCGCGCAGGCCGGCCGCCTGCTGTCCACCGTGACGTCCTCCGCCGACTACGACCCCGAGGGCGTCGGCTTCTCGCTGGCCACCACCCGCTCCCTCTTCGAACACCGTGCCGTGGTGCTCGCCGAGGACCGCGACACCACCACCGACCGGCTCACCGCCCTCACCGAGGGCCACGGCGGCCCCGGACTCGTCCAGGGCGAGGCGACGCCGCACAGACTGGGCTTCCTGTTCTCGGGCCAGGGTTCGCAGCGGCTGGGCATGGGCCGCGAACTGGCCGCGGTGTACCCGGTGTTCGGCGAGGCGCTGGATGCCGTACTGGACGCGTGCGAGCCGCGCGTACGGGAGGTGCTGTACGGCGAGGATGCCGATGCGCTGAACGAGACGGGGGTGACGCAGCCGGCGTTGTTCGCGGTCGAGGTGGCGCTGTTCCGGCTGCTGGAGTCGTGGGGCATCCGGCCGGACGTGCTCGCCGGGCACTCGATCGGTGAGCTGGCCGCCGCCCATGTGGCGGGGGTGTGGTCGCTGGCGGACGCGGTGAAGGTGGTGTCGGCGCGGGGTGCGCTGATGCAGGCACTGCCGTCCGGTGGCGCGATGGTGGCGGTCCAGGCGTCCGAGGCCGAGATCGTGGCGGATCTGTCGGAGACGGTGGGGCTTGCCGCCGTCAACGGCCCCTCGTCGGTGGTGGTTTCGGGTGTCGCCGCCGATGTGGAGGCGGTCGCGGAGCGGTGGCGTGCGGCGGGCCGGAAGGTGTTCCGGCTGAAGGTCAGTCACGCGTTCCACTCACCGCTGATGGACCCGATGCTGGACGACTTCCGCCGGGTCCTGGAAGAGGTGTCCTACGAGGCGCCCGCCATCCCGATCGTGTCGACGCTGACCGGCGCCCGCGCCACCGCCGAGGAACTCGGTTCACCCGAGTACTGGGTGCGGCACGTCCGCGAGTCCGTCCGCTTCCACGACGCGGTCGCGCATCTGCGCGAACAGGGCACCGACGTCTTCCTGGAAGTCGGCCCCGGCGGTGTGCTCTCGGGCCTGGGGCAGCTCGGCGCTCCGGAAGCCGCCTTCGTACCCGCCCTGCGCGGCGACCGCCCCGAGCCGACCGCTCTGCTCACCGCCGTCGGCCGACTGCACGTCGACGGCGTCCCGGTGGACCTGGCCGCCCTCTTCGACGGCACCGGGGCCCGGCGGGTCGACCTGCCGACGTACGCCTTCCAGCGTGCGCGGTACTGGCTGGACGCCCCGGCGGCCGAGGAGGGCACCGGACGGACGTCGTCGCCGGAGGAGGCGCGGTTCTGGGCGGCGGTCGAAGAGGGTGACCCCGCCGACCTCGCCCGTACGCTGGGGGTGTCGGCCGAGGACCCGTTGAGCGCGGTGCTGCCCCGGCTCTCCGCGTGGCGCAGGAAGCAGCGGGACCGGCTGACGGCCGACAACTGGCGCTACCGGGTCGACTGGCGTGCGGTGCCCGCCGGGCCGCACCGGCCCACCGGTGCCTGGCTGGTCGTGGCGCCGCCCGGTGACGAGCGGGCCGAGTGGGCACGAACGGCGCTGCGGCGCAACGGCGCGGACGACACGCACGTCCTGCCCGTGGACCCGGAGACGGCCGACTGGGCGGAGCTGCTGACGGGCCTGCCGCCGCTGAGCGGCGTGGTCTCGCTGCTGGGCCTCGCCGACGCCGCGCAGGCGACCGTACCCGCGCGTCTCGCGGCCACGATCGGTCTGCTGCGGGCGCTCGACGACCTCGACGCCCCCCTGTGGTGCCTCACCTCCGGCGCCGTCTCCACCGGCGCCGACGACGCGGTCACCGGGCCCGAGCAGGCGATGCTGTGGGGCCTGGGCCGGGCCGCCGCGCTGGAACACCCCGGCCGCTGGGGCGGCCTGATCGACCTGCCCGGGGCGTACGACGAACGGACCGGGGACCTCCTCGCCGCCGCCGTCGCCACCCCCGGCGAGGACCAGCTCGCCCTGCGCGGCGACACCGTACTCGGCCGCAGGCTGCTGCCCGCCCCGCTGGGCGAGGCCCCCGAGGAGGGCTGGTCCCCGCACGGCACCGTCCTGGTCACCGGCGGCACCGGCGCCCTCGGCGGGCACGTGGCACGCTGGCTCGCGGCGCACGGAGCCGAGCACATCGTGCTGGCCGCCCGCCGCGGCCGGGACGCGCACGGCGCCGAGGACCTGGAGGCGGAGCTCGTCGGCCTCGGCGCACGCGTCACCTTCACCGCCTGCGACGTGGCCGACCGGGACGCCGTCGCGGCGCTGCTGGCCGGCCTCCCGCAGCTCACCGCCGTCTTCCACACGGCGGGCGTGGAACGCCCCGCTGCCCTCGCCGACCTCGACCCGCACGACCTCACCGACTTCGCCGACGTACTGGCCGCCAAGGCCGGCGGCGCGCGGAACCTGCACGAGCTGCTCGCCGGCACGCCCCTGGACGCGTTCGTCCTGTTCTCCTCCATCGCCGGCGTCTGGGGCAGCGGCGGCCAGGCCGCCTACGGAGCCGCCAACGCCTATCTGGACGCGCTGGCCGAGCACCGCCGGGCGGCGGGCCTGCCCGCCACGGCCGTCGCGTGGGGGCCGTGGGACGGCGGCGGCATGGTCGAGGACTCCGGGCAGGCCGCGCACCTCAAGCGCCTCGGCCTGCTCGCGATGGCCCCCGGCGCGGCGCTCGCGGGCCTCGGCTCCGCCCTCGCGCACGGCGACACCACGGTCACCGTCGCCGACGTCGACTGGCCCCGGTTCGCCGGCACCTTCACGGCACAGCGGTCCAGCGCCCTCCTCGGCGAACTGCCCGGCGTACGCGAGCTGTTCGACGCCGACCCGGCGGAGCAGGGCGGCACGTCGGCGCTGGCGCGGCAACTGGCCGACCTGGACCAGGGCGCGCAGGAACGGCTCCTGACCGAGCTGGTCCGCGCCGAGGCCGCCGCCGTGCTCGGCCACGCCTCCGCCGACGCCCTCCCCGCGACCCGCGCCTTCCGGGAACTCGGCTTCGACTCCCTGACCGCCGTCGAACTGCGCGCCCGGCTCAGCGAGGCCACCGGCATCGCCCTGCCCGCGGCCGTCGTCTTCGACTACCCGACCTCCGCCGACCTCGCCGCCCACCTGCGGGTGGCGCTGTCGGGCACCGCGCCCGCCGCCCCCGGCGCGCGCACCGCCTCCGCCGTGTCCGACGAGCCGATCGCCATCGTGGCGATGGCCTGCCGCTATCCCGGGGGCGTCACCAGCCCCGAGGACCTGTGGCAGGTCCTGCTGTCGGGCCGCGACACCGTGACGGAGTTCCCGGCCGACCGCGACTGGGACGTCGAGGCGCTGTACCACCCCGACCCGGAGACGGCGGGAGTCGGCACAACGTACTCCCGCAGGGGCGCCTTCCTCGACGGCGTGGCCGACTTCGACCCGGCGTTCTTCGGGATCTCGCCGCGCGAGGCGCTGGCGATGGACCCCCAGCAGCGCCTGCTCCTGGAAACCTCCTGGGAACTGTTCGAACGCGCGGGCATCGACCCGACCTCACTGCGCGGCAGCCGGTCCGGCGTGTTCGTCGGCACCAACGGCCAGGACTACACCACGCTGATGATGGCGGCGCCCGACAGCGTCGACGGATACTTCGGCACCGGCAGCGCGGCGAGCGTGATCTCCGGCCGGCTGTCGTACACGTTCGGCCTCGAAGGTCCGGCGGTGAGCGTGGACACGGCGTGCTCGTCGTCGCTGGTCGCCCTCCACCTGGCCGTCCAGGCCCTGCGCAAGGGCGAGTGCGAACTGGCCCTCGCCGGCGGTGTGACGGTGATGTCCACCCCCGCCGCCTTCGTGGAGTTCAGCCGCCAGCGCGGACTGGCGGCCGACGGCCGGTGCAAGGCGTTCGGGGCCGAGGCGGACGGCACGGGCTGGGGCGAGGGCGTCGGCATGCTGCTCGTGGAGCGCCTGTCGGACGCCCGGCGCAACGGCCACGAAGTCCTGGCGGTCGTACGGGGTTCCGCCGTGAACCAGGACGGCGCGTCCAACGGCCTGACCGCGCCCAACGGCCCCGCGCAGCAGCGCGTCATCCGGGCCGCCCTGGACGCCACCGGCCTCACCCCGGCCGATGTGGACGCGGTGGAGGCGCACGGTACGGGTACGAAGCTGGGTGATCCGATCGAGGCGCAGGCGCTGCTGGCCACCTACGGCCAGGACCGCCCGGCCGATCGGCCGTTGCTGCTGGGTTCGGTGAAGTCGAACATCGGGCACACGCAGGCGGCGGCCGGTGTGGCGGGTGTGATCAAGATGGTGATGGCGATGCGGCACGGTGTGCTGCCGCGCACGCTGCACGCCGATGAGCCGTCCCCGCATGTGGACTGGTCGGCGGGTGCGGTGGAGTTGCTGACGCGGGAGCGGGAGTGGCCGGTGGCGGACCGGCCGTGGCGGGCCGGTGTGTCGTCGTTCGGCTTCAGCGGCACCAACGCCCACGCCATCATCGAGCAGGCCCCGCGGGAACCCGGGACCGAACCGGAAGAGACCCCGTCGCCGCTGCCGGCCGGCACGGCCGTCCCCTGGCTCCTGTCGGCCAGGAGCCCCGAGGCGCTGCGGGAGCAGGCCGCACGACTGGCGTCCTTCATGGACCGGTCACCGGACCCGGACCTCGCGGCCACGGCCCGGACGCTGGCGTTCTCGCGGGCGGCCTTCGAGCACCGCGCGGTGGTGGTCGCCACGGAACCCGCCGAATTCCGGTCGGCGCTGACCGCGCTGGCCGAGGGACGCGGCGCCCCCGGCACCGTGACCGGCGAGGCCGCGCCGCGGAAGCTCGGTTTCCTGTTCTCGGGCCAGGGTTCGCAGCGGCTGGGCATGGGCCGCGAACTGGCCGCGGTGTACCCGGTGTTCGCCGACGCCCTGGACGCTGTACTGGACGCGTGCGAGCCGCGCGTACGGGAGGTGCTGTACGGCGAGGATGCCGATGCGTTGAACGAGACGGGGGTGACGCAGCCGGCGTTGTTCGCGGTCGAGGTGGCGCTGTTCCGTCTCCTTGAGTCCTGGGGTGTACGGCCCGATGTGCTGGCCGGGCATTCGATCGGTGAGCTGGCCGCCGCGCACGTGGCGGGTGTGTGGTCGCTGGCGGACGCGGTGAAGGTGGTGTCGGCGCGGGGTGCGCTGATGCAGGCGCTGCCGTCCGGTGGGGCGATGGTGGCGGTGCAGGCGTCCGAGGCCGAGATCGTGGCGGATCTGTCGGAGACGGTGGGGCTTGCCGCCGTCAACGGCCCCTCGTCGGTGGTGGTTTCGGGTGTCGCCGCCGATGTGGAGGCGGTCGCGGAGCGGTGGCGTGCGGCGGGCCGGAAGGTGTCCCGGCTGAAGGTCAGCCACGCGTTCCACTCACCGCTGATGGACCCGATGCTGGACGACTTCCGCCGGGTCCTGGGAGAGGTGTCCTACGAGGCGCCCGCCATCCCGATCGTGTCGACGCTGACCGGCGCCCGTGCCACCGCCGAGGAGTTGGCGTCGCCGGAGTACTGGGTGCGGCACGTCCGCGAGTCCGTCCGCTTCGCCGACGCCGTCGGCACGCTCACGGACGAGGGCGTGGGCACGTTCGTCGAGGTCGGACCCGGGGGCACGCTGTCCGCGCTGGGGCAGGAGACCGCGCCGGACGCCGTCTTCGTACCGGTGCTGCGGAGCGAGCGCCCCGAGGCGGTGGCCGCCACGGGAGCTGTCGGCCGACTGCACGTACGCGGGGTCGACGTGGACTGGGAGGCGTTCCTCGCCGGTCGGGGCGCGCGGCGGGTGGACCTGCCGACCTACGCCTTCCAGCGTGAGCGTTTCTGGCTGGACACCCCGGCCGCCGCCCGGGACACCGAGCGCACGCCGCCGGTGGAGGCGCGGTTCTGGGAGGTCGTGGAAGAGGGGGACATCGCGGACCTCGCCCGTACGCTGGGCGTGTCGGCCGATGATCCGCTCAGTGCCGTGCTCCCGAGCCTGTCCGCGTGGCGCAGGAAGCAGCGCGACCGGTCCACGGCCGACGGCTGGCGCTACCGCGTCGACTGGCGTCCGGTGGCCCTCGCGGACCGGCGGCTCGACGGTGCCTGGCTGGTCGTCGCGGCGACCGGTGAGGACCGCGCCGAGTGGGTCGGGGACGCGCTGACCCGCAACGGCGCGGACGTACGTGTCCTGCACGGGGACCCGCGGGAGGGCGACTGGACCGGTCGGGTCACCGACCTGACGGCGCTGGACGGCGTGGTCTCGCTGCTGGGCCTCGCCGACGCGGGCGCCTCGACCGTGCCCACGGGCGTCGCCGCCACGCTCGCCCTGCGACGGGCCCTCGGCGAGGCGGACGTACCGCTGTGGTGCGTGACGTCGGGTGCGGTGTCGGCGGCCGACGGTGACACCGCCGCCGGGTTCGAACAGGCGATGCTGTGGGGCCTGGGCCGGGTGGCCGCCCTGGAGCAGCCCTCCCGCTGGGGCGGTCTCATCGACCTGCCCGAGTCACAGGAAGCCCCGGACGGGGCGGCCTGGGACCGCGCGGCCGGTGATCTGCTGGCCGCCGTCCTCGCCGCCGGAACCGGTGGCGAGGACCAGGTCGCACTGCGCGGCGGCCGGGCGCTGGGCCGCAGACTGGTGCCCGCCCCGGCGGGCGCGGCGGCCGGGCCGGGCTGGACACCGCGCGGCACGGTCCTCGTCACCGGCGGCACCGGAGCCCTGGGCGCGCACGTCGCACGCTGGCTGGCCGGCAAGGGCGCCGGTCATCTGCTGCTGACCAGCAGGCGCGGGCCGGCGGCCGAGGGCGCGGACGAGCTGTGCGCGGAGCTGACCGCGCTCGGCGCCCGGGTCACCCTCGCGGCCTGCGACGCGGCCGACCGCGACGCCCTGGCCGGCGTACTCGCCGCCGTGCCCGCCGAGTTCCCGCTCACCGCGGTCGTCCACGCCGCCGGCATCGAACGCTCGGCCGTCCTCGCCGACGTCGACCCGGACGACCTCGGCGAGTTCGCCGACGTACTGAGGGCCAAGGTCGACGGCGCGCGCAACCTGCACGAGCTGCTCGCCGGCACGCCCCTGGACGCGTTCGTCCTGTTCTCCTCCATCGCCGGCGTCTGGGGCAGCAGCGGGCAGGGCGCGTACGCGGCGGCCAACGCCTACCTGGACGGCCTCGCCGAGCACCGCCGGGCGGCGGACCTGCCCGCCACCGCCGTCGCGTGGGGGCCGTGGGGCGGTGGCGGCATGGTCGCCACCGACGCGCAGGCCGCCCGGTTGCGCCGCTGGGGCCTCGGGACGATGGCCCCGGACGCCGCGGTCGCCGGTCTCGCCACGGCCCTGGAACGCGGTGACGACACCGTCGTCGTCGCCGACGTCGACTGGCCCCGGTTCGCGGGCACGTTCATGGCGCAGCGCCCGAGCGCCCTCCTCGGCGAACTGCCCGGCGTACGCGAGCTGTTCGACGCCGACCCGGCGGAGCAGGACAGCACGTCGGCGCTCGCGCGGCAACTGGCCGGACTGGACGAGGCCGCGCGGGAACGGCACCTGACCGAACTGGTCCGCGCCGAGGCCGCCGCCGTGCTCGGCCACACCTCCACCGACGCCCTCCCCGCGACCCGCGCGTTCAAGGAACTCGGCTTCGACTCCCTGACCGCCGTCGAACTGCGCGCCAGGCTCCGTGAGGCCACCGGCATCGCCCTGCCCGCGACCCTGGTCTTCGACTACCCGACGGCCGCCGCCCTGGCCGCCTACCTGCGCGTCGAACTGGGCGGCGCGGACGCCACCCCCGCCCCCGCCGCACCGGCCGCCCCGCGGGGCGTGACCGACGAGCCGATCGCGATCGTGGCGATGGCCTGCCGGTTCCCCGGCGGCGTCGCCGGACCCGAGGACCTGTGGGAGTTCCTCAAGGCCGGCGGGGACGCGGTCACGGAGTTCCCGGCCGACCGCGGCTGGGACATCGAGGCGCTGTACGACCCCGACCCGGACTCGGTGGGGACCACCTACCTGCGGTCCGGCGCGTTCCTGTCGGACGTCAGCGGCTTCGACGCCGGATTCTTCGGGATCTCGCCGCGCGAGGCGCTGGCGATGGACCCCCAGCAGCGCCTGCTCCTGGAGACCTCCTGGGAACTCCTGGAGCGCGCCGGGGTCGACTCGGCGTCGCTGCGCGGTGAGCGCGTCGGCGTGTTCGTCGGCTCGAACGCCCAGGACTACAGCCTGGTCCTCGGCGGCGCCCGCGAGGACGTGGGCGGTCACGTGGCCACCGGCAACGCGGCCAGCGTGGCCTCCGGCCGCCTGTCGTACACCTTCGGTTTCGAGGGCCCGGCGGTGACCGTCGACACGGCGTGCTCGTCGTCCCTGGTCGCCCTGCACCTCGCGGTGCAGTCGCTGCGCTCGGGCGAGTGCGAGATGGCGCTGGCCGGTGGTGTGACGGTGATGTCGACGCCGGGCGCGTTCATCGAGTTCAGCCGCCAGCGCGGGCTGTCGCAGGACGGCCGCTGCAAGGCGTTCGGAGCGGACGCCGACGGCACGAGCTGGGGCGAGGGCGTCGGCATGCTGCTCGTGGAGCGCCTGTCGGACGCCCGGCGCAACGGCCACCAGGTCCTCGCGGTCGTACGGGGTTCCGCCGTGAACCAGGACGGCGCGTCCAACGGCCTGACCGCGCCCAACGGCCCCGCGCAGCAGCGCGTCATCCGCCAGGCACTCGCCGGGGCGGGCCTCACCCCGGCCGATGTGGACGCGGTGGAGGCGCACGGTACGGGTACGAAGCTGGGTGATCCGATCGAGGCGCAGGCGCTGCTGGCCACCTATGGTCAGGACCGTCCGGCCGATCGGCCGTTGCTGCTGGGTTCGGTGAAGTCGAACATCGGGCACACGCAGGCGGCGGCCGGTGTGGCGGGTGTGATCAAGATGGTCATGGCGATGCGGCACGGTGTGCTGCCGCGCACGCTGCACGCCGATGAGCCGTCCCCGCATGTGGACTGGTCGGCGGGTGCGGTGGAGTTGCTGACGCGGGAGCGTGAGTGGCCGATGGCGGACCGGCCGTGGCGGGCCGGTGTGTCGTCGTTCGGCTTCAGCGGCACCAACGCCCACGCCATCATCGAGCAGGCCCCCGACACCCCCGCCACGGAGCCGGAGGCACCTGCGGAGCGGGTGCGCGGAAGCTGGGTGCCGTGGGTGCTGTCGGCGGGCGACGAGGACGCCCTGCGTGGCCAGGCCGAGCGCCTGTTGCCCCTGGCGGCCGAGCAGGAGCCCCTCGACGTCGGCTACTCGCTCGCCACCTCACGGACGATGCTCGACCACCGCGCGGTGATCGTGGCCGCCGACCGGTCCGAGTTCCTCGCGGCCCTCAGGGCGGTGGCCGACGGCCGGACGGACGGCGCCGTGGTCGGCTCGGTCGCCGGCGAACCCGGCCGGATCGGCTTCCTGTTCTCGGGCCAGGGTTCGCAGCGGCTGGGCATGGGCCGCGAACTGGCCGCGGTGTACCCGGTGTTCGGCGAGGCGCTGGATGCCGTACTGGACGCGTGTGAGCCGCGCGTACGGGAGGTGCTGTATGGCGCGGATGCCGATGCGTTGAACGAGACGGGGGTGACGCAGCCGGCGTTGTTCGCGGTGGAGGTGGCGCTGTTCCGTCTCCTTGAGTCGTGGGACATCCGCCCAGATGTGGTGGCGGGGCATTCGATCGGTGAGCTGGCCGCCGCGCATGTGGCGGGTGTGTGGTCGCTGGCGGATGCGGTGAAGGTGGTGTCGGCGCGGGGTGCGCTGATGCAGGCGCTGCCGTCCGGTGGTGCGATGGTGGCGGTCCAGGCGTCCGAGGCCGAGGTCGCCCCGGACCTGCCGGGGACCGTGGGTGTCGCCGCCGTCAACGGCCCGTCGTCGGTGGTGGTTTCGGGTGTCGCCGCCGATGTGGAGGCGGTCGCGGAGCGGTGGCGTGCGGCGGGCCGGAAGGTGTCCCGGCTGAAGGTCAGCCATGCGTTCCACTCACCGCTGATGGACCCGATGCTGGACGACTTCCGCCGGGTGTTGGGAGAGGTGTCCTACGAGGCGCCCGCCATCCCGATCGTGTCGACGCTGACCGGCGCCCGTGCCTCCGCCGAGGAGTTGGCGTCGCCGGAGTACTGGGTGCGGCACGTCCGCGAGTCCGTCCGCTTCGCCGACGCCGTGGGCACGCTCACGGACGAGGGCGTGGGCACGTTCGTCGAGGTCGGACCCGGGGGCACGCTGTCCGCGCTGGGACTGGGCAGCGCGCCCGACGCGGTGTTCCTGCCCGCGCTGCGCACGGACCGGCCCGAGGAGGCCGCCCTCCTCACGACCGTGGCCGCCCTGCACACGCGGGGCGTGCCGGTCGACTGGACCGGGTACTTCGCGGGCAGCGGCGCCCGGCGGATCGACCTGCCGACGTACGCCTTCCAGCACCGGCGTTACTGGATGGACGCCCCGCCCGCCACCACCGGCGAGGCCGCGCCGAACGCCGACGAGGCCCGGTTCTGGGCCGCGGTGGAGAGCGAGGAGGCGACCGCGCTCGCGTCGTCGCTGGGCATCACCGAGGACGGGGCGGCCGACTCGCTCCGCGCCGTCCTGCCCTTCCTGACGTCGTGGCGGCGCCGCAGCCACCAGAAGTCCACGCTGGACCAGTGGCGTTACACCGTGCGCTGGAAGCCCGTCGGCGTGCCGGCGACGACCCCTCCCGCGGGCACCTGGCCGGTCGTGGTGTTCGCCGGGGACGAGCGGGCCCGCGCGCTGGGCGAACTGCTCGCCGGCGGCGGCCTGGCGCTCGCCGTGGTCGAGGTCGGCCGGGCGGACCGCGCACAGCTCGCCGACGCGCTGCGCACGACCGTCGAGGAAGTCCTCGCGCGGGGTGAGGAGATCGGCGGAGTCCTGTCGCTGCTGGCGTTCGACCAGTCGCCGCACGCCGACCACCCGGCGGTGCCGAACGGGGCGGCGGCCACCCTCGCGCTGGTGCAGGCGCTCGGCGACGCCGAGGTGCGGGCGCCGCTGTGGTGCGTCACCTCGGGCGCGGTGGCCGCGGTCGCGGGCGACCCGGTCGACGGCTTCGCGCAGTCGATGGTGTGGGGGCTCGGCCGGGCCGCCGCGCTCGAACACCCCGACAGGTGGGGCGGCCTGGCCGACCTGCCGGACACCGTGGACGAACGGGTGGCCGCCCGGCTGTGCGGGGTCCTCGGCGGGGCGGAGGACCAGGTCGCCGTGCGCGGGACCGGTGTGTTCACGCGCCGGCTCCGCCGGGCCGGCCGGACCGCCCCCGGCGCCGACTGGACGCCGCGCGGCACGGTCCTGGTGACCGGCGGGCTCGGCGCCCTGGGCGCGAGGGCCGCGCGCTGGTCCGCCGCGCACGGCGCCGAACACCTCGTGCTGGTGAGCCGGCGGGGCAGCGCGGCCGACGGCGCCGATGAGCTGGCGGCCGAACTCGCCGGGCTGGGCGCCCGCGTCACCGTCGCCGCCGTCGACATCGCCGACCGGGAGGCGCTCGCCGCGCTTCTCGACGGCCTGGCCGCCGCCGGGGACCGGGTCTGTGCCGTCGTGCACACCGCCGGGCTCAACGACAGCGCCCCCGCGGCGGACACCGGCCTCGCCCGGTTCGCGGACGTGGTGGGCGCCAAGGTCGCGGGCGCCGCGCACCTGCACGAACTGCTCGCGGACACACCGCTCGACGCCTTCCTCGTCTACTCCTCCATCGCCGGCGTCTGGGGCAGCGGCGGCCAGGTCGGCTACAGCGCGGCCAACGCCTACCTCGACGCGCTCGCCGAGCACCGCACGGCCCACGGCCTGCCCGGCACAGCCGTGGCCTGGGGCCCCTGGGGCGGCGGCGGGATGGCCGACGACGAGGCCCAGCGGCAGCTCTCCCGACGCGGGCTCCGGTCGCTGCCGCCCGAGGTCGCGGTGGGCGCCCTCGCCGGCGCGGTCGGCGGCGGCACGGCGAGCACCGTCGTCGCGGACGTCGACTGGACCAGGTTCGCGCCCGCGTTCACCATCGGCCGGTCCAGCCCGCTCCTCGCCGACCTGCCCGAGGCACGGGAAGCCGTCGCGGACCGGAACACCGGCGCCGACGGACCCGCGGCGGCGGACGGCCCCGGCAGGGACGGGGCGGAACTGCGCGACCGGCTCACCGGCCTCGACGCGGCCGAACGGGGCGAACTGGTGCGTGACCTGGTGGTGGCACGGGCGGCCGCCGTCCTCGGGCACACCACGGCCGGTGCCGTCGACGCCGACCTGGCCTTCCGCGACCTGGGCTTCGACTCGCTGACCGCCGTGGAACTGCGCAACGCGCTGACGGCCGAGACCGGCCTGACCCTGCCCGCGACCGTGGTCTTCGACTACCCCACCCCCGGGGCGCTCGCCGACCACCTGCTGTCGGCCGTCGTGGCACCGCGCGGCGAGACCCCCCGGACACCGGCCGCCGCCGCCCCCGGGGCGGTGGCCGACGAGCCGATCGCGATCGTCGCGATGGCCTGCCGGTATCCCGGCGGCGTGACCAGTCCCGAGGACCTGTGGCGGGTGCTCATGTCGGGCGGGGACGCGGTGAGCGAGTTCCCGGCCGACCGGGGCTGGGACATCGAGGCCCTGTACGACCCCGACCCCGCGGGCATCGGCACGACGTACTCGCGCCGAGGAGCCTTCCTCGACCACGTGGCGGACTTCGACGCGGCCTTCTTCGGCACCTCACCACGTGAGGCGCTGGCCATGGACCCGCAGCAGCGGCTGCTCCTCGAAACCTCCTGGGAGGTCTTCGAACGGGCCGGCATCGACCCCGGCACGGTCCGCGGCGAGCGCGTCGGCGTGTTCGTCGGCTCCAACGTGCAGGACTACGGCCTGGTCCTCGACGGCGCCCGCGAGGACGTGGGCGGTCACGTGGCCACGGGCAGCGCGGCGAGCGTCATGTCCGGCCGCCTGTCGTACACCTTCGGCCTCGAAGGCCCGGCGGTGACCGTGGACACCGCGTGCTCCTCGTCGCTGGTCGCGCTGCACCTGGCGGTGCAGGCACTGCGCTCGGGCGAGTGCGAGATGGCCCTCACCGGCGGGGTGACGGTGATGTCGACGCCGGGCGCGTTCATCGAGTTCAGCCGCCAGCGCGGACTGTCCGTGGACGGCCGCTGCAAGGCGTTCTCCGACAGCGCCGACGGCACCGGCTGGGGCGAGGGCATCGGCATGCTGCTCGTGGAGCGCCTGTCGGACGCCCGGCGCAACGGCCACCAGATCCTCGCGGTCGTACGGGGCTCCGCCGTCAACCAGGACGGCGCCTCCAACGGCCTGACCGCCCCCAACGGGCCCTCCCAGCAGCGCGTCATCCGCCAGGCACTCGCCGGCGCGGGCCTCGCCCCGGCCGACGTGGACGCCGTCGAGGCGCACGGCACCGGCACCACCCTCGGCGACCCGATCGAGGCCCAGGCCCTGCTCGCCACCTACGGCCAGGACCGCCCCGCCGAACGGCCCCTGCTGCTGGGCTCGGTGAAGTCCAACATCGGGCACACCCAGGCGGCGGCCGGTGTGGCGGGCGTGATCAAGATGGTGCTGGCGATGCGGCACGGCGTACTGCCGCGCACCCTGCATGTCACGGAGCCGTCCTCGCACGTCGACTGGTCCACGGGAGCGGTGGAACTGCTCACCGACCAGCGGACGTGGCCCGCCGTCGACCGCCCCCGGCGGGCCGGGGTGTCGTCGTTCGGCTTCAGCGGCACCAACGCGCACACCATCATCGAGCAAGCCCCCGAGACGGCGTCCCCCGACAGCGGGACGACCGCCCCGGGTGCCGTACCGTGGGTGCTCTCCGCGCGGTCCGCCGACGCGCTGCGGGAACAGGCGGCCCGCCTCCGCGAGGACATCGAGCGCGACGACACCGCCGCGACCGTCGCCGACATCGCCCACTCGCTGCGCTCCCGCGCGCTGTTCGACCACCGGGCCGTGGTGGTGGGCCTGGACCGGGCTGACTTCCGCACCGGCCTCACCGCCCTGGCCGAAGGCCGCGAGGCACCGAACGTCGTGACCGGCACGGCCGGCCACCGCGGCACCGGCACGGTGTTCGTCTTCCCCGGCCACGGCACCCAGTGGGCCGGCATGGCCCTCGAACTCCTGGACTCCTCACCGGAGTTCCGCACCCGGATGGAGGAGTGCGCCGAAGCCCTGGGCGAGTACGTCGACTGGTCGCTGCTCGACGCGATCGAGGACCCCGGCCTGATGGAACGCCTCGACATCGTCCAGCCCGCCCTCTTCGCGGTGATGGTGTCCCTGGCCGCCACCTGGCGGGCCTGGGGCGTCGAACCGACCGCCGTACTGGGACACTCCCAGGGCGAGATCGCCGCGGCGTGCGTCGCGGGCGCACTGTCCCTGCCGGACGCCGCCAAGCTGGCCGTCCTGCGGAGCAAGGCGCTGACCGCGCTGGCCGGCCGGGGCGGCATGGTCTCGCTCGCGCTCGGCGTGGACGACGTACGGCAGCTCCTCACCCGGTGGGACGGGCAACTCGGCGTCGGAGTGGTCAACGGGCCCGCCTCGGTCGTCGTCTCCGGTGACAACGCCGCCCTGGACGAACTGCTGGACGTCTGCGCCGGACAAGGCGTGTGGGCGCGACGCGTCAAGGCCGACTACGCCCCGCACTCCCACCACGTCGAACGCGTCGAGGCGGACCTCCTCGAAGGGCTCGCCGACGTGACACCGCGCTCCGGCGACATCCCGTACTACTCACCGCTGACCGGCGACTGGCTGGACACCCGCGACCTGGACGCCGCGTACTGGTACCGCAGCCTGCGGCGGACGGTGGAGTTCGCCGACTCCGTCTCCACCCTCGTGGCGGAGGGCTTCACCACCTTCGTCGAGGTCAGCCCGCACCCCGTCCTGGCCGCCGGACTCGGCGAGCTGAGCGGCGCCGACGGACTGGTCGTCGGATCGCTGCGGCGCGGCGACGGCGGCCGGGACCGGCTGCTGAAGTCGGCGGGCGCGCTGTTCGTGCGCGGCGCCCGGGTGGACTGGCCGCTGCCCGCGGCCCGGCACGTCGACCTCCCCACCTACCCCTTCCAGCGCCAACGCTTCTGGCCCACCACCACACCCACCACCCCCGGCGACGTGACCTCGGCCGGCCTGGACCGGGTGGACCACCCCCTGCTCGCCGCCGTCACCGAACTCCCGGACTCCGAACGCCTGGTGTTCAGCGGCCGGCTCTCCGCGCGCACCCACCCCTGGCTCACCGACTACCGCGTCCTGGACACCCCCGTCCTGCCCGGCACGGCCTACGTGGACCTCGCGCTGCGCGCCGGCGACCACGTCGGCTGCGCCTTCCTGGACGACCTGGTCCTCGAAGCGCCCCTGGTGCTGCCCGAACGCCACGGCGTCCAGATACGGCTCAGCGTCGACGGACCCGACCCCTCGGGCGGGCGGGCGTTCACCGTGGACTCCCGCGGGGACGAGGGCGGCGACTGGACCCGCCACGCCACCGGCACCCTCACCCCCCAGGCGGCCCCCGTCACCGACGACCTGGTGGCCTGGCCGCCCACCGGCGCCGAACCGGTCGACCTGGACGCCCACCACGCCGCCACCGCCGCGTCCGGCCTCGACCACGGCCCCGCCTTCCAGGGCCTGCGCGCCGCCTGGCGCACGGGCGACGAGGTGTTCGCCGAGGTGACCCTGCCGGACGGCCTCGCCGACCCGGGCTTCGGCCTGCACCCGGCGCTCCTGGCCGCCGCGCTGCACCTCACCGGGGACGGGACGGGCCCGCAGGGGCTGCCGCTGTCCTGGACCGGGGTGCGCCTCCTGGCGACCGGGGCGACATCGCTGCGCGTCCGCCTGACCCCGGTCGGCACGGACGCCGTGGCGGTGCTCGCCGCCGACGGCTCCGGAGAACCGGTCGCCGCCGTCGACGGGCTGACCCTGCGCCCCCTGACCGCCGACCGGCTCGACGCCGCGCGCTCCACCCACCGCGACTCGCTCTACGAGGTCACCTGGGCACCGATGCCGGACGCCGGCGCCGAACCCGGCACCTGGGCGGTCATCGGCGGCGACACCGCCCCGCTGGCCCACGCGCTCACCGCCGCGGGCGAACCGGTGGACGAGCACACCGACCTGGAAGCGCTCATCGCCGCCGTCGACGCGGGCCTGCCCGTACCGACGTGGGTCGCCATGACACCCGCGGAGCACGCGACGACCCCCCGCGAGGCCACGCACCACACCCTGGACCTGCTCCAGAAGTGGCTCGCCGACGACCGGTTCACCGCGTCACGGCTCGTCCTGGTCACCACCGGCGCGGTGGCCGGGGCACCCGACGACGCCGTACCGGACCTGGTCCGCGCCCCCGCGTGGGGCCTGGTGCGCTCGGCGCAGTCGGAACACCCGCGGCGCTTCGTCCTGGCCGACGTGGACGGCGACGAGAAGTCGCTGCGGATGCTGCCCGCCGTCGTGGCGACCGGCGAACCGCAGGTGGTCATCAGGAACGGCACCGCCACGGTGGCCCGACTGGCGCGGCTCACCACCCCGGCCGACGCCCCCGGACAGCCGGCCTTCACCCCCGACAGCACCGTGCTGATCACCGGCGGCCTCGGCGTCCTCGGCGGCATCACCGCACGCCACCTCGTCACCCGCCACGGCGTACGGCACCTCGTCCTGACCGGCAGGCGCGGCCCGGCCACCCCGGGCGCCGAGGAACTCCGCGAAGAACTGACCGCACTGGGCGCCCGCGTCACCGTCGCCGCCTGCGACGTCGGCGACCGGGCCGCGGTCGCCGCCCTCCTCGCCGCCCACCCCGTGACCGCGATCGTCCACACGGCCGGCGCCCTGGACGACAGCGTCATCGAGTCCCTGACCCCGGAGCACCTCGACACGGTGTTCGCGCCCAAGGCCGATGGCGCACTCCACCTGCACGAGCTGACCAGGGAGCACGACCTGACCGCGTTCGTCCTGTTCTCCGCCGCCGCCGGGGTCTTCGGCGGCCCCGGCCAGGGCAACTACGCGGCCGCCAACGCCTTCCTGGACGCGCTCGCCCGGCACCGCAGGGCCGCCGGACTGCCCGCCACCTCACTGGCCTGGGGCCTGTGGGCCGAGGCCAGCGGCATCACCGGCCACCTCGACGACGCCGACGTACGACGGCTGGCGCGGGGCGGCATGGTCCCGCTCGCCTCCGACGACGGCATGGCCCTGTTCGACACCGCCTGCGCGGCCGGCGCCACGACGGCGGTGCCCGCCGCGCTGGACCTCGCCATCCTGCGGGCCAACCCCGAGCAGGTACGGCCCCTGCTGCGCGCCCTGGTGCCCACCCCCGCCCGACGCACCGCACGGGCGGCGGACAACGGCTCCGACGGCGCGGTCCCGCTGACCCAGCGGCTGGCCGGCCTCACCGAGGGCGAGCAGGACCGGGCGCTGGCCCACCTCGTCCGCACCCACACCGCGGCCGTGCTCGGCTTCACCGGACCGGAGGCCGTCTCGGCGGACCGGGCGTTCAAGGAACTCGGCTTCGACTCGCTCACCGCCGTCGAACTGCGCAACCGGCTCGACGCCGAGGTCGGCACCAAGCTGCCCGCCACCCTGGTGTTCGACCACCCGACCCCGGCGGCCCTCGCGGCCCACCTGCGCACGACGGTACTCGCCGGGCACGGCACCCCCGCCGCCGCGGTGCTCAGCGAGCTGAACAGGCTCACGGCCACCATCTCCCGGCTCGATCCGGACGACGCCCTCGTCGGCGACATCCGGCTCAGGCTCCGCTCGCTTCTGTCCACCTGGGACGACAAGGAACCCGAGGCCACGGCGGACGACCTGGACTCGGCGACGCTGGACGACGTCTTCAGCATCATCGACGAAGAGCTCGGCAACTCCTGATCCCGCAGGTACGGACTTTCACCATGGCTCATCAATGAGGGGTAGCAAGCACATGTCGAACGACGACAAGGTCCTCGACTACTTGAAGCGCTTGACCGCGGACCTGCGGCAGACCAGGCAACGGCTCCGCGAGGTCGAGGAGAAGGCCGGCGAGCCGATCGCGATCGTCGGCATGAGCTGCCGCTTCCCCGGCGGAGTCAACTCGCCGGAAGACCTGTGGCACCTCCTCGAATCCGAGGCGGACGCCGTCACCGGATTCCCCACGGACCGCGGTTGGGACCTGAAGGCCCTGTTCGACCCGGACCCCGCGAGCACCGGCACGTCGTACACCCGCATGGGAGCGTTCCTCGACCGCGTCGCGGAGTTCGACCCGGCGTTCTTCGGGATATCGCCGCGCGAGGCGCTGGCGATGGACCCCCAGCAGCGCCTGCTCCTGGAAACCTCCTGGGAGCTGTTCGAACGCGCGGGCATCGACCCCCATGCGGTACGGGGCAGCCGCTCCGGCGTGTTCATCGGCACCAACGGCCAGGACCACGGGCTGCTGGCCCTGCACGGCGCCGCCGAAGACCTGGGCGGACACCTGGCCACCGGCAACGCGGCCAGCATCATCTCCGGCCGGCTGTCCTACACCTTCGGCCTCGAAGGCCCCGCCGTCACGGTGGACACGGCGTGCTCGTCGTCGCTGGTGGCCCTTCACCTGGCCGCCCAGGCGCTGCGCCAGGGCGAATGCGAGCTGGCCCTGGTCGGCGGCGTGACGGTGATGTCGACCCCGAACTCCTTCATCGAGTTCAGCCGCCAGCGCGGGCTCGCGGAGGACGGCCGCTGCAAGGCGTTCTCCGACAGCGCGGACGGCACCGGCTGGGGCGAGGGCGTCGGCCTGCTGCTGGTGGAGAAGCTGTCGGACGCGCAGCGCAACGGCCACCAGGTGCTGGCGGTGGTCCGTGGTTCGGCGGTGAACCAGGACGGCGCCTCGAACGGCCTGACCGCGCCGAACGGCCCGTCGCAGCAGCGGGTGATCCGCCAGGCCCTGACCGCCGCCGGGCTCACCTCGTCCGACGTGGACGTGGTCGAGGCGCACGGCACGGGCACCACGCTGGGCGACCCGATCGAGGCCCAGGCGCTGCTCGCCACCTACGGCCAGGGCCGAACCGGTGAACCCCTGCTGCTGGGCTCGGTGAAGTCCAACATCGGGCACACCCAGGCCGCCGCCGGCGTGGCCGGTTTGATCAAGATGGTCATGTCGATGCGGCACGGGAAGCTGCCGAAGACCCTGCACGTCACCGAACCGTCGTCGCACGTGGACTGGTCGGCGGGTGCGGTGGAGCTGCTGACCGAGCAGCGGGCCTGGCCGGAGGTCGGCCGGCCGTGGCGGGCGGGTGTGTCGTCGTTCGGCGTGAGCGGCACGAACGCGCACGTCATCGTCGAGCAGGCCCCCGTGACGGAGCGGGAGGAGACCTCCGAGCCGGTACGCGAGGGTCTGGTGCCGTGGGTGCTGTCGGCGCGCAGCGCGGAGGCGTTGCGGGAGCAGGCCGCCCGGCTGGTGTCCTTCGTGGACGGACAGTCCCCGGTCGACGTGGGGTACTCGCTGGCGACCTCCCGGGCGGCGCTGGAGCACCGTGCCGTGGTCGTCGCCGAGGAGAGCGCCACCTTCCGGTCGGTGCTGGCCGCTCTCGCCGAGGGCCGGGACGGACCCGGCGCCGTGGTGGGCGAAACGGCACCGCACCTGCTGGGCTTCCTGTTCTCGGGCCAGGGCTCGCAGCGGCTCGGGATGGGCCGCGAACTGGCCGCGCGCCACCCGGTGTTCCGCGAGGCGCTGGATGCCGTACTGGACGCGTGCGAGCCGCGCGTACGGGAGGTGCTGTACGGCGAGGACGCCGATGCGCTGAACGAGACCGGCGTGACGCAGCCGGCGCTGTTCGCGGTCGAGGTGGCGCTGTTCCGGCTGCTGGAGTCGTGGGGCATCCGGCCGGACATGCTCGCCGGGCACTCGATCGGTGAGCTGGCCGCCGCCCATGTGGCGGGGGTGTGGTCGCTGGCGGACGCGGTGAAGGTGGTGTCGGCGCGGGGTGCGCTGATGCAGGCGCTGCCGTCGGGCGGTGCCATGGTCGCGATCCAGGCGTCGGAGACCGAGGTCGTACCGGATCTGACGGACACCGTGGGCGTGGCGGCGGTGAACGGCCCGTCGTCGGTGGTGGTCTCGGGCGTCGAGGCCGATGTCGAGGCGGTCGCGGAGAAGTGGCGCGCGGCGGGCCGGAAGGTGTCGCGCCTGAAGGTCAGTCACGCGTTCCACTCGCCGCTGATGAACCCGATGCTGGACGGCTTCCGCGCGGTGCTGGAAGAGGTCGAGTTCGGCGAGCCCGTGGTGCCGATCGTGTCCACGCTGACCGGTGCCCAGGTGACGGCCGAGGAGCTGGCCTCGCCGGAGTACTGGGTGCGGCATGTCCGTGAGTCCGTGCGCTTCCACGACGCGGTCGTCGCGCTGCGCGAGCAGGGCGTGGACGTGTTCCTGGAGATCGGTCCGGGCGGAACGCTGTCCGCCCTCGGCCGGGACAGCGTCTCCGACGCGGTCTTCCTGCCCGCCCTACGGGGTGACAGGCCGGAGGAGACGGCGCTCGTCACCACGGTCGTCGCGCTGCACGCCCGCGGCGTGACGGCGGACTGGGAGGCGTTCTTCGCGGGCCGGGGCGCGCGGCGGGTGGAGCTGCCGACGTACGCCTTCCAGCGTGAGCGGTACTGGCTGGACGCCCCGCCCGCCACCGAGGACGGCGGACGGATGTCGCCGGTGGAGGCGCGGTTCTGGGAGGTCGTGGAGGAAGGCGATGCCGCCGATCTCGCCGGCACGCTGGGGGTGTCGGCGGACGACCCGCTGAGCGCGGTGCTGCCCCGGCTGTCCGCGTGGCGCAGGGTACAGCGCGAACGGTCCACGGTGGACGGCTGGCGCTACCAGGTCGTCTGGCGTCCGGTGCCCGCGGGGCCCCGGTCGCTGGACGGGGCCTGGCTGGTGGTGGCGCCGGCCGGTGAGGACCGCGCCGAGTGGGTCCGTGAGGCCTTGGTCCGCGCCGGTGCCGAGGCGCAGGTGCTGGGCGTCGACCCGGAGGCGGTCGACCTGGCGGAGCCGCTGACCGCACTGCCCGAACTGCGCGGTGTGGTCTCACTGCTGGCGGCGGCGGACGCCGACACGGGTGCCGCCGCCACCGTCGGCCTGTTGCGGGCGCTCGGCGACGCGGGTGTGCGAGCACCGCTGTGGTGTGTGACGACGGGAGCGGTGTCGGCGGTCGCGGAGGACGCGGTCACCGGGTACGCGCAGTCGGTGGTGTGGGGTCTGGGCCGGGTGGCCGCACTGGAGCACCCTGAGCGCTGGGGTGGCCTGGTCGACCTGCCCGAGGCGCCGGACGACGCGACCGGTGACCTGCTCGCCTCCGTCCTCGCCGGGACCTCCGGCGAGGACCAGATCGCCCTGCGGGGCGACCGCGTCCTGGCCCGCAGACTGGCGCCCGCACCCCTGAACGGCGCCTACGCGCAGGGCTGGTCACCGCGCGGGACCGTGCTGGTGACCGGCGGCACCGGTGCCCTGGGCGGTCACGTGGCGCGCTGGGCGGCTGCGCGCGGAGCCGAGCACGTGGTCCTGGTGAGCCGTCGCGGCCGGACGGCGCGAGGAGCGCAGGAGCTGGAGGCCGAACTGGCCGGGCTCGGGGCGCGGGTGACGTTCGCCGCCTGTGACATGGCCGACCGGGACGCGGTGGCCGCGTTGCTGGAGAGCGTCCCGTCGCTGACGGCGGTGGTGCACGCGGCGGGCATCGAGCGGTCGGCCGCTCTCACCGACCTCGGGGCGGACGAGCTGGCGGAGGTGCTGGCGGTCAAGGCGGCCGGCGCCCGGCACCTGCACGAACTGCTGGCCGGGACACCGCTGGACGCGTTCGTGCTGTTCTCCTCCATCGCCGGTGTGTGGGGCAGCGGAGGACAGGGCGCGTACGCGGCGGCGAACGCCTGTCTGGACGCGCTGGCCGAGCACCGCAGGGCGGCGGGCCTGCCCGCCACGGCGGTCGCATGGGGCCCCTGGGCCGGTGGCGGCATGGTCGGCGACGAGGCCGAGCGGCAACTCGCCCGGCGCGGACTCGTGGTGCTGCCGCCCGACCTCGCGGTGGACGCCCTCGCCGACGCGATCGGCGCCGGCCTGGCGAGCACGGTGGTGGCGGACGTCCGCTGGGAGCCGTTCGCGGCCACCTTCACGATGCGCCGGCCGAGCCCGCTCCTGGACGAACTGCCCGACCTGCGCACGGCCACCGAGGACACCCCGGCGGAACGGGGCACCTCGCCGCTCGCGCGGCGCTTGGCGGGCCTGGACGCGGCCGAGCAGGAACGGCAACTGACCGAACTGGTGCGCTACGAGGCGGCCACCGTCCTCGGTCACGTCTCCGGTGACGCCTTCTCCGCGACCCGCGCCTTCAAGGACCTGGGCTTCGACTCGCTGACCGCGATGGAGCTGCGCACCCGGCTCGGCGAGGTGACCGGTGCGGCCCTGCCCGCGACCCTGGTCTTCGACTACCCGAACGCGGCCACGCTGGCGGCGCACCTGCGTGTCGTGCTGTTCGGCGAGGACGCCGCCCCCGCCCTCCCCACCCCGGACGCCGTGCCCGGGACGACCGACGAGCAGATCGCGATCGTCGCGATGGCGTGCCGGTACCCCGGCGGAGTGTCGAGCCCCGAGGACCTGTGGCGGGTGCTCATGTCGGGCGGCGACGCGGTGACGGAGTTCCCGGCCGACCGTGGCTGGGACCTCCAGGCGTTGTACGACCCCGCCGGCACCGCTCCCGGCACCTCCTACACCCGCATGGGCGCCTTCCTCGAACAGGCGGGGGAGTTCGACGCGGACTTCTTCGGGATATCGCCCCGCGAGGCGCTCGCGATGGACCCCCAGCAGCGACTGCTCCTCGAAACCTCCTGGGAGACGTTCGAACGGGCCGGCATCGACCCCGAAGCGCTGCGCGGCGAGCCCGTCGGCGTCTTCGTGGGCTCGAACATGCAGGACTACAGCGTGCTGCTGCGCACCGCCGCCGAGGACGTGAGCGGGTACGCGGCGACCGGCAGCGCGGCGAGTGTGGTCTCCGGCCGGCTGTCCTACACCTTCGGTCTCGAAGGCCCCGCCGTCACCGTGGACACCGCGTGCTCCTCGTCCCTGGTCGCCCTGCACCTGGCGGTGCAGGCGCTGCGCTCGGGCGAGTGCTCGACGGCGCTGGTCGGCGGTGTGACGGTGATGTCGACACCGGGCTCGTTCATCGAGTTCAGCCGCCAGCGCGGGCTGGCGGAGGACGGCCGGTGCAAGGCGTTCTCCGCCGGCGCGGACGGCACGGGCTGGGGCGAGGGCGTCGGCATGCTGCTCGTCGAGAAGCTGTCGGACGCCCGGCGCAACGGGCATCCGGTGCTGGCCGTCGTCCGTGGCTCGGCGGTGAACCAGGACGGTGCGTCCAATGGTCTGACCGCGCCGAACGGTCCGTCGCAGCAGCGGGTGATCCGCCAGGCGCTCGCCGGCGCCGGGCTGACCCCGTCCGAGGTGGACGCGGTGGAGGCGCACGGCACGGGCACGACGCTGGGCGACCCCATCGAGGCGCAGGCGCTGCTGGCCACCTACGGGCAGGACCGTACCGGCGAGCCGCTGCTGCTGGGTTCGGTGAAGTCGAACATCGGGCACACGCAGGCCGCCGCCGGTGTGGCCGGGGTGATCAAGATGGTCCTGGCGATGCGGCACGGCGTACTGCCGAAGACCCTGCACGTGACCGAACCGTCCCCGCACGTGGACTGGTCTGCGGGGACCGTGGAACTGGTCACCGACCACCGCGAGTGGCCCGCGGTGGACCGGCCGCGCAGGGCGGGTGTCTCGTCGTTCGGGTTCAGCGGCACCAACGCGCACGCGGTCATCGAGCAGGCCCCCGCGACGGAGCAGGAGGAGGCCCTCGAGGAGACCCCCGAGCCGGTACGCGACGGCCTGGTGCCGTGGGTGCTGTCGGCACGCGACGAGAACGCCCTGCGCGGCCAGGCCGAGCGGCTGACGGCGATCGTGGACGAACACGCTCCCGTCGACATCGGTTACTCGCTGGCGACGTCGCGGGCGGCGCTGGACCACCGCGCGGTGATCGTCGCCGCCGACCGGTCCGAGTTCCTCGACGCCCTGGCGGCGGTGGCGGACGGCCGGCCGGCCGGTGCCGTGGTGACCGGGGTCGCCGACGAGCCGGGTCGAGTGGGTTTCCTGTTCTCGGGCCAGGGGTCGCAGCGGCTGGGCATGGGCCGTGAACTGGCGGCACGCTTCCCGGTGTTCGCCGAGGCGCTGGAGGAGGTGCTGGGCGCGTTCGGCCCGGCGGTGCGCGAGGCGCTGTTCGGCCAGGACGCCGAGGCGTTGAACGAGACCGGGGTGACGCAGCCGGCGTTGTTCGCGGTGGAGGTGGCGCTGTTCCGTCTCCTTGAGTCGTGGGACATCCGCCCAGATGTGGTGGCGGGGCATTCGATCGGTGAGCTGGCCGCCGCCCATGTGGCGGGTGTGTGGTCGCTGGCGGACGCGGTGAAGGTGGTGTCGGCGCGGGGTGCGCTGATGCAGGGGCTGCCGGCCGGTGGCGCCATGGTGGCCGTCCAGGCGTCGGAGGCCGAGGTCGTACCGGACCTGCCGGACACCGTGGGCGTGGCGGCGGTGAACGGCCCGTCGTCGGTGGTGATCTCGGGCGTCGAGGCCGATGTGCAGGCGGTCGCGGAGAAGTGGCGCGAGGCGGGCCGCAAGGTGTCCCGTCTCAAGGTCAGCCACGCGTTCCACTCGCCCCTGATGGACCCGATGCTGGACGACTTCCGCCAGGTCCTGGAAGAGGTGTCCTACGAGGCGCCGATGCTGCCGGTCGTGTCGACGCTGACCGGTGTTCGGGCCACGACACAGGAGCTGACCTCTCCGGAGTACTGGGTGCGGCATGTGCGGGAGTCGGTGCGGTTCGCCGACGCCGTCGGCACGCTCGCGGGCGAGGGCGTGAGCACGTTCGTCGAGATCGGCCCCGGGGGCACGCTGTCCGCGTCGGGACAGGAGTCCGCGCCGGAGGCGGCCTTCGTACCGGTGCTGCGTGGTGGCCGCCCGGAGGAGTCCGCGTTGGTCTCGGCGGTGGCGCGGGTGTGCGCGCGGGGCGTGACGGTGGACTGGGAGGCGTTCTTCGCCGGTCGCGGGGCGCGGCGGGTGGACCTGCCGACCTACGCCTTCCAGCGCCGGCGCTACTGGGTCGACGCACGGCCGCACACGGGTGACGTCACGGCGGTCGGACTCGGCGCGACCGAGCATCCGCTGCTGGGCGCGACCATCGAACTGGGCGACACGGACGGTGTGCTGCTGACGGGCCGGCTGTCGGTCCAGACCCACCCGTGGCTGGCCGACTACGTGGTGCAGGGCGCGGTCCTGCTGCCCGGCACGGCCTTCGTCGAGCTGGCGATCCGCGCGGGCGACCAGGTCGGCTGCGACCTGGTGGAGGAACTGACGCTGGAGGCACCGCTGGTGGTGCCCGAGCACGGTGGCGTCCGGGTGCAGGCGTGGATCGGTGCCGAGGACGGGGCCGGCGGACGCGAGCTGACGTTCTTCTCCAGCGCGGGTGACACCGACGACGACCGGCCGTGGACCCGTAACGCCACCGCTGTGCTGCGCACGGGCACGCGTGCCACCGGGGTCGCCCTGGCGCAGTGGCCGCCCACCGGGGCCGAGACCGTGGACCTGGACGGGTTCTACGACGACGAGGCGACCGAGGGGGGTACCGGCCGCGGACCGGCCTTCCAGGGGCTGCGGGCGGCGTGGCGCCGTGGGGACGAGGTGTTCGCCGAGGTCGCGCTGCCCGAGGGAGTGGACACGGACGGTTTCGGCCTGCACCCGGCGCTGCTGGACGCGGCGCTGCACGCGGTGGAGCGGCCCGGCGACTCGGACCGGCTTCCGTTCGCGTGGTCGGGTGTACGGCTGCACGCCTCGGGTGCGACGGTGCTGCGGGTGCGCCTGGCGCCCTCGGGGCCGGACGAGGTCTCGCTGGTGGTGGCGGACGGGGCGGGCGCTCCGGTCGCGACCGTGGACTCGCTGGCGCTGCGCCCGGTGTCGCTGGACCAGCTCGCCCGTGGTGACGGACACGGCGACGCGCTGTTCGCCGTGGACTGGGTGCCGGTTGCGCCGGCCGATGGTGATGTCCCGACCGTCGAGTGGGCCGAGCCGGACGCTTCGGCGGGTCCGCTGTCCGACTTCGTGGCCGTGGCCTGCCCGGTCACGTCCGGCTCCGACCCGGTGCCGGCCGCGCACGAGGCGGCGCACTGGGCGCTGGACGTGGTGCAGCGGTGGCTGTCGGAGGAGCGGTCCGACGCGGCGCGTCTGGTCGTGGTGACGACCGGAGCGGTCGCTGCCTCGTCCGACGAGCGGGTACGGGATGTGGCGCAGGCGGCGGTATGGGGCCTGATGCGGTCGGCGCAGTCGGAGCATCCGGACCGGTTCGTGCTGGTCGACCTCGATGGCGAGGCGGCCTCGCTGGAGGCGCTGCCCGTGGCGGTGACGACGGGGGAGCCGCAGCTCGCGGTGCGTTCCGGTGACGTACGGGCGCCCCGCCTGTCCAGAGCGGAGCAGTCCCTGACGGAGGACCCCGGCTTCGGTTCGGGCGCGGTGCTGGTCACCGGTGCGACGGGCACGCTGGGCGGGCTCGTGGCCCGGCACCTGGTCGCGGAGCGCGGTGTACGGAACCTGCTGCTGGTCAGCCGGCGCGGCGCGGCGGCCGAGGGCGCCGAGGAACTGCGCGGCGACCTCCTCGCGCTGGGCGCCGAGGTGACGTTCGCGGCGTGCGACGTGGCCGACCGGGACGCGCTGGCGGCCTTGCTGGCCGAGCACGAGGTCTCCGCGGTCGTGCACACGGCGGGTGTGCTGGACGACGGTGTGATCGGCTCGCTGAACCCCGAGCGCATCGACACGGTGTTCCGGCCGAAGGTGGACGCGGCCTGGAACCTGCACGAGCTGACCCGCGACCTGGACCTGTCGGCGTTCGTGCTGTTCTCGTCGGTGGCCGGCGTCCTCGGAGCCCCCGGCCAGGCGAACTACGCGGCGGCGAACACCTTCCTGGACGCGCTCGCCCAGCACCGCCGGGCCGCCGGACTGCCCGCCACCTCGCTGGCCTGGGGCCTGTGGGCCGAGGCCAGCGGCATGACCGGCCGGCTCGACGACGCCGACCTGCGACGCATGAGCCGGGGCGGCCTGATACCCCTGCGTACGGCCGAGGGGCTGGCGTTGTTCGACGCGGCGGGCACGACCGGGCGTGCCGCCCTGGCGCCGGTTCCCCTGGACCTGCCCGCGTTGCGCCGGCAGGCGCGCTCCCAGCCCGTGCCGCACATGCTGCGCGGACTGGTGCGCGGTACGGCGCGTGGGACGGCTGAGGCGGGCTCGGCCTCCGGGTCGGCGCTGGCCCGGTCGCTGGCGGGGCTGACCGCCGCGGAGCGCGAAAAGGCGCTGCTGGACCTCGTACTCGGCCACGTGGCCGTGGTGCTGGGGCACAGCTCGGCACAGGCCGTGGCACCTGGGCGTCCGTTCAAGGAGCTGGGTTTCGACTCGCTCAGCGCGGTGGAGCTGCGCAACCGGCTCACCGCGGTCACCGAGCTGCGCCTGCCGGCGACGCTGGTCTTCGACTACCCGACGCCCGCGGCGCTGGCGGCGTTCCTCGGTGCGGAACTCGCGGGCGCACCCGTCCTGACGACGCCCGTCCGCACCACGGCCGTCACCGACGAGCCGATCGCCATCGTCGGCATGAGCTGCCGCTTCCCCGGCGGGGTGAACTCGCCCGAGGACCTGTGGCGGCTCGTCGGGTCCGGCGCTGACGTGCTGACCGGCTTCCCCGACGACCGGGGCTGGGACCTGGACGCGCTGTTCGACGACGACCCCGACCAGCGGGGGACGAGCTACACCCGTGAGGGCGGGTTCCTGCGCGGCGCGGCCGAGTTCGACCCGGCGTTCTTCGGCATCTCGCCGCGCGAGGCGCTGGCGATGGACCCGCAGCAGCGGCTCCTCCTGGAGACCTCGTGGGAGGCATTCGAGCGGGCCGGCATCGACCCGCACGCGGTGCGCGGCAGCCGCTCCGGTGTCTTCGTCGGCACCAACGGCCAGGACTACGCGGCACTGCTGATGGCCGCGCCGGAGGACGTCGAGGGGTATGCCGGCACGGGCAGCGCGGCGAGCGTGATCTCCGGCCGGCTGTCCTACACGTTCGGTCTCGAAGGCCCCGCCGTCACGGTGGACACGGCGTGCTCGTCGTCGCTGGTGGCCCTTCACCTGGCCGCCCAGGCGCTGCGCCAGGGGGAGTGCGAGCTGGCGTTGGTCGGCGGTGTGACGGTGATGTCGACGCCGGGCGCTTTTATCGAGTTCAGCCGTCAGCGTGGGCTGGCGGTGGACGGCCGGTGCAAGGCGTTCTCCGACAGCGCGGACGGCACGGGCTGGGGCGAGGGCGTCGGCATGCTGCTGGTGGAGCGCCTGTCGGACGCGCAGCGCAACGGCCACCAGGTGCTGGCGGTGGTCCGTGGTTCGGCGGTGAACCAGGACGGCGCCTCGAACGGCCTGACCGCGCCGAACGGTCCGTCGCAGCAGCGGGTGATCCGCCAGGCCCTGGCGAGCGCGGGGCTGGCTCCGTCCGAGGTGGACGCGGTGGAGGCGCACGGTACGGGCACGGCATTGGGCGACCCGATCGAGGCGCAGGCGCTGCTGGCGACGTACGGGCAGGGCCGTACCGGCGAGCCGCTGCTGCTGGGTTCGGTGAAGTCGAACATCGGGCACACGCAGGCGGCGGCCGGTGTCGCGGGTGTGATCAAGATGGTGATGGCGTTGCGGCAGGGTGTGCTGCCGCAGACGTTGCACGTGACCGAGCCGTCGTCGCACGTGGACTGGTCGGCGGGTGCGGTGGAGCTGCTGACCGAGCAGCGGGCGTGGCCGGAGGTCGGCCGGCCGTGGCGGGCGGGTGTGTCGTCGTTCGGTGTGAGCGGCACGAACGCGCACGTGATCGTCGAGCAGGCCCCCGTGGTGGAGCGGGAGGAGATCTCCGAGCCGGTACGCGAGGGTCTGGTGCCGTGGGTGCTGTCGGCGCGCAGCGCGGAGGCGTTGCGGGAGCAGGCCGCCCGGCTGGTGTCCTTCGTGGACGGACAGTCCCCGGTCGATGTGGGGTACTCGCTGGCGACGTCGCGGGCGGCGCTGGAGCACCGTGCCGTGGTCGTCGCCACTGATCGAGCCGAGTTCCTCGACGCC
Organism: Streptomyces sp. NPDC000134; assembly: GCF_042899225.1. NCBI lineage: Bacteria > Bacillati > Actinomycetota > Actinomycetes > Kitasatosporales > Streptomycetaceae > Streptomyces > Streptomyces sp. NPDC000134. Next base: position 316,776 of record NZ_JBIAZN010000007.1, read on the forward strand.
CTGGTGGCGGTGGCGGACGGTCAGCCGGCCGGTGCTGTGGTGACGGGTGTCGCCGACGAACCCGGCCAGGTGAGTTTCCTGTTCTCGGGCCAGGGCTCGCAGCGGCTGGGCATGGGCCGCGAACTGGCCGCCCGCTACCCGGTGTTCGCCGAAGCCCTGGACGAGGCGCTGGCCGCGTTCGATCCGAAGGTGCGCGAGGCGCTGTTCGGTGAGGATGCCGATGCGCTGAACGAGACGGGGGTGACGCAGCCCGCGCTGTTCGCGGTCGAGGTGGCGCTGTTCCGTCTCCTTGAGTCCTGGGGCATCCGTCCCGACGTACTGGCCGGGCACTCGATCGGCGAACTGGCCGCCGCGCATGTGGCGGGGGTGTGGTCGCTGGCGGACGCGGTGAAGGTGGTGTCGGCGCGGGGTGCGCTGATGCAGGCGCTGCCGTCGGGCGGTGCCATGGTCGCGATCCAGGCGTCGGAGGCTGAAGTCGCCACGGAACTGCCGGACACCGTGGGCATAGCGGCGGTGAACGGTCCCACCTCGGTGGTCGTCTCCGGTGCCGCCACCGACGTCGAGGCGGTCGCGGAGCGCTGGCGTGAGGCGGGCCGGAAGGTGTCCCGCCTCAAGGTCAGCCACGCGTTCCACTCGCCTCTGATGGACCCGATGCTGGACGACTTCCGCCGGGTGTTGGAGGACGTGTCCTACGAGGCGCCTTCGGTGCCGATCGTGTCGACGCTGACCGGCGTCCGGGCCACGGCCGAGGAGCTGACCTCCCCGGAGTACTGGGTACGGCACGTACGCGAGGCGGTCCGTTTCGCCGACGCCATCAACACGCTCACGGCCGAGGGCGTGAGCACGTTCGTCGAGGTCGGTCCGGGCGGCACGCTGTCCGCGCTGGGCCAGGAGTCCGCGCCCGAGGCGGCCTTCGTACAGGTGCTGCGTGGGGACCGGCCGGAAGCGGTGGCCGCCACCCTGGCTGCCGGGCACCTGCACGTGCGCGGTGTCCCGGTGGAGTGGGCGGCGTTCTTCGACGGCAGCGGCGCCCGCCGGGTCGACCTGCCGACGTACGCCTTCCAGCACCAGCGCTACTGGATCGACATGGCGGCACTGACCGGTGATGTCACGGCGGCCGGGCTCGGCGCGGCCGAACACCCGCTGCTCGGTGCGGCCGTGGCGGTGGGCGGCACGGACGGCGTGCTGCTCACCGGCCGGCTGTCGATCCGGACCCACCCGTGGCTGGCGGACTACGTGGTCCAGGACTCCACGCTGCTGCCCGGGACGGCGGTCGTGGAACTGGCGATCCGCGCGGGCGACCAGGTCGGCTGCGACGTGGTCGAGGAACTGACCTTGGAGGCGCCGCTCGTCCTGCCCGAGAACGGCTCGGTGCAGGTCCAGGTGTGGGCCGGTGCCGAGGACGAGTCGGGCCGGCGTGAGCTGACCCTGCACTCCAGCGCGGGTGACGACGGCGTGTCGTGGACCCGACACGCGACCGGCACCCTCCGTACCGGCGGGCTCGGTGAGGGGGTCCCTCTCGCCGAGTGGCCGCCGGCAGGGGCCGGCACCGTCGACCTGGACGGGTTCTACGACGAAGCGGCTGGGGCGGGCTTCGGTTACGGGCCGGTCTTCCAGGGCCTGCGGGCGGCGTGGCGGCTCGGGGACGAGGTGTTCGCCGAGGTCGCGCTGCCCGAGGGCGTGGGTGCGGACGGTTTCGGTCTGCATCCGGCGCTGCTGGACGCGGCGCTGCACGCGATCGGCCTGGCCGGTGACGCGGACGGGGTCGGGCGGCTGCCGTTCGCCTGGTCGGGGGTGCGGCTGCACGCCTCCGGTGCCGAGACGCTGCGGGTGCGGTTGACGCCCTCGGGCCCGGACCGGGTGGCGTTGACCGTCGCGGACGGCACCGGTGCTCCGGTCGCCGGGATCGACTCCCTGGTGCTGCGGCCGGTGCCGGAGACGCTGGCGTCGCACAAGGACCGGAAGTCGCTGTTCGGCGTGGACTGGGTGCCGGTTCCGCCGACCGACGGTGATGTCCCGACCGTCGAGTGGGCCGAGCTGGACGCTGTGGCCGACTCGCGGTCCGACTTCGTGGCCGTGGCCTGCCCGGTCACGTCCGGCTCCGACCCGGTGCCGGCCGCGCACGAGGCGGCGCACTGGGCGCTGAACGCGGTACAGACCTGGCTGTCGGACGAGCGGTCCGGCACGGCACGGCTGGCCGTGGTGACCCAGGGCGCACTGGCCGCGTCGGCCGATGAGGGCGTCCTCGATGTGGCGCAGGCGGCGGTGTGGGGCCTGGTGCGGTCGGCGCAGTCGGAGAACCCGGACCGGTTCGTGCTGGTCGACCTCGACGACGACGCCGCGTCGAGGGACGCGCTGCCCGTCGCGCTGACCACCGGGGAACCGCAACTAGTGGTCCGCGCCGGTGAGATACGGGCGCCCCGCCTCGCCAGGGTGGAGGAGTCGCTGACGGAGGACCCCGGTTTCGGTTCGGGCGCGGTGCTGGTCACGGGTGCGACGGGCACGCTGGGCGGACTCGTGGCCCGGCATCTCGTCGCGGAGCGGGGCGTACGGAGCCTGCTGCTGGTCAGTCGGCGCGGCGCGGCGGCCGAGGGCGCCGAGGCGCTGCGCGGCGATCTCGTCGCGCTGGGCGCCGAGGTGACGTTCGCCGCCTGTGACGTGGCGGACCGGGACGCGGTGGCGGCGCTGCTCGCCGAACACCCCGTCACCGCCGTCGTCCACACCGCCGGTGTCCTGGACGACGGGACGATCGGCTCGCTGACGCCCGAGCGCATCGACACGGTGTTCCGGCCGAAGGTGGACGCCGCCTGGCACCTGCACGAACTCACCCGCGACCTGGATCTGACGGCGTTCGTGCTGTTCTCCTCCGTGGCGGGCACCCTCGGCGGTCCCGGACAGGGCAACTACGCGGCGGCCAACACCTTCCTGGACGCGCTGGCCCAGCACCGCCGGGCCGCCGGCCTGCCCGCCACCTCGCTGGCCTGGGGCCTGTGGGCCGAGGCCAGCGGCATGACCGGCCGGCTCGACGACGCCGACGTGAAACGGCTGAGCCGGGGCGGCCTGATACCCCTGCGTACGGCCGAAGGGCTGGCACTGTTCGACGCGGCGGGCTCGACCGGGCGTGCCGTCCTGGCGCCGGTGTCCCTGGATTTGCCAGCCCTGCACCGGCAGGCGCGCTCCCACCCCGTGCCGCACATGCTGCGCGGGCTGGTGCGCGGTACGGCACGCCGGAGCGTCGAGCGCGCCGCCGTCGCCGGTACGGAGCTGGCCCGGTCGCTGGCCGGACTGACCGAGACCGAACGGGTGGAAGCGCTGCTGGACCTCGTGCTCGGCCACGTGGCCGTGGTACTCGGCCACGGCTCGGCACACACCATCGCGCCCGACCGCGCGTTCAAGGAACTGGGCTTCGACTCACTGACCGCCGTGGAACTGCGCAACCGGCTCACCGCGGCCACCGAACTGCGCCTGCCCGCGACGCTGGTCTTCGACTACCCGACCCCCGCGACGCTCGCGGCCCACCTCGGCGCGGAACTCGCGGGCGCACCCGCTGCCGTGACCACCACCCGCACCACCGCCGCCGTCACCGACGAGCCGATCGCCATCGTCGGCATGAGCTGCCGCTTCCCCGGCGGGGTGAACTCGCCCGAGGACCTGTGGCGCCTGGTGCTGGACGGTGTCGACGCCATCGGGGAGTTCCCCGGCAACCGAGGGTGGGACCTGGCGAACCTGTACGACCCCGACCCGGAGCACCTGGGCACCTCGTACGCCCGTGAAGGCGGTTTCCTGTACGACGCCGACCAGTTCGATCCGACGTTCTTCGGTATCTCGCCGCGTGAGGCGCTGGCGATGGACCCGCAGCAGCGGCTGCTGCTGGAGACGTCCTGGGAGGCGTTCGAGCGGGCCGGGATCGACCCGAACTCGGTGCGGGGACAGGACATCGGCGTCTTCACCGGCTCGAACGTGCAGGACTACACCACCCTGCTGTCGGCGAGCGAGGAGAGCGTCGAGGGGTTCATCGGCACGGGCAACGCGGCGAGCGTCGTGTCCGGCCGGGTCGCCTACGCGTTCGGGCTGGAGGGCCCGGCGGTGACGGTCGACACGGCGTGCTCGTCGTCGCTGGTGGCGCTGCACCTGGCGGTGCGGGCGCTGCGGGCGGGTGACTGCTCGACCGCGCTGGCGGGCGGTGTGACGGTGATGTCGACGCCGGGCTCGTTCATCGAGTTCAGCCGCCAGCGCGGACTGTCCACCGACGGCCGCTGCCGGCCGTTCTCGTCGGACGCGGACGGCACCGGCTGGGGCGAGGGCGTCGGCATGGTCGTACTGGAGAAGCTGTCCGACGCGGAGCGCAACGGTCACCGGGTGCTGGCGGTGGTGCGCGGTTCCGCGATCAACCAGGACGGCGCGTCCAACGGTCTGACCGCGCCGAACGGGCCGTCGCAGCAGCGGGTGATCCGGCAGGCGCTGGCCGCCGCCGGGCTCGCCCCGTCCGACGTGGACGCGGTCGAGGCGCACGGTACCGGTACGAAGCTGGGCGACCCGATCGAGGCGCAGGCGCTGCTGGCCACCTACGGCCAGGACCGGCCCGCCGGCCGGCCGCTGTGGCTGGGCTCGCTGAAGTCCAACATCGGGCACACTCAGGGCGCGGCCGGTGTGGCCGGCATCATCAAGATGGTCATGGCGATGCGGCACGGCGTACTGCCGAAGACGCTGCACGTCGCCGAGCCCACCCCGCAGGTCGACTGGTCGGCCGGTGACGTGGCGCTCCTCACCGAGGCCCGCGACTGGCCGGACACCGGCCGACCGCGCCGCTTCGGGGTGTCGTCGTTCGGCTTCAGCGGCACCAACGCGCACGCCATCATCGAACAGGCACCGGCGACCGAGCCCGTCATCATCGAGCAGACACCGGCCACCGGGCCGGTATCCGGCGAAGACGCACCAGCCACCGAGCCGACGACCGCGCCCGAACAGTCCCCGCTGCCGCTGCTGCTGTCGGCCAAGGACCAGGACGCGTTGCGGGCGCAGGCCCAGCGGCTGCGCGCCCACCTGGTGGCCCACCCCGAGCTGCGACCGCGCGATGTCGCCGGCACGCTCGCGGTGGCGCGGTCGGCCTTCGACGGCCGGGCGGTCGTCGTCGGCCGGGACCGCGACGGCCTGCTCGCGGGCCTGGCCGCGATCGCGGAGGGGCCGACGGCGGTGACCCGGGGCGTGGAGTCGGCCCGGGTGGTGACCGGTACGGCCCGGCCCGCCGGCAAGGTGGCGTTCGTCTTCCCGGGCCAGGGCTCGCAGTGGCTGGGCATGGGCGCCGCGCTGGCGGAGTCGTCGCCGGTGTTCCGGGCTTCGCTGGAGGCGTGCGCCGAGGCCCTCGCCCCGTACGTGGACTGGTCGTTGTGGGACGTGCTGGCCGACGCCGACGCGCTGGAACGGGTCGACGTGGTGCAGCCCGCGCTGTTCGCGGTGATGGTGTCGCTGGCCGCGCTGTGGCGCTCGTACGGCGTGGAGCCGGACGCGGTGGTGGGGCACAGCCAGGGCGAGATCGCCGCCGCTCATGTGGCGGGGGCCCTGTCGCTGGCCGACGCGGCGAAGGTGGTGACACTGCGGAGCCGGGCCATCGTGGAACTGTCGGGCCAGGGCGGCATGGTGTCGCTGGCGGTGCCGGTCGAGCAGGCCCGGGAGCGGATCGAACGCTGGGCGGGACGGATCTCGGTCGCCGCGGTGAACGGTCCCGGCTCGGTGGTCGTGGCGGGTGACGCCGACGCGCTGGACGAGCTGGTGGAGTCCTGCGCCACCGACGGTGTGCGGGCGCGCCGGGTCCCGGTGGACTACGCCTCGCACTCGCCGCACGTCGAGCGCATCCGCGAGACCCTGGCCACCGCGCTGGCCGGAGTGGAACCGACCCGGGCACGGGTGCCGATGCTGTCGACGGTGACCGGGGAGTGGCTGACCGGGACCGAGGTGGGCGCCGAGTACTGGTACCGCAACCTGCGGCAGCCCGTACGGTTCGAGGAGGCGACGCGCGGCCTGCTCGACCGGGGCGTCGGCGTGTTCGTCGAGTGCAGCCCGCACCCCGTACTGACCATCGGCGTGCGCGAGACGCTGGAGGCCACCGGCGCCGAGGCCGTGGTCGGCGGCACGCTGCGCCGCGACGACGGGGACCTGGACCGGTTCCTGTTCTCGGTCGCCGAGGCGTACGTGCGGGGGCTGCCCTTCGACTGGCGTCAGATGCTGCCCGGGGCGCGGCACGTGGACCTGCCCACCTACGCCTTCCAGCACCAGCGGTTCTGGCCCAGCATGGCCGCGGCCCCCGCGGCCGACGCCACCGGCTCCATCGACGCCAAGTTCTGGGCGGCCGTGGCGGACGGCGACCTCGGCGAGCTGGCGGCCGAACTGGACGTGTCGCCCGACGACCCGATCGGCGCCGTACTGCCCCGGCTCTCGTCGTGGCGGCAGGCGCAGAACGCCCACTCCGAGATCGACGGCTGGCGTTACCGCATCGCCTGGCTGCCGGTGCCCGAACCCACCGCCGCCCTCACCGGCACCTGGCTCGTGGTCAGCCGGGACGGCGCCGGCGAGGAATCCGTCGCCGACGCGCTGACCCGGTACGGCGCGCGGGTGCTGCCGGTCCGGGCCGGCGACGCGGCCCAGGACCGGGACGCGCTGACCGCCCTGCTCACGGCGGTCGACGAACCCGTCGCGGGCGTGCTGTCCCTGCTCGCGCTCGACCCCGCACTGCCCTCGGGCGGCGTGTACGCCACCCTCGCCCTCGTCCAGGCACTCGGCGACACCGGTCTCACCGCACCGCTGTGGTACGCGACGCGGGGCGGGGTCACGGTCGGCCGCTCCGACACCCCCGTCCGCCCCGAACAGGCGATGGTGTGGGGCCTCGCCCGGTGCGTCGGACGGGAACAGCCCGAACGCTGGGGCGGCCTCGTCGACCTGCCCGACACCCTGGACGACCGCGCCGCCGCCCGCCTCGCGGGCATCCTCGCCGGCACCGGGGACGAGGACCAGGTCGCGCTGCGGACCGGCGGCGTGTACGCCCGCCGGCTGGTGCGGGCCCCCTCGGGCCGGACCGGCGACTGGGAGCCCACCGGCACCGTCCTGATCACCGGCGGCACCGGCGGGATCGGCGCCCACGTGGCCAGGTGGCTGGCCGCCAAGGGCGCGGACCACCTGCTGCTGACCAGCAGGCGCGGCCCCGACGCCGACGGCGCGGACGAACTGCGCGCGGAACTGACCGGACTGGGCGCGCGGGTCACCATCGCCGCCTGCGACGTCGCCGACCGGGAGTCGGTGGCCAAGCTGCTGGCCTCGGTACCGCAGGAGTATCCGCTCACCGCGATCATGCACACGGCCGGCGTCCTGGACGACGGCGTGCTGAGCGCGCTCACCCCGGACCGGCTCGCCGCCGTGCTGCGGCCGAAGGTCGACGCCGCCGTCAACCTGGACGAGCTGACCCGCGACCTGGACCTGTCGGCGTTCGTGATGTTCTCCTCGATCTCCGGCACGTTCGGCGCGCTGGCCCAGGGCAGCTACGCCGCCGCCAACGCCTACCTCGACGCGTTCGCCGAACGGCGCGTGGCGGCCGGCCTGCCGGCCGGCTCCGTCGCCTGGGGACCGTGGGGCGGCGGCGGCATGGTGGGGGAGCAGCTCGGCGAGATCCTGCGCAGCCGCGGCACGGCACCGTTCGACCCCGAACTGGCCATCGCCGCACTGGACCGGGCCGTCCGCGAGGACGATCCGACCGTGCTGGTCGTCGCGGACATCGACTGGGACGTGTACGCGCCGTCGCTGCCGGCCACCCTGCTGCGGGAACTGCCCGCCGCGCGCCGCGCCCCGGCACCCGCACAGGCGGCGGCACCGCAGGACCTGACGGCCCGGCTCACCGCACTGCCCGCCCCGGAGCGCGAGCGCGCCGTACTCGAACTGGTACGGGAGCACGTGGCCGCCGTCCTCGGCTACGAGAGCCCCAAGATGGTGGAGCCCGGCCGGGCGTTCAAGGAACTGGGCTTCGACTCGCTCACCGCGGTCGAGTTCCGCAACGTGTTCAACACGGCCACCGGACTGAGCCTGCCCTCCACGCTCGTCTTCGACCACCCCACCCCGGCCGCGCTCGCCGCCCACGTGCTCGACCGGATGCCGGGCATGGGAACGCCGACCATCGACGCCGAACTGGACCGGCTGGAGGCCGCGCTGTCCGCCCTGGCACCGGGCGACGACCAGCAGAGCGCCGCCGTCGGCGCCCGCCTCCGCGCGCTGCTGTCCCGGTGGGACGAGGCGCACACCCGCACCGAACCCGCAGCCTCCGGACCGGACGCGCGCACCGCGTCGGCGGACGAACTGCTCGCCCTGCTCGACCAGCAGCTCGGCAACTCCTGAGCCGAGCCGATGAACTCGCCTGAAAGGTCGCAACAGATGTCCAACGAGGAGAAGTACCTCGACTACCTCCGGCGAGCCACGGTTGACCTCCAGGAGGCGCGTGGCAAGCTGCGCGAGGTCGAGGAGCGCGAGGTCGAGCCCATCGCGATCGTCGGTATGAGCTGCCGGTTCCCCGGTGGCGTACGGTCACCGGAAGACCTGTGGGAACTGCTCGCGGAGGGCCGGGACGCCATCTCCGGGTTCCCCACCAACCGCGGGTGGGACCTGGAGGCCCTCTACAGCGACGACCCCGACCAGCAGGGGACCAGCTACACCCGCGAGGGCGGCTTCCTGTACGACGCCGACCAGTTCGACCCGGCGTTCTTCGGTATCTCCCCGCGCGAGGCCGCGGCGATGGACCCGCAGCAGCGGCTGCTGCTGGAGACGTCCTGGGAGGCCTTCGAGCGGGCGGGCATCGACCCGCACTCGGTACGGGGCAGCAGAACCGGCGTCTTCATCGGCACCAACGGCCAGGGCTACCTCGCCCGCCTGGCCAACGGCGTGCCCGACGGCTACGAGGGGTACTTCCTCACCGGCAACGCGGCGAGCGTCGTCTCCGGCCGCATCTCCTACGTGCTCGGCCTCGAAGGCCCCGCCCTGACCATCGACACCGCCTGCTCGTCGTCCCTGGTCGCCCTGCACCTCGCGGTGCACGCGCTGCGGCACAGCGAGTGCGGGCTGGCCGTCGCGGGCGGCGTCACCGTGATGTCGACGCCGGACACCTTCATCGAGTTCAGCCGCCAGCGCGGACTGGCCACGGACGGCCGCTGCAAGCCCTTCGCCGACGCCGCGGACGGCACCGGCTGGGGCGAGGGCGCCGGCCTGCTGCTCCTGGAGAAGCTGTCGGACGCACAGCGCAACGGCCACCCGGTACTGGCGGTGATACGGGGCTCGGCCGTCAACCAGGACGGCGCGTCCAACGGCCTGACCGCACCGAACGGCCCGTCGCAGCAGCGGGTGATCCGCCAGGCCCTGACCGCCTCCGGGCTCGCCCCGACCGACGTGGACGCGGTGGAGGCGCACGGCACCGGCACCACGCTGGGCGACCCGATCGAGGCGCAGGCCCTGCTGGCCACCTACGGCCAGAACAGGCCCGCCGACCGGCCGCTGTGGCTGGGGGCACTGAAGTCGAACATCGGTCACACCCAGGCCGTCTCCGGCGTGGCGGGTGTGATGAAGATGATCCTGGCCATGCGGCACGGAAAGCTGCCGAAGACCCTGCACGTCGACCGGCCGTCGACCCACGTGGACTGGTCGGCCGGCGCCGTGGAACTGCTGACCGAGGCCCGGCCGTGGCCGGAGGTCGGCCGGCCGTGGCGGGCGGGTGTGTCGTCGTTCGGTGTGAGCGGGACGAACGCGCACGTGATCGTCGAGCAGGCCCCCGTGGTGGAGCGGGAGGAGACCTCCGAGCCGGTACGCGAGGGTCTGGTGCCGTGGGTGCTGTCGGCGCGCGGCGCGGAGGCGTTGCGGGAGCAGGCCGCCCGGCTGGTGTCCTTCGTGGACGGACAGTCCCCGGTCGACGTGGGGTACTCGCTGGCGACCTCCCGAGCGGCGCTGGAGCACCGTGCCGTGGTCGTCGCCACTGATCGAGCTGAGTTCCTCGACGCCCTGGCGGCGGTGGCGGACGGCCGGCCGGCCGGTGCCGTGGTGACGGGTGTCGCCGACGAACCCGGCCAGGTGGGCTTCCTGTTCTCGGGCCAGGGGTCGCAGCGGCTGGGCATGGGCCGCGAACTGGCGGCACGCTTCCCGGTGTTCGCCCAGGCCCTGGACGAGGCGCTGGCGGAGTTCGATCCGCGGGTGCGCGAGGCGCTGTTCGGCGAGGACGCCGACGCGCTGAACGAGACCGGCGTGACGCAGCCGGCGCTGTTCGCGGTCGAGGTGGCGCTGTTCCGGCTGCTGGAGTCGTGGGGCGTACGCCCCGACGTACTGGCGGGACACTCGATCGGTGAGCTGGCCGCCGCGCACGTGGCCGGCGTGTGGTCATTGGCCGACGCGGCGAAGGTGGTCTCCGCACGCGGCACGCTGATGCAGGCGCTGCCGACCGGCGGCGCCATGGTCGCGATCCAGGCGTCGGAGACCGAGGTCGCGCCGGATCTGACGGACACCGTGGGCGTGGCGGCGGTGAACGGCCCGTCGTCGGTGGTGGTCTCGGGCGTCGCCGCCGATGTCGAGGCGGTCGCGGAGAAGTGGCGCGAGGCGGGCCGGAAGGTATCCCGTCTCAAGGTCAGCCACGCGTTCCACTCACCCTTGATGGACCCGATGCTGGACGACTTCCGCCGGGTGCTGGAGGACGTGGCGTACGCGGCGCCCGTGATCCCGATCGTGTCGACGCTGACCGGCGTCCGGGCCACGGCCGAGGAACTGGCCTCCCCGGAGTACTGGGTGCGGCACGTGCGGGAGGCGGTGCGGTTCGCCGACGCCGTCCGCACGCTCGTGAGCGAGGACGTGGAGACGTTCGTCGAGGTCGGTCCGGGCGGCACGCTGTCCGCGCTGGGCCAGGAGTCGGCCCCCGAGGCGGCCTTCGTGCCGGTGCTGCGCGGGGACCGGCCGGAAGCGGTGGCCGCCACCCTGGCCGCCGGGCACCTGCACGTACGAGGTGTCCCGGTGGAGTGGGCGGCGTTCTTCGACGGCCGCGGCGCCCGACGGGTCGACCTGCCGACCTACCCGTTCCAGCACGACCGTTACTGGCTGGACGCGCTGCCCGCGATCGGCGATGTGACGGCTGCCGGACTCGGCACGGCCGACCACCCGCTGCTGGGCGCGGCCGTCACGGTGGGCGGCACGGACGGCGTACTGCTCACCGGCCGGCTGTCGGTCCAGACCCACCCGTGGCTGGCCGACTACGCGGTCCAGGGCGCGGTCCTGCTGCCCGGCACGGCCTTCGTCGAGCTGGCGATCCGCGCGGGCGACCAGGTCGGCTGCGACCTGGTGGAGGAACTGACGCTGGAGACGCCGCTGCTGGTGCCCGAACGCGGTGGCGTCCGGGTACAGGTGTGGGTCGGCTCCCCGGACGAGTCGGGCAGACGCGAGCTGACCCTCTACTCCAGCACGGGCGACACCGACGACGACCGGCCGTACACGCGGCACGCCACCGGTGTGCTGCGCGCCGCCGGACGACCCGGCGGCACCTCCCTGACGGAATGGCCGCCCGCGAGCGCCAAGGTCGTGGACCTCGACGGGTTCTACGACCGGGCGGCCGACGCCGGCTTCGGCTACGGGCCGGTGTTCCAGGGGCTGCGGGCGGCGTGGCGGCGCGGAGACGAGGTGTTCGCCGAGGTCGTGCTGCCGGACGGCGTCGACGCGGACGGCTTCGGTCTGCACCCCGCGCTGCTGGACGCGGCACTGCACGCCGCCGGCCTGACCGGTGACGACGGGACCGGCCGACTCCCGGCCGCGTGGTCGGGTGTACGGCTGCACGCCTCGGGCGCGACGGTGCTGCGGGTGCGCCTGGCGCCCACGGGGCCGGACGAGGTGTCCTTGGTGGTGGCGGACGGGGCGGGCGCCCCGGTCGCGACCGTGGACTCGCTGGCGCTGCGCCCGGTGTCGCCGGACCGGTTCACCGGCGACGACCACGCCAACGCGCTGTTCGGCATCGACTGGGTGCCGGTCGCGCCGGCCGACGGCGACGCTCCGACGACCGGTTGGACGACCCTGGAGGCACTGGGCGACCCACGGTCCGATTACGTGGTCGTGCCGTGCCCGGTCACGTCCGGCTCCGACCCGGTGCCGGCCGCGCACGAGGCGGCGCACTGGGCGCTGGACGTGGTGCAGCGGTGGCTGTCGGAGGAGCGGTCCGACGCGGCACGTCTGGTCGTGGTGACGACCGGAGCGGTCGCCGCCTCGTCCGACGAGCGGGTACGGGATGTGGCACAGGCGGCGGTATGGGGCCTGATCCGGTCGGCCCAGTTGGAGAACCCGGACCGGTTCGTGCTGGTCGACCTCGACGACGCCGCGTCGAGAGACGCGCTGCCCGCCGCGCTGGCCACCGGCGAGCCGCAGTTCGCGCTGCGGTCCGGCGCCCTGCACGCGCCCCGACTGGCCAGGGCCCGGCACTCCGTGGCGGAGGACCCCGGGTTCGGCTCGGGCGCGGTGCTGGTCACCGGTGCGACGGGCACGCTGGGCGGGCTCGTGGCCCGGCACCTGGTCGCGGAGCGCGGTGTACGGAACCTGCTGCTGGTCAGCCGGCGCGGCGCGGCGGCCGAAGGTGCCGAGGAACTGCGTGACGAACTGGTCGGGCTGGGCGCCGAGGCCGTCCTGGCGGCCTGCGACGTGGCCGACCGGGACGCGCTGGCGGCGCTGCTCGCCGAACACCCCGTGACCGCCGTCGTGCACACGGCGGGTGTGCTGGACGACGGTGTGATCGGCTCGCTGACGCCGGAGCGGATCGACACGGTGTTCCGGGCGAAGGTGGACGCGGCCTGGAACCTGCACGAGCTGACCCGCGACCTGGACCTGTCGGCGTTCGTGCTGTTCTCCTCGGTGGCCGGCGTCCTCGGGGCCCCCGGCCAGGCGAACTACGCGGCGGCGAACACCTTCCTGGACGCGCTCGCCCAGCACCGCCGGGCCGCCGGACTGCCCGCCACCTCGCTGGCCTGGGGCCTGTGGGCCGAGGCCAGCGGCATGACCGGCCAGCTCGACGACGCCGACCTGCGACGCATGAGCCGGGGCGGCCTGCTCCCGCTCCGTACGGCCGAAGGGCTGGCGCTGTTCGACGCGGCGGGCACGACCGGGCAGGCCGTCCTGGCGCCGGCACCCCTGGACCTGCCCGCCCTGCACCAGCAGGCGCGCTCCCACCCCGTGGCCCCCATCCTGCGCGGCCTGGTGCGTGGCACGGTACGCAGGACCGCCGAAGCCGGCTCCGTCGTCGGGTCCGCGTTCGCGCAGTCACTGGCGGGCATGACCGCCGCGGAGCGCGACAAGGTGCTGCTGGACCTCGTACTCGGCCACGTGGCCGTCGTCCTCGGCCACAACTCGGCACAGGCCGTCGCGCCCGACCGCGCCTTCAAGGAACTCGGCTTCGACTCGCTGACCGCCGTCGAACTGCGCAACCGGCTGGGCGCGGTCACCGAGCTGCGCCTGCCGGCGACGCTGGTCTTCGACTACCCGACGCCCGCGGCGCTGGCGGCGTTCCTCGGTGCGGAACTCGCGGGCGCACCCGTCCTGACGGCGACCGCCCGCACCACGGCCGTCACCGACGAACCGATCGCCATCGTCGGCATGAGCTGCCGCTTCCCCGGCGGGGTGGACTCACCGGAAGACCTCTGGAAGCTGCTGGCCGGCGGCGAGGACGCCGTGGTGGAGTTCCCGGCCGACCGTGGCTGGGACCTGAACACCCTGTTCGACGACGACCCCGACCAGCGGGGGACGAGCTACACCCGCATGGGTGCGTTCCTCGACCGCGTGGCGGAGTTCGACCCGGCGTTCTTCGGGATCTCGCCGCGCGAGGCGCTGGCGATGGACCCGCAGCAGCGGCTCCTCCTGGAAACCTCCTGGGAGGCGTTCGAGCGAGCGGGCATCGACCCGGACTCCTTGCGGGGCAGCCGGTCGGGCGTGTTCGTCGGCACCAACGGCCAGGACTATCCGACGTTGCTGATGGCCGCCCCGGACAGCCTGGAAGGGGTGGAGGGGTACGTCGGCACGGGCAGCGCGGCCAGTGTCATCTCCGGCCGGCTGTCCTACACCTTCGGTCTCGAAGGCCCCGCCGTCACGGTGGACACCGCGTGCTCCTCGTCGCTGGTCGCGCTGCACTGGGCCGCTCAGGCGCTGCGCCAGGGTGAATGCGAGCTGGCGCTGGTCGGCGGCGTGACGGTGATGTCCACGCCGGGTGTGTTCATCGACTTCAGCCGCCAGCGCGGGCTCGCGGAGGACGGCCGCTGCAAGGCGTTCTCCGACAGCGCGGACGGCACCGGCTGGGGCGAGGGCGTCGGCGTGCTGCTGGTGGAGCGCCTGTCGGACGCGCAGCGCAACGGCCACCAGGTGCTGGCGGTGGTCCGTGGCTCGGCGGTGAACCAGGACGGCGCCTCCAACGGCCTGACCGCGCCGAACGGCCCGTCGCAGCAGCGGGTGATCCGCCAGGCCCTGGCGAGCGCGGGGCTGGCCCCGACCGACGTGGACGCCGTGGAGGCGCACGGCACGGGGACGACGCTGGGCGACCCGATCGAGGCCCAGGCGCTGCTCGCCACCTACGGCCGGGACCGGTCCGGTGAACCGCTGTGGCTCGGTTCGATCAAGTCCAACATCGGGCACACCCAGGCGGCGGCCGGTGTCGCGGGTGTGATCAAAATGGTGATGGCGCTGCGGCAGGGTGTGCTGCCGCAGACGTTGCACGTGACCGAGCCGTCGTCGCACGTGGACTGGTCGGCGGGTGCGGTGGAGCTGCTGACCGAGCAGCGTGCGTGGCCGGAGGTGGACCGCCCCTGGCGGGCGGGTGTGTCGTCGTTCGGCGTGAGCGGCACGAACGCGCACGTCATCGTCGAGCAGGCCCCCGCGACGGAGCGGGAGGAGACCCCCGAGCCGGTACGCGACGGCCTGGTGCCGTGGGTGCTGTCGGCCCGCGGCCCCGAGGCGTTGCGGGAACAGGCCGCCCGGCTGGCGTCCTTCGTGGACGACCAGTCCCCGGCCGACATCGGCTACTCGCTGGCGACCTCCCGGGCGGCGCTGGAACACCGCGCGGTGGTCGTCGCCACCGAGCGGTCCGAGTTCCTCGAAGCCCTGACAGCCATGGCCGAAGGCCGGCCGGCCGGCGCCGTGGTCATCGGGGCTGTCAACGACGCCGGTCCGCTGGGCTTCCTGTTCTCGGGCCAGGGCTCCCAGCGGCTGGGCATGGGCCGCGAACTGGCCGCCCGCTACCCGGTGTTCGCCGAGGCCCTGGACGAGGTGCTGGCCGCGTTCGATCCGAAGGTGCGCGAGACGCTGTTCGGTGAGGACGCCGACGCGCTGAACGAGACGGGGGTGACGCAGCCCGCGTTGTTCGCGGTGGAGGTGGCGCTGTTCCGTCTCCTTGAGTCCTGGGGCATCCGTCCCGACGTACTGGCCGGGCACTCGATCGGCGAACTGGCCGCCGCGCACGTGGCGGGCCTGTGGTCACTGGCCGATGCCGCGAAGGTGGTCGCCGCTCGCGGCACGCTGATGCAGGCGCTGCCGACCGGCGGCGCCATGGTGGCCATCCAGGCGTCCGAGGCCGAGGTCGCACCGGAGCTGCCGGACACCGTGGGCATCGCGGCGGTCAACGGCCCGTCGTCGGTCGTCATTTCAGGCGTCGCCGCCGAGGTGGAAGCAGTCGCGGAGCGCTGGCGCGAGGCGGGCCGGAAGGTATCCCGCCTCAAGGTCAGCCACGCCTTCCACTCACCCTCGATGGACCCGATGCTGGACGAGTTCCGCCGCGTCCTGGGAGAGGTGTCCTACGGGACGCCCGTGATCCCGATCGTGTCCACGCTCACCGGCGTCCGCGCCACCCCCGAGGAGCTGACCTCCCCGGAGTACTGGGTACGGCACGTACGCGAGGCGGTCCGTTTCGCCGACGCCATCAACACGCTCACGGCCGAGGGCGTGAGCACGTTCGTCGAGGTCGGTCCGGGCGGCACGCTGTCCGCGCTGGGCCAGGAGACCGCGCCCGAAGCCGCGTTCGTGCCGGTGCTGCGCGGGGACCGGCCGGAAGCGGTGGCCGCCACCCTGGCCGCCGGGCACCTGCACGTACGAGGTGTTCCGGTGGAGTGGGCGGCGTTCTTCGACGGCAGCGGCGCCCGACGGGTCGACCTGCCGACCTACGCCTTCCAGCGCGAGCGCTTCTGGCCCAACGTAGTGCCCTCGGTCGGCGATGTGACGGCCGCCGGACTGGGCGCGGCCGATCACCCGCTGCTGGGCGCGGCCGTCACCCTCGGCGGCACGGACGGTGCGCTGCTCACCGGGCGACTGTCCGCCCAGACCCATCCGTGGCTGGCCGATCACGCCGTACTGGACACGATCCTGCTGCCCGGCACGGCGTTCCTGGAACTGGCGATCCGCGCGGGTGACCAGGTCAGGTGCGACCTGGTGGAGGAACTCACCCTGGAAGCGCCGCTGATCCTGCCGCAGAACGGTGCGGTGCAGGTCCAGGTGTGGGTCGGCGTCGAGGACGAGTCGGGCCGGCGCGAGCTGACCCTGCACTCCAGCGCGGGCGACGACGGCGTGTCGTGGACCCGCAACGCCACCGGCGTGCTCCGCGCCGCCGGGCGTTCCGGCGGGGTGTCCTTGGCCGAGTGGCCGCCCGTCGGGGCGGAGACCGTGGACCTGGACGGCTTCTACGAGCACATGGTCGACGGCGGTTTCGGTTACGGGCCGGTCTTCCAGGGGCTGCGGGCGGCGTGGCGGCTCGGGGACGAGGTGTTCGCCGAGGTCGCGCTGCCCGAGGGCGTGGGCGCGGACGGTTTCGGTCTGCATCCGGCGCTGCTGGACGCGGCGCTGCACGCGATCGGCCTGGCCGGTGACGCGGACGGGGTCGGGCGGCTGCCGTTCGCCTGGTCGGGGGTGCGGCTGCACGCCTCCGGTGCCGAGACGCTGCGGGTGCGGTTGACGCCCTCGGGCGCGGACCGGGTGGCGTTGACCGTCGCGGACGGGGCGGGTGCTCCGGTGGCCACGGTCGACTCCCTGGTGCTGCGGCCGGTCTCGCAGGAGCAGTTGGCCGGGGACGACCTCGGCGACGCGCTGTTCGGCGTGGACTGGGTGCCGGCGTCCCTGTCCGAGGGTGATGCCCCGGCCGTCGAGTGGACCGACCTGGACGCGCTGGAGACGTCGGCGTCGTCGGCGGAGCTGCCCGATCACGTCGTCCTGACCCGGCCGGTCACGTCCGGCTCCGACCCGGTGTTCGCGGCGCACGAGGCGGCGCACTGGGCGCTGAACGCGGTACAGACCTGGCTGTCGGACGAGCGGTCCGGCACGGCACGCCTGGTCGTGGTGACCGGGGGCGCGGTCGCCGCCGCGGCCGACGAGGACGTGCGGGACGTGGCGCAGGCGGCGGTGTGGGGCCTGGTGCGGTCGGCGCAGTCGGAGAACCCGGACCGGTTCGTGCTGGTCGACCTCGACGACGAGGCGGGCTCGCTGGAGGCCCTGCCCGCGGCGCTGGCGACGGGCGAGCCGCAGTTCGCGCTGCGGTCCGGCGCCCTCTACGTGCCGCGACTGGTCAGGGCCCGGCACTCCGTGGTGGAGGACCCCGGTTTCGGTTCGGGCGCGGTGCTGGTCACGGGTGCGACGGGCACGCTGGGCGGGCTCATGGCCCGGCATCTCGTCGCGGAGCGCGGCGTACGGAACCTGCTGCTGGTCAGCAGGCGCGGTGCGGCGGCCGAGGGGGCCGAGGCGCTGCGCGGCGATCTCGTCGCGCTGGGCGCCGAGGTGACGTTCGCCGCCTGTGACGTGGCGGACCGGGACGCGGTGGCGGCGCTGCTCGCCGAACACCCCGTCACCGCCGTCGTCCACACCGCGGGCGTCCTGGACGACGGGACGATCGGCTCGCTGACCCCGGAGCGCATCGACACGGTGTTCCGGCCGAAGGTGGACGCCGCCTGGCACCTGCACGAACTCACCCGCGACCTGGACCTGTCGGCGTTCGTCCTGTTCTCGTCCGCCTCCGGTGTGTTCGGCGGTCCCGGGCAGGGCAACTACGCGGCGGCCAACACCTTCCTGGACGCACTCGCCCAGCACCGCCGGGCCGGCGGCCTGCCCGCCACCTCGCTGGCCTGGGGCCTGTGGGCGGACGCGGGCGGCGGCATGGCGGGAGCGCTCGACGACTCCGACGTGCAGCGGATGAGCCGGGGCGGCCTGATACCCCTGCGTACGGCCGAGGGGCTGGCGCTGTTCGACGCGGCGGGCTCGACCGGGCGTGCCGTCCTGGCACCGGTCCCCCTCGACCTGCCCGCCCTGCACCAGCAGGCGCGCTCCCACCCCGTGGCCCCCGTCCTGCGCGGCCTGGTACGCGGTACGGCACGCCGGACCGTCGAGCGCGCCGCCGTCGCCGGCACCGAGCTGGCCCGGACGCTGGTCGAACTGACCGAGCCGGAACGCGAGAAGGTGCTGCTGGACCTCGTGCTCGGCCACGTGGCCGTGGTGCTCGGCCACAGCTCGGCGCACGCCATCGCGCCCGACCGGGCGTTCAGGGAACTGGGCTTCGACTCGCTCAGCGCGGTCGAGCTGCGCAACCGGCTCACCGCGGTCACCGAACTGCGCCTGCCCGCGACACTGGTCTTCGACTACCCGACCCCGGAGGCGGTGGCCGGTTACCTGGGCACCGAACTCGCGGGTGCCCCGGTCGCCACGGCGACCACCCGCGCGGTGGCCGCCGCGATCGACGAGCCGATCGCCATCGTCGGCATGAGCTGCCGCTACCCCGGCGGGGTGAACTCGCCCGAGGACCTGTGGCGCCTGGTGCTCAACGGCGTCGACGCCATCGGCGAGTTCCCCGGCAACCGGGGATGGGACCTGGAGCGGCTCTACCACCCGGACCCGGAGCACCCGGGCACCTCGTACGCCCGCGAAGGCGGCTTCCTGTACGACGCCGACCAGTTCGACCCGGCGTTCTTCGGCATCAGCCCCCGCGAGGCGCTGGCGATGGACCCGCAGCAGCGGCTGCTGCTGGAGGCTTCCTGGGAGGCGTTCGAGCGGGCCGGGATCGCGCCGGAGTCGGTGCGGGGCAGCGCGACGGGGGTGTTCGCGGGCCTGATGTACCACGACTACGCGGCGCGGCTGCGTTCCGTCCCGGACGACGTGGAGGGCTACCTCGGCACCGGCGCGTCCGGCAGCGTCGCCTCCGGCCGCGTCGCCTACGTACTGGGGCTGGAGGGCCCCGCGGTCACGGTCGACACGGCGTGCTCCTCGTCGCTGGTCGCCCTGCACATGGCGGTGCAGGCGCTGCGGTCCGGGGAGTGCGAGCTGGCCCTGGCGGGCGGTGTCGCCGTGATGGCCACCGCGAGCACCTTCGTGGACTTCAGCCGCCAGCGGGGCCTGGCCGCCGACGGCCGGTGCAAGTCGTTCGCCGACGGCGCGGACGGCACGGGCTGGGGCGAGGGCGTCGGGATGCTGCTGGTGGAACGGCTGTCGGACGCCCGCCGCAACGGCCACCAGGTGCTGGCGGTCGTGCGCGGCTCGGCGATCAACCAGGACGGCGCCTCCAACGGGCTCACCGCCCCGAACGGCCCGTCCCAGCAGCGCGTCATCCGCCAGGCGCTCGCGAGCGCGGGACTCGCGCCGTCCGACGTGGACACGGTCGAGGCGCACGGCACCGGCACCACGCTCGGCGACCCCATCGAGGCGCAGGCGCTGCTGGCCACCTACGGCCAGGACCGCGCCGGTGACCCGCTGTGGCTCGGGTCGCTGAAGTCCAACATCGGCCACACGCAGGCGGCGGCCGGTGTCGCGGGTGTCATCAAGATGGTCATGGCGATGCGGCACGGAGTGCTGCCGCCGACCCTGCACGCCGAGCAGCCCACGACCCAGGTGGACTGGTCCGCCGGTGACGTCGAGCTGCTGACGGAGCCGCGGCCGTGGCCGGAGACCGGTCGCCCGCGGCGGGCCGGCGTGTCGTCGTTCGGCGTCAGCGGCACCAACGCGCACACCATCATCGAGCAGGTCCCGAGCGAGGAACAGCCTCCGGTCCCGGCCGGCGGCGTCGTGCCGTGGGTGCTGTCCGCGCGGAGCGCGGAGGCACTGCGGGACCAGGCACTCCGGCTGCGCGAGCACGTCGTGGTGACGCCGGGTATCACCGAGGCGGACGTCGCCTGCTCGCTGGCGACGACCCGGTCGGCGTTCGCCCACCGGGCGGTGGTCGTGGGCGACGATCTCACGGGTCTGCTGGACGGGCTGACCGCGCTGGCCGAGGGGCGGACGTCCGCCGGTCTGGTCGCGGACACCGTCGCCGCGGGTGGTGTGGGCTTCCTGTTCTCGGGTCAGGGCTCGCAGCGGCTGGGTATGGGCCGCGAACTGGCGGCTCGTTTCCCGGTGTTCGCCGAGGCTCTCGACGAGGCGCTGAACGCGTTCGACCCCCAGGTGCGCGAGACCCTCTTCGGCGAGGACGCCGACGCGCTGAACGAAACGGGCGTGACGCAGCCCGCGTTGTTCGCGGTGGAGGTGGCGCTGTTCCGTCTCCTTGAGTCCTGGGGCATCCGTCCCGACGTACTGGCGGGGCACTCAATCGGCGAGCTGGCCGCCGCGCACGTGGCGGGCGTGTGGTCGCTGGCGGACGCCGCGAAGGTGGTCTCCGCTCGCGGCAGGCTGATGCAGGCGCTGCCGACCGGCGGTGCCATGGTGGCGATCCAGGCGTCCGAGGCCGAGGTCGCACCGGAGCTGCCGGACACCGTGGGCATCGCGGCGGTCAACGGCCCCACCTCGGTGGTCGTCTCCGGTGCCGCCGCCGATGTGGAGGCAGTGGCCGGGAAGTGGCGCGAGGCGGGCCGCAAGGTGACCCGTCTCAAGGTCAGCCACGCGTTCCACTCGCCCCTGATGGACCCGATGCTGGACGACTTCCGCCGCGTCCTGGAAGAGGTGTCCTACGAGACGCCGAGGGTGCCGATCGTGTCCACGCTGACCGGCGCGGCGGCCGGCGCGGAGCAGCTCACCTCGCCCGAGTACTGGGTGCGGCATGTGCGGGAGTCGGTGCGGTTCGCCGACGCCGTCCGCACCCTCGTGGACCAGGACGTGGTGACGTTCGTCGAGGTCGGTCCGGGCGGCACGCTGTCCGCGCTGGGCCAGGAGACCGCGCCCGAAGCCGCGTTCGTACCGGTGCTGCGCGGGGACCGCCCGGAGGAGTCCGCGTCGGTCTCGGCGGTGGCACGGATGTGCGCGCGGGGCGTGACGGTGGACTGGGAGGCGTTCTTCGCCGGCCGGGGCGCCCGGCGGGTCGACCTGCCGACGTACGCCTTCCAGCACCGGCGCTACTGGCTGGACGCCGGTGTGTCGGCGGGCGACCTGGACGCGGCGGGCCTCGGCCCGGCGGACCACCCGCTGCTCGGCGCGGTCCTCGACACCGCCGACTCGGACGGGCGGCTGCTCACCGGCAAGCTGTCCCTGGAGACCCACCCCTGGCTGGCCGATCACGCGATCCAGGGCACGGTCCTGGTGCCCGGCACGGCCTTCGTCGAACTGGCGGTCCGGGCGGGCGACCAGCTCGGCTGCGACCGGATCGAGGAGCTGACGCTGGAGGTGCCGCTGACGGTGCCCGAGCGCGGCGGCGTGCGGGTGCAGGTGCGGGTCGGGGTGCCGGACGGGTCCGGGCGGCGCCCGCTGACGGTGCACGCCCGCGCGGACGAGGACGACCTGTGGGTACGGCACGCGAGCGGCGTGCTCGCCACCGGCCCCGACGGGCCGGCGGCCGACCTCGCGGTGTGGCCGCCCGCCGGGGCGGAGGCCGTGGACCTGGACGGGCTGTACGACCGGATGGCCGACGGCGGTTTCGGCTACGGGCCGGTGTTCCAGGGGCTGCGCTCGGCCTGGCGCAAGGGCGACGAGGTGTTCGCCGAGGTCGCGCTGCCCGAGGACGTGGACGCGGGCGGCTTCGGCCTGCACCCGGCGCTGCTGGACGCGGCACTGCACGGCGTCGGACTGATGGGCGGCGGTGACGCTCCCGGCGGGTTGCCGTTCACCTGGTCGGGAGTGCGGCTGCACGCCGTCGGCGCGACCGTGCTGCGGGTGAGGCTGTCGCCCGCGGGGGCGGACGCGGTGGCGCTGGCCGTGGCGGACGGGGCGGGCGCCCCGGTGGCCACGGTCGACGCGCTGGTGCTCCGCCCGCTGTCGGCGACGCTGCCCGGCAAGGGCTGGGAGTCGCTGTTCCGCCTGGACTGGGTGCCCGCCCCGGCCACGAACGCCGGTGCGGTGACCGTGGCGGAGTTCGCGGACTGGGCCTCGGTGCGGTCCGCCCTCGACGCGGGGGAGACGCTGCCGGAACACGTCGTGGTGCGGGCCGCGGGCCCCGGTGACGTGAGCGCGGTGCGCCCGGACGTGCTGACCGCGCTGGAACTCGTACAGGGCTGGCTGGCCGACGAGCGCACCACCGAGTCGACACTGGTGCTGGTCACCCGTGGCGCGGTGGCGGTCGGCACCGAGGACGACGTGCCCGCGCCCGCCTCGGCCGCGGTGTGGGGCCTGCTGCGCTCGGCGCAGTCGGAGCACCCCGACCGGCTGGTGCTGCTGGACACCGATGCCGAGGACGGTTGGACACCGGCGCTCGCGACCGGCGAGCCCCAGCTCGCCGTACGGGACGGGCGGACCTTCGTGGCCCGGCTGGCCCGGGTACGACCGGAGGCCGGCGCGGAGCCGGTGTTCGGACCGGACAGCTCGGTGCTGGTCACCGGCGCGTCCGGCGCGCTGGGCGGCCTGACCGCCCGGCACCTGGCCGAACGGCACGGGGTGCGGCGGCTGGTGCTGGCCAGCAGGCGGGGCATGGCGGCGGAGGGCGCCGAGGCGCTGCGCGCGGAGCTGACCGCGCTCGGCGCCGAGACCACCGTGGTCGCCTGTGACGTGGCCGACCGGGACGCGGTGGCGGCGCTGCTCGCCGAACACCCCGTCACCGCCGTCGTACACACCGCCGGCGTCCTGGACGACGGCACGATCGGCTCACTGACCGCCGAACAGGTCGACACGGTGTTCCGACCGAAGGTGGACGCGGCCCGGAACCTGCACGAACTCACCCGCGACCTGGATCTGACGGCGTTCGTGCTGTTCTCCTCCGTGGCGGGCACCCTCGGCGGCCCCGGACAGGGCAACTACGCGGCGGCCAACGCGTTCCTGGACGCGCTCGCCCGGCACCGCAGGGCGGCCGGACTGCCCGCGACCTCCCTGGCCTGGGGCCTGTGGGCCGACGGCATGGGCGCGCGGGTCGCCGGGGCCGCCACCGCCGGGCTGTCCGCGGCGGAAGGCGTCGCACTGTTCGACGCGGCGACCTCCGGCACCGACCCGGTCGTCGTACCGATGCGGCTCGACCTGCGGGCGCTGCGTGCCGCGGACGCGCTGCCGCCGGTGTTCAGCGGCCTGGTACGGACCACCGGCCGCCGGGCGGCGGGCGGCGGAACCGATCCGGCCGCCGCGCTGCGGGACCGGCTGACGCGGATGGCCGCGGAGGAACGCGGCCGGGTCCTGCTGGACCTCGTCCGCACCCAGGCCGCCGCCGTACTCGGCCACGCCGGACCCGAGGAGGTCGCGTCCGGCCAGGCGTTCACCGAGCTGGGCTTCGACTCGCTGACCGCGATCGACCTGCGCAACCGGCTGAACACCGCCACCGGACTGCGCCTGCCGGCGACACTGGTCTTCGACCACCCGTCCCCCGAGGCGGTGGCCGCGTTCCTCGGCACCGAACTCGCGGGCGCCCCGGCCGTCGCGGCGAGCCCCCGCGCGGTGGCCGCCGTGGCCGACGAGCCGATCGCGATCGTCGGCATGAGCTGCCGCTACCCCGGCGGCGTCCGCTCGCCGGAGGACCTGTGGCGGCTGGTCGTCGACGGCGCCGAAGGCATCACGCCGTTCCCCGACGGGCGCGGCTGGGACGTGGACGCCCTCTACGACCCCTCGGGCGAACGGGCCGGCAGCTCCTACACCCGCGAGGGCGGCTTCCTGCACGACGCCGACCTGTTCGACCCGGCCTTCTTCGGCATCCCGCCCCGCGAGGCACTCGCCATGGACCCGCAGCACCGGCTGCTCCTGGAGACCTCCTGGGAGGCGTTCGAACGGGCGGGCATCGACCCCAGGTCGCTGCGGGGCAGCGCGACCGGCGTGTTCACCGGCGTGATGTACCACGACTACGCCTCCCGGCTGCACGGTGTCCCGAAGAACGTCGAGGGCTACCTCGGCACCGGCAACGCGGGCAGCGTCGCCTCCGGCCGGGTGTCCTACACCTTCGGACTGGAGGGCCCCGCGATGACCGTGGACACGGCGTGCTCGTCGTCGCTGGTCGCCCTGCACCTGGCGGCGCAGGCACTGCGGTCGGGCGAGTGCTCGCTGGCGCTCGCGGGCGGCGCCACCGTCATGGCGACGCCCGCCGCGTTCATCGACTTCAGCCGCCAGCAGGGCCTGGCCCCGGACGGCCGGTGCAAGTCGTTCTCCGCCGATGCCGACGGCACCGGCTGGGGCGAGGGCGTCGGCATCCTCGTACTGGAGAAGCTGTCCGACGCCCAGCGCAACGGCCACCGGGTGCTGGCGGTGATCCGCGGCACGGCGGTCAACCAGGACGGCGCGTCCAACGGCCTGACCGCGCCCAACGGCCCGTCGCAGCAGCGGGTCATCCGGCAGGCGCTCGCCAGTTCCGGACTCGCGCCGTCCGACGTGGACGCGGTCGAGGCGCACGGCACCGGCACCACGCTGGGCGACCCGATCGAGGCGCAGGCGCTGCTGGCCACCTACGGCCAGGACCGTGCCGGTGACCCGCTGTGGCTGGGCTCGCTGAAGTCCAACATCGGGCACACCCAGGCCGCCGCCGGTGTCGGCGGCGTCATCAAGATGGTCATGGCGCTGCGGCACCGCCTGCTGCCGAAGACGCTGCACGTCGGCGAGCCCTCGCCGCACATCGACTGGTCGGCCGGCGCGGTGGAGCTGCTGACCGAGGCGCGAGAGTGGCCGGTCGCGGACCGGCCCCGGCGGGCCGGCGTGTCGTCCTTCGGCTTCAGCGGCACCAACGCGCACGTCATCATCGAGTCCGCGTCGGACACCGACACGCCGCGGACCCCCGACACGCCGGCCGGTCCCTGGCTGGTGTCCGGCCGCACCGAGAGTGCCCTGCGGGAGCAGACGGCACGGCTGCGGGACGTCCTGACCGCCCGGCCCGACCTCGACCCGGCGGCCGTCGCCCGCGCGCTCGCGACCTCACGGGCCGGTTTCGAACACCGGCTCGCCGTCGTCGGACGCGACCGGGCCGACCTGCTGGCCGGGCTCACCGACGCCGCCGAGGGCCGGCCGGGAAGCGGAGTCGTCCAGGGCGTCGCCCAGCAGCGCAAGACCGGCTACCTGTTCTCCGGCCAGGGCTCGCAGCGGCTCGGCATGGGCCGCGAACTGGCCCGCTGGTCCCCGGTGTTCGCCGAGGCGCTGGAGGAGGTGCTGGGCGCGTTCGACCCGAGGGTGCGCGAGGTGCTGTCGGGGGACGACGCCGACGCCCTGAACCGGACGGGGACGGCGCAGCCCGCGCTGTTCGCGGTCGAGGTCGCCCTGTTCCGCCTGCTGGAGTCGTGGGGCGTGCGGCCCGACGTCCTGGCGGGCCACTCGATCGGCGAACTGGCCGCCGCGCACGTGGCGGGCGTCTGGTCACTGGCCGACGCCGTCACCGTGGTGACGGCCCGCGCCACCCTGATGCAGGCGCTGCCCGAGGGCGGCGCGATGGTGGCGATCGCGGCCGCCGAGGCCGAGGTCGCACCCGGCCTGCCGGACACCGTGGGCATCGCGGCGGTGAACGGCCCCGCGTCGGTGGTCGTCTCCGGTGCCGCCGCCGACGTCGACGCCGTCGCGGAGCGCTGGCGCACGGCCGGGCGGAAGGTGACCCGCCTGCGGGTCAGCCACGCCTTCCACTCACCGCTGATGGACCCGATGCTCGACGACTTCCGCCGGGTGCTGGAGGGCGTGTCGTACGCGGAACCCGCCATCCCGATCGTGTCCACGCTGACCGGCCGGCCGGCGACCGCCGGGGAACTCGCCTCACCGGAGTACTGGGTGCGCCATGTGCGGGAGCCCGTGCGGTTCGCGGACGCCGTGGCCGAGACGGGCGCCGACGTCCTCGTCGAGATCGGGCCCGGCGGGGTGCTGTCGGCCCTGGGCCCGCAGACCGCGCCGGACGCGGCCTTCGTGCCGCTGCTGCGCGGCGACCGGGCGGAGGACGGCGCCGTCATGACCGCCCTCGCCGAACTCCACGTCCGGGGCGTGCCCGTCGACTGGGCCGCCTACTTCCCCGGCCCCGGCGCGCACGTCGACCTGCCCACGTACGCGTTCCAGTACCAGCGGTTCTGGCCGGACACGAGCCTTCGCGCGGGCACCGACGCCACCGGCCTCGGCCTCGGCTCCACCGACCACCCGCTGCTGGGCGCGGCGGTCCCGCTCGCGGACGAGGACACCGTCCTGTTCACGGGCCGGCTGTCGCTGAGCACCCACCCCTGGCTCGCCGAGCACGAGATCATGGGCTCGGCGCTGCTGCCCGGCACGGCCTTCGTCGAACTGGCCGTGCGCGCCGGTGACCAGGTCGGCTGTGCCTCGGTGGAGGAGCTGACGCTGGAGGCCCCGCTGGTGCTGCCCGAACACGGCGGCGTACAGGTCCAGGTACGGGTCGGCGCGCCGGACGAGTCCGGCCGGCGTCCCCTCACGGTCCACGCGCGGGACGAGGACGGCGACCTGCCGTGGGTCCGGCACGCCGGCGGCGTCCTGGCCGGCGACGGCGACGGCGACGCTCCCGCCGGTCTCGGCACCTGGCCGCCCGTGGGCGCGCGGGCCGTGGACCTGGCCGGCTTCTACGACGGCATGGCCGACGGCGGCTTCGCCTACGGGCCGGTGTTCCAGGGCCTGCGGGCGGTATGGCGCCAGGGCGACGAGGTGTTCGCCGAGGTCGCGCTGCCGGAGGAGACCGGCGTCGACGGCTTCGGCCTGCACCCGGCGCTGCTGGACGCGGTGCTGCACGCGGTGGCGTTCGGGGCGCTGCCCCCGGTCGAGCACGGACGGCTGCCGTTCGCGTGGTCCGGTGTGAAGCTGCACGCCTCCGGAGCGAGGGCCCTGCGGGTACGGCTCACCCCGGCCGGACCGGACGCGGTGGCCCTGGCCGTCGCCGACGGCTCCGGGGCCCCGGTGGCGACCGTGGACTCCCTGGTGCTGCGCGCGGTGACACCGGACGCGCTGGGCACGGCGCGCGGGCTCGAATCGCTGTTCCGACTGGACTGGGTGCCCGCTCCCGCGCCGACGGGTGCCGTGGACCCGGCGGCGGAGTACGCGGACTGGGCCGCGATCCGGTCGGCGCTGGACGCGGGAGAACCGCTGCCCGAGAACGTGGTGGTGCGCTGCACGGCCCCCGGTGACGTGGACGCGCGGGCGGCGCACCGGCGGGTGCACACCGCCCTGGAACTGGTCCAGGGCTGGCTGGCCGACGAGCGCTGCGCCGCCTCGCGGCTGGTGCTGGTGACCCGTGGCGCGGTGGCGGTCGACGCCGGGCAGGACGTGCCCGACCCGACGGCGGCCGCCGTATGGGGTCTGGTGCGGTCGGCCCGGTCGGAGAACCCCGACCGCTTCGTGCTGGTCGACATCGACGACGAGGACGCCTGGAAACCGGCCGTCACCGGCGCGGAACCTGAACTGGCCGTGCGCGCCGGTGAGACGTTCGTGCCGCGGCTGGCCCGGTTGCGGCCGGAGGCCGGCACGGAGCCGGTGTTCGGTGCGGACGGTGCGGTGCTGGTGACGGGCGCGAGCGGGATGCTCGGCGGGCTGGTGGCGCGCCACTTGGTGGTGCGGCACGGGGTACGGCGATTGGTGCTGGCGAGTCGTCGTGGCCAGGTGGGCGCGCTGGACGAGGAGTTGACCGGTCTGGGCGCCGAGGTCGCGGTCGTCGCCTGTGATGTGGCGGACCGGGATGCGGTGGCGGCGCTGCTGGCCGAGCACCCGGTGTCGGCGGTCGTCCATGTGGCGGGTGTGCTGGACGACGGGACGATCGGTTCGCTGACGCCGGAGCGGATCGATACGGTGTTCCGGCCGAAGGTGGACGCGGCGTGGAACCTGCACGAGCTGACCCGTGACCTGGACCTGTCGGCGTTCGTGCTGTTCTCCTCGGCGGCGGGCACGTTCGGCAATCCTGGGCAGGGCAATTACGCGGCGGCCAACGCGTTCCTGGACGCGCTGGCCCAGCACCGCCGGGCGGCCGGGCTGCCCGCCACGTCACTGGCGTGGGGCCTGTGGTCCGGTGAGGACGGCATGGGTGCCCGGATGGCCGGGACCGGTGCCACAGGCCTGTCCGCCGAGGAAGGACTCGACCTGTTCGACGCCGCCGTCGGAGGACCGGACCCCGTCGTCGTACCGATGCGGCTGGACCTGCGGGCGGTGCGCGGCGCGGCCGTGGTGCCGCCGGTGTTCAGCGGCCTGGTGCGGACGACGGCCCGCAGGGTCGCGGAGACCGGGACCGACCCCGCCGCCGCGCTGCGGGAGAGGCTGGCCGGGTTGCCGACGACCGAGCGGACGTCCGCCCTGGTGGACCTGGTGTGCACGCACATCGCGACCGTGCTGGAGCTGCCCGGCCCCGAGGCGGTCGACGAACGGCGTGCCTTCACCGAACTCGGCTTCGACTCCCTGACCGCCATCGACCTGCGCAACCGGCTGAACACCGCCACCGGACTGCGCCTGCCCGCCACCTTGATATTCGACTACCCGACCCCGCTCGACATGGTCGGCCACCTCACGGAAGCGCTCGTCGTCGACGAACCCGGCGCAGTGGCACCGCTGCTCGCCGAACTGAGCCGCATCGAGGCGAGCCTCGCCTCGATCAAGCCCGGCGACGACGAGGACGACCGGGTCGGCGCCCGGCTGTCGGCGCTGCTGGCCCTGTGGCGCGACAGCCGGGCCGACGCCACCGCGCGGACGACCGAGGACCTCGACGAGGCGACGGACGACGAGGTGTTCGAAATGCTCGGCAAGGAGTTCGGCATCTCCTGACCCGCCCGCCCACCCCACTTGCTCGACTGGCTCGACCTTTTCCTGGAGTAGAGACGGCATGGACAACGAGGACAAGCTCCGGTACTACCTGAAGCGGGTCACCGCCGACCTGCGTGAGACCCGTCGTAAGCTGCGCGAGGTCGAGGAGGGCGAGCAGGAACCGATCGCGATCATCGGCATGGGCTGCCGCTACCCCGGCGGCGTGCGCTCCCCCGAGGACCTGTGGGAGCTGGTCGCGAACGGCCGCGACGGAGTGACGGCGTTCCCCGACGACCGGGGCTGGGGCGAGGTCGCGCTGTCCGACCCCGAGGACCCCGACCGGGAGTTCCGCACCGAGGGCGGGTTCCTGCACGACGCCGCCGAGTTCGACCCCGGCGTGTTCGGCATCTCGCCCCGCGAGGCGCTGGCGATGGACCCCCAGCAGCGGCTGCTGCTGGAGACCTCCTGGGAGGCGTTCGAACGGGCCGGCATCGACGCGTCGACACTGCGCGGCAGCCGGACGGGTGTCTTCGCGGGCGTGATGTACCACGACTACACCTCGCGGCTGCGGTCGGTGCCGGAGGAACTGGAGGGCCTGCTCGGCACCGGCGGCTTCGGCAGCGTCGCCTCCGGCCGGGTGTCCTACACGTTCGCGCTGGAGGGGCCCGCCGTCACGGTGGACACCGCCTGCTCGTCCTCCCTGGTCACCCTGCACCTGGCGGCCCAGGCGCTGCGGACGGGCGAGTGCGGGCTCGCCCTCGCGGGCGGAGTCACCGTCATGGCGACCCCGAACACGTTCATCGGCTTCAGCAAGCAGCGCGGCCTCGCCGCGGACGGCCGCTGCAAGTCCTTCTCCGACAGCGCCGACGGCACCGGCTGGGGCGAGGGCGTCGGCATGCTGCTGCTGGAGAAGCTGTCCGACGCCCGCCGCAACGGCCACCCCGTGCTGGGCATCGTGCGCGGCTCGGCGGTGAACCAGGACGGCGCGTCCAACGGCCTGACCGCACCCAACGGTCCCTCGCAGCAGCGGGTGATCCGGCAGGCCCTGGACAGCGCCGGGCTCACCGCGGCCCAGGTCGACGCGGTCGAGGCGCACGGCACCGGCACCACGCTGGGCGACCCGATCGAGGCCCAGGCGCTGCTGGCCACCTACGGCCAGGAGCGGGTCGGGGAGCCGCTGTGGCTGGGCTCGGTGAAGTCCAACATCGGGCACACCCAGGGCGCGGCCGGTGTCGCGGGCGTCATCAAGATGGTGATGGCGATGCGGCACGGCGTGCTGCCGCCGACCCTGCACGTCGGCGAGCCCTCCCGGCACGTCGACTGGTCGGCGGGCGCCGTGGAACTGCTGACCAGGGCCCGGCCCTGGCCGGAGACGGGGCAGCTTCGCAGGGCGGCGGTGTCGTCGTTCGGCATCAGCGGCACCAACGCCCACGTCGTCCTCGAACAGGCCCCGGCCGAGAACGCCGAGCCCGCCGCCGGGCAGGACGGCCCCGCCGCCGAGCAGGGCGCAACCGCCGACGAGCAGGGCGCAGGCACCGCCGAGCAGGGCGCAAGCGCCGACGAGCGGGAGGGACGCGGCGGCGAACAGGGCGGTGCCCCCGAAGCCGCCGCCCCCGTCCTGACCGACGCGGTGCCGTGGGTGCTGTCCGGCAACGACCCCGGCGCGCTGCGCGAGCGCGCCGCCGACCTCCTGTCCCACCTGGACGGCCAGAACGCGCCGGCGGTGGACATCGGCTACTCGCTCGCCGTGAGCAGGACCGCCCTGGAACACCGGGCCGCCGTCGTCGGCACGGACCGCGCGGAACTGCTGAGCGGACTGCGCGCCCTGGCCGCCGGCGACGAGGCCCCGAACCTGGTCCGCGGCACGGTGGGCAGCCGCGGCAAGCTCGCGTTCCTGTTCAGCGGGCAGGGCAGCCAGCGGGCCGGCACGGGCCGCGAACTGTACCGGGAGTTCCCCGTGTTCGCGGACGCGCTGGACGAGGTCTGCGCCGCCCTGGACCCGCACCTGGACCGGCCGCTGCGGGAGGTGCTCTTCGCCGAGCCCGGCACCGGGACCGCCGCCCTGCTCGACCTGACCACCTACACCCAGCCCGCGCTGTTCGCGATCGAGGTGGCGCTGTTCCGCCTCGTCACGGCCTGGGGCCTGGCCCCGCAGTTCCTGGCCGGCCACTCCATCGGTGAACTGGCCGCCGCCCACGTGTCGGGCGTGTTCTCCCTCGCCGACGCGTGCGCGCTGGTCGCCGCCCGCGGCGCGCTGATGGGGGCGCTGCCCGAGGGCGGCGCGATGCTGTCGCTGCGCGCCGACGAGGAGACCGTCCGCCGCCTGATCGCCGAGCACGGCGGCGCGGTGGACGTCGCGGCGGTCAACGGCCCCGCCTCCACGGTCATCGCGGGCGACGCCGACGCGGTGGCCGCCATCGACGGCGCCTGGCGCGAGCGCGGCGGAAAGACCCGGTACCTGCGGGTCAGCCACGCCTTCCACTCCCCGCACGTGGACGCCGTACTGGACGACTTCCGCGCCGTCGCCCGCACCGTCTCCTACGGCACGCCCGCGATCCCGATCGTCTCCACCCTGACCGGCGCCGTCCTCTCCCCGGAGCAGGCCCGCGACCCGGAGCACTGGGTACGCCACGCCCGCGAGGCGGTCCGCTTCCTCGACGGCGTGCGGTGCCTGCGCGACCAGGGCGTCACACACTTCCTGGAACTGGGTCCCGACGCGGTGCTGACCGCGATGGGCCGCGACTGCGTCGACGAGGACGCGCTGCTGGTGCCCGCCGCCCGCGCGAACCGGGGCGAGGGCGCCACCCTCACCTCGGCCGTCGCGGCACTGCACGTGCGGGGCGTCGCCCTCGACTGGCGGGCGGCCTTCGCGGGACGCGGCGCACGGCGCGTCGACCTGCCCACGTACCCGTTCCAGCGCAGCAGGTTCTGGCTGGACGCCGGGGCGTACGTGACGGACGTGACCTCGGCCGGCCTGCGGGCCGCCGACCACCCGCTGCTGGGCGCCGCGGTCACCCTGGCCGCCGAAGAAGGCGCCCTGCTCACCGGCAGGCTCTCCCTGACCACCCACCCCTGGCTCGCCGACCACACCGTCGGCGGCGTGGTCCTCGTCCCGGGCTCCGCCTTCGTGGAACTGGCGATCCGGGCGGGCGACCAGGTCGGACTCGGCCACGTCGAGGAACTGACGCTGGCGGCACCGCTGGTCCTGCCGCAGGACGGCGCGGTGTGGCTCCAGGTCTCCGTCGGCACGCCGGACGCGTCGGGGCGCCGCACGCTGGGCGCCTACTCCCGGCCCGACGACGCGCCCGACGACCAGCCGTGGACACGCCACGCCTTCGGCACCCTCACCGCGGACGAACCGGCCCCCGCCTCCACCACGGCCGCCTGGCCGCCCGAGGGAGCCGAACGGCTCGCCATCGACGGCCGCTACGACGACCTCGCCGCCTCGGGCCTCGGCTACGGGCCCGCCTTCCGCGGCCTGCGCGCCGCCTGGCGCCGGGGCGACGAGGTGTTCGCCGAGGTGGAACTCCCCGACCGGGACACCGCGGGCTCCTTCGGCCTGCACCCCGCGCTGCTCGACTCCGCCCTGCACGCCGTCGGACTGGGCGATTTCGTCACCGACGCGGAACAGTTGCACCTGCCGTACTCCTGGCGCGGGATACGACTGCACCGCGGCGGCGCCTCCGCCCTGCGGGCCCGGCTCTCCCCGGCGGGCGCCTCGGGCGTCGCCATCGACCTGACCGACGGCACGGGCGCCCCCGTCGCCTCGGTCGAGGCACTGACGCTGCGGACGCTGCCGGCGGACGGGCTGGGCGGCGACCGGACGGACTCGCTGTTCCGGGTCGACTGGACCCGCGTACGCCCCGCCGCCTCCGTCTCCGCCCGCTGGGCGGTCCTGGGCGACGGGCTCGGCCGGACGGACACCTCCGGACCGGTCCGCACCTACCCCGACCTGGCAGCCCTGGGCCAGGACGAGGTGCCCGACCTCGTCCTCGCCCCCGTCCCCCCGGCCACGAACCCCGCCGAGGCCACGTACTGGGCCCTGACACTGCTCCAGACCTGGCTCGCCGACGACCGGTTCGGCTCGGCCCGGCTGGCCCTGGTCACCACCGGCGCGGTGGCGGCGGGCCCCGGCGAGGACGTCCCCGACCTGACCGGCGCGCCGGTGTGGGGCCTCGTCCGCGCGGCACAGGCCGAACACCCCGACCGGTTCGTGCTCATCGACACCGACGGGGAGGCCGCCTCCGCCCACGTACTGCCCGGCGCCGCCGCGACCGGCGAACCGCAACTGGCCCTGCGCTCCGGCGAGATCCGCGTACCGAGGCTCGTGCGGGTGCGTCCCGCGGAACAGCGGCCGGAGGCCGGCACGGAGCCGGTGTTCGGCCCGGACGGCTCGGTGCTGGTGACGGGCGCGAGCGGGACGCTCGGCGGACTGGTGGCCCGCCACCTGGTGGAACGGCACGGGGTACGACGCCTGGTGCTGGCGAGCAGACGCGGGGAAGCAGGGCCGGTCCGCGACGAGTTGACCGAACTGGGAGCCGAGGTCACCACCGTCGCCTGCGATGTGGGTGACCGGGACGCCGTGGCGGCGCTGCTGGCCGAGCACCCCGTCACCGCCGTCGTCCATGTGGCGGGTGTGCTGGACGACGGGACGATCGGTTCGCTGACGCCGGAGCGGATCGATACGGTGTTCCGGCCGAAGGTGGACGCGGCGTGGAACCTGCACGAGCTGACCCGTGACCTGGACCTGTCGGCGTTCGTGCTGTTCTCCTCGGCGGCGGGCACGTTCGGCAACCCCGGACAGGGCAATTACGCGGCGGCCAACGCGTTCCTGGACGCGCTGGCCCAGCACCGCCGGGCGGCCGGGCTGCCCGCGACCTCCCTCGCATGGGGGCTGTGGGCCGACGCGAGCGGCATGACCGACGAACTGGCCGGCACCGACCGGGACCGCCTCACGCGCTCCGGTGCCGCCGCGCTCTCCGCCGACGAGGGACTGCGACTGTTCGACGCCGCCGTCACGCTGCCCTTCGCCGTGGCCGTGCCCATGCGGCTGGACCTGGCACCGCTACGAGCCCGTCCCGAGACCGTCCCCGCGCTGCTGCGCTCCCTGGTGCGCACGGCACGCCCCGAGGCGGCCCCGGCCACCGACGGCGGACTGGCGGCACGGCTCTCGGCGCTGCCGGAGGACGAACGCCTCCCGCTGCTGCTCGACCTCGTACGCACCCACGTCGCCGGTGTACTCGGCCACGCGTCCGCCGCCCAGGTCGAACCCGAGCGCGCCTTCGACGAACTCGGCTTCGACTCGCTGATGGCGGTGGAACTGCGCAACCTGCTGGGCACGGCCACCGGCCTGCGCCTGCCGGCCACCCTC
Source organism: Streptomyces sp. NPDC000134 (assembly GCF_042899225.1). Lineage (NCBI taxonomy): Bacteria > Bacillati > Actinomycetota > Actinomycetes > Kitasatosporales > Streptomycetaceae > Streptomyces > Streptomyces sp. NPDC000134. The sequence goes on from NZ_JBIAZN010000007.1 coordinate 351,154, forward strand.
GTCTTCGACTACCCGACACCCCTGGTCCTCGCGAACCACCTGCGCTCCACCCTCCTCGGCGGTGACCGGGCGCGGGAGCGGGTGCGGGCGGCGGTGGTGTCGGATGAGCCGATCGCGATCGTGGGGATGGGTTGCCGGTATCCGGGTGGGGTGGGTTCGCCGGAG